>JAZDKI010000024.1:0-51499 GCA_043803165.1 Microcaldota archaeon
ACGGACGCAGAGAGCGCCAGCTACAACGAGAGCCTATTCGAGCTGTGGAAATACAATTCGAGCAGCAGCTGGACCATGCTCAACGACACGCCGAATACGACCAGCAACACCTTCAGCTTGACAAACATGAACCCGGCGAGCACCTACGGCATCCTGGAGCAGAACGAGACCTGCCCGATCATAAGCGAGAGCGGGACGAACTATGTCCAGTCGACCGACTATGTCGGCGCCCCGAACTACGCCCTTCCGCTCTCGGGCTTCGCCTGCGTGGTCATCGCGGCGTCGAACGTCACCTTCGACTGCAACGGATTCAACATCACATACGACAACAGCCAGTCCGGCTCCGACACCTACGGGATCCTGCTCAACGGCTCGATAAAGAACGTCACGGTGAAGAACTGCCCGAGGGTGCACAACTATTCCACCTCCGGAATGATGTTCTACCAGTCCAACGACAGCGTAGTGACCAACAGCACGTTCTTCAACAATACCAACGGCGTATCCCTCTTCGGCGGATACCGGAACAACCTCACCGCGCTCAACATCACCAACTCGAGCGCCGACGGCATCTTCGCCAACCTGTCCAACAACGTGCTCATCGACCCGACCGAGATCATGGACAACGAGGCGAACGGCATAAACCTCAACAACCTCAACGACTCGGTGGTGACGAACGTCACGGTCAACGACAACAAGGGCCACGGCCTGCAGCTTGTCCAGGTCGAGCGGACGATTATCGAGAACTCCACCTTCTGCTACAACCACCAGTACGGCGTGAAGCTCCACCACACAATCGGCGTCAACTTCACGAACATAGACGTCTGCAACAACACCATCCACGGCATGGGTTCCGACGACGGCCAATACACGAAGGTCTACTCATCAAGGATATTCAACAACACCCAGTACGGCGTCTACCTGGAGACATCCGACAACAACAACTTCAGCGGGACGAACATAACGCGGAACGTGGTGGGCGGCATCAGGTTCGATGCGGGCAGCGACACCGGCGCATTGTCCAACGACTATGTCTGCTGGAACGGCCTGGACATCAACAACCTGGGCGCATCGAATGCCGGCTCCCTGGACCGCTGCGACTCCTGGCTCACCTGGAGCGAAAATGGCCACTACGGCTGCGAATACTCGTGCAGTTCCTTATGGCACCGCTTCTTCGGCGACACCAACGGCACCATAGTGCTCGGCAACACCACATACAACATATACAGCTGGATCGCCCAGAACGGCCTGAACATATACTTCACGGACTTCGACTCCGTGATATCCTGGGGGCAGCTCCAGGCGATCGGCAGGAACACCACCAACCAATCGTCATCCAGCGACTTCACGGAACTGGACGCCGCCTTCAGCTCCGGATCGTTCACCGACAGCATCTCCTCCACCTACTCCACAGACGGCACCAGCCCGAAGGAGACGAAGAACTACACGATATTCGGCAGGGCGATAAACTACATACCCGTCTCGAACTCGACTTCCTACAACACCACCTTCAAGACGGGCATCCTCTGGGACAAGTCGGACGGGGGGGCTGAATACACCAACGCGGTCAACCAGTCCACGGTGTGGATGACCAAGATAAACGCGAGCGCGGACGACTCATACGGCGCCTACGACTTCCTCACCCAGATACCCTACACCCTCTCCACCCAGGAGGGCGCGAACGACGAGGTCGCGATATACCTCGAGCTCCAGTGATTTCGCAGGGTATTAAACCCTTGGGCAGGATATGCATCCATCCGTGATACACATGCAGCAGAGACTAGAGCTGGCCACCAAGACAGGCATGCGCGACGTCCAGGGCAGCCGGCTCTCCGAAGCCCTGAAAAAAGAGCTCGGGATGGAGCTTCGGATAAGCTTCGTCGATGTCTATAACCTTGCGGAGGCGCTTCCGCAAGCCGATATGGCATCGCTCGCAGAGGACGTCTTCTCAGACGCCATCATCAACGGATACTCATTCACCGAGCCGCTGTTCCCCAAATCCTGGAGGGTCGAGATAGGCCTTCTCCCGGGGGTTACGGACAATATAGGCCATACCGCATCCGAAGCCGTCAAAGACCGCCTGGGAAAAGACGTCGAGGTTTTCTATTCACGGATGTATGCCATCGATGGCGAGGGTGTCGACGAATTGGCGTGCGAGCGCATCGCCCTGATGCTCCACAACCCGCTGATCGAGCGCTATATGCTGCATGCACCCGGCGTCGAGCCTCCCGCATACCTGCCGAAAGTGAAAATCGTCCACGAGCCTGCGGTCCAGCGCTTCAGTCTGCACCTGGGCAAGGAGCGCTTCGAGGCCCTGGCCAAGGAGAGGCTATTGTCATTGTCATTCGAGGAGTTCGCCGCCATCAAGGCGTATTTCAAGGACGAAAAGGAGCTGGAGGCGAGGAAGAAGGTCGGCCTGGACAACAAGATCACCGACGTGGAGCTGGAAGCGTTCGCCCAGACCTGGAGCGAGCACTGCAAGCACAAGATATTCAACGCCATGATCCAGTATGACGAGGAGGGCGAGAAGCACGCGATAAACTCGCTTTTCAAGACATTTATCCGGGGCGCCACCGAGCAGGCGAAGAAGCCCTACGTGGTGAGCGTCTTCAAGGACAACGGCGGGATAATCAAGTTCAACCACGAATACGACATCGCGGTCAAAGTCGAGACGCACAACGCCCCGAGCGCCCTGGACCCATACGGCGGGGCGCTCACAGGCATCCTGGGCGTCCAGCGCGACATCATGGGGACGGGGATGGGGGCGAACCCGATAGCGAACATCGATATCCTGTGCTTCGGGCCATTGGATGCCAAGAAAGAGGACGTCCCCAAGGGCGTGCTGCACCCTCGGGTCATATCCGAAGGCGTGGTGAAAGGGATCGAGCACGGGGGCAACAAGATGGGCATCCCGACCGTGAACGGCTCCATCATATTCGATAAGGATTACACCTGCAGGCCCCTGGTCTATTGCGGGACCATCGGGATCATGCCCTCATCCATAAACGGGAGGAGGACTTCCGAGAAGGTGATCGAGCCCGGCTTCCTCGCGGTGATGGCGGGGGGCAGGATAGGGAAAGACGGCATACATGGCGCCACATTCTCATCGATGCAGATCGATTCCTCCACCCCCCAGAGCGTCGTCCAGATCGGCGACCCGATAACCCAGAAGAAGGCGCTTGACCTGCTCCTCGAAGCGCGCGACCAGGGGCTCTATGAAGCCGTGACAGACAACGGCGCGGGCGGATTATCGTCAAGCATAGGCGAGCTCGCGCAGATATCCGGCGGATGCGAGATGCATCTGGACAAGGCCCCATTGAAGTACCCCGGCCTGGACCCATGGGAGATCCTGGTCTCGGAATCCCAGGAGAGGATGACGTTCGCGGTGCGCCCGGAGAAGCTCGAGGCCTTGATGGCCCTCTCCAAAAAGCACGGGGTGGAATGCAGCGTGGTGGGCAAGTTCACGGATTCGGGCCGGTTCCATATATTATACAACGGCCAGACCGCCGCTTATCTGGACCTCGGTTTCCTCCACGAAGGCGTGCCTCAATTGAGATTGAAGGCGTCCTGGAAAAAGCTCATCTACACCGAACCGAATATCGGGCATTATGACCCCAGGGACGTACTCAGGCGCCTGCTCTCATCGCCGAACATCACTGTCAAGGAATCCGTCATCAGGAGATTCGACCATGAGGTCAAGGGCATGAGCGTGATAAAGCCCCTGATGGGCGGGCCCTCAGACGCCGCCGTGATAAGGCCGGCGCTCAATTCCGAAGAGGGCCTGGTCATCTCGCACGGCATCTGCCCGAGGTATGTCCAGGACGGCTATGCGATGGCGTCGCTCGCTTTCGACGAGGCGGTGAGGAACGCGATAGCGGCCGGCGCCAAGTTCGGGTATCTCGCGTGCCTGGACAACTTCTGCTGGCCGGACCCCATCAAATCAGCCCGGACCCCTGACGGCGAACAGAAGCTCGGGAGCCTGGTCCGCTCCTGCATAGCCCTCTATGACTGCGCGACCGGATACAACATCCCGTTCATCTCAGGAAAGGACAGCATGAAGAACGACTACTACACCGGCGAGAGGAAATACTCGATACCGCCCACCCTGCTTGTGACAGTCGTCGGGAAAATCGGGAGCATCCACAGGGCCCTTTGTTCCGAGTTCCGCACCCCCGGGGACTATGTCTACGTCCTCGGGACGACGAAGGACGAGCTCGGCGGGAGCGAGTTCTACCGGCTCTTCAACGGGGTCGGGAACAATCCGCCCCAGGTGAGGCCGGAAGAGCACGTCCCGCTCTATAAGGCGCTCTCAGCCGCCATAGAAGAAGGGCTCTTGGCATCTGCCCATGATGTCTCCGACGGCGGCCTCGCGGTGGCCTTCGCCGAGTCCGCCCTCGGCAACGGATTGGGGGCGGAACTGGATATAGACCATATCGCAGCGGATGTGGAGCGCGAGGACGCGGTCCTATTCGGAGAGAGCCCCGGAAGGTTCGTGGTGAGCGTCGCCCCCGAGAACCTGGAGCGGTTCGAGAAGGCGATGGCGGGGACCGTCTGCAGGCGCGCAGGGCGGGTGCGCGGCGACCGGCGCTTCCTGATAAAAAGAGGGGATGCGATAATCATCAACGACGCCATCGAAGATGTCAGGGCGGCTTACATGCGGGGTGTCCAGATTGCTTGACGAACTGAAAGAGGAAGCGGCGAAGCTGCTGGCCGCCGCCTCAGGCGCCAGGGGGGAGGACGCCCTCGCGGGCCTGGATGTCGGCAAGGTCGGGGACCTTTCCAGCAAGATCGCGTTCGTATTGTCTAAAGAGAAGAAAGAGAACCCCGCCAAGCTGGCGGCGGAGATTGTGAAGAAGATGAAGAGGTCCGCGAGCTTTTCCAAGATCGAAGCCGCCGGGCCGTATATCAACTTCCATCTCAGCGACAAGGCGTATTCATCCATACTCCAGGACATCATGGACAAGAAGGATAGGTACGGGTCGGGGAAGAAAAAGAAAGGGAAAGTGCTGATCGAGTTCCCATCCGTCAATCCCAACAAGCCCTATCACATCGGGCATCTGCGCAACGCGATACTCGGGGATTCTGTGGCGAGGATACTGGAATTCGACGGCTTTGCGGTGGAGCGCATAGACTATATAGACGATCTCGGGCTCCAGGTGGCGCAGAACCTCTGGGGGTTCCTGAACTACGAATCAGATCCGCAAGGCAAGTTCGACACATGGCTCGGCCACCAGTATGTCGGGATCGCCAAGCGCTTCGAAGAGGACAAGGCGGTGGTCGAAGGCGTGCGCAAGGTGCTCAAATCCATGGAAGAGGGCGATTCAGAGATAGCCCGGGCCGGGCGCACGCTCGCCGAGAAGTGCGTCAGGGCCCAATATGAGACCGCCTTCGAGTTCGGCATCTACCACGATGCCATGATATTCGAAAGCGACATCATGAAGAACATCTTCACTGAAGGCATCGCCTTCATCAAGAAGAACAAGGCGGTCGTATTGGAGAAGGAGGGCAAGAACGCAGGCTGCTGGGTGGTGAAACTCGGCGAGGAATTCGAGGAGGAGTTCGGGAAGATGGAGAACCCGGACAAGGTCCTCCTGCGGAGCGACGGGACCGCCGTCTATACCGGCAAGGACGTCATCTTCCACCTGTGGAAATTCGGCAAGCTGTCCAAGGGATTCATCTACGAGCCCTTCATCAAGCAGCCAAACGGCAAGACCGTGTATATGTCCTCCTGCCACGGGGTCATCAAGGATTTCGGCAACGCGGCTATCGCGATAAACGTGATCGGCTCCGAGCAGAAATACCCCCAGAGGGTCATCGTCGAGGTTTTGCGCAGGCTCGGCTATTCGGGCGAAGGGGCGAACCTGCACCATCTGGCCTACGAGGCCGTGGACCTTCCGGAAGGGAAGTTCTCGGGAAGGAAAGGCACCTGGGTGGGCTATACGGCCGACGACCTTTTGGCCGAAGCCAAGACCCGCGTGATGGAGAAGATAAAGCTCGATGTCGATCCGGAGGAGAAGGCGCAGATCGCGAAGGCTGTCGGCGTGGCGGCGATAAAGTTCTCCTTCCTCCGGACAGGCTCTGAGAAAAGGATACTCTTCAGGTGGGAAGACGCCCTGAATATGGACGGGGATTCCGGCCCATACCTCCAGTACGCCTATGTCCGTACGAACGGCATATTGGGCAAAGCCAAGGAGAAGCCCAAGGCGGAGGCCGTGGAGTACAACGAGTGGGAGAAGAAACTCCTTAGGAAGCTCGCGCAGTTCCGCGACATCGTCGGAAGGTCATCGAAGGAGCGCGCGCCGCACCAAATAACGCAGTATGCGATAGAGGCCGCGGCGGACTTCAGCTCCTTCTACACGACATCGCCGGTGCTGAGCGCCGAGGACGAGAAGACTAGGCGGTCCCGGCTGGCGATAACCCTCGCCTCGGCTACTGTGCTGCGCAACGCGCTCGACCTGATCGGGATCAGCTGCCCGGAGAGGATGTGAAGATCATAAGGTGAAATTATGAAAAACGCGATATTGGCTTTATTGGTTTTGGCGGCGATGCCCCTGGCGTTCGCCCAGACATGGTGCGAGCAGAGCTGCTGCGAAAATGCAGGAGGCTCCTGGGATCCGGATTATGAATCATGCGATTCTCCAGACAGCTCATACTACGACTGCATGAACAGCGAGTGCGAGGGCTATGTCGGGGGGAGCGCCTCCTGCTGCGGCTCGGCGTTCATACTCGCTGCGATCGGCTTCGGCGCATATGCCTATAGAAGGGGCTAGGCATGCGGATTTTCCTCCTTCTTTTGCTGATATCAGCTTTCGCTACGCTGGCATTTTCAGCCTCAGACTGCGAACACACCTGCTGCCGGACATTCAGCGGGAGCTGGGATGACGATTTCGACGACTGCAAGCATCCGAAGGAAGGCTTCGACACCTGCCTGAGCGACTGCGAGGCGGCGGTCTGGGCGGCGAGGCCCCAGGGCCCGGACACCACGGACGGCGAGCATTATTCCTGCAAGGTCGGATTCATCCTCGCTGCGATGGGGGTAGGCATCTTCCTCAAAGCCGCAGCATGAGCCTCACTTCGCCTTGGTTATCTCGAAAATCATCGGATCCCAGGGGAAAAAACGGCTTCCAGACACCTTGACCTTTCCATCTTTTTTCGCTGCGGATATCTCGGAAAACGCCTCTCTGGTCCCAAAGTGGTATACCACGACCATGGCTATCCCAGGGATCGCGACCATCGTAGAGCAGCACACATCATTGAAAAGACCCATGGCGATTATCCCGCCAATGGCGAGAAGATGGATTATGAATCTCAAGACGAAAAACCTGAACCTGATCGTGGTCTTTTCTTCGGTCTCCACCCTCTCATAAAATATCGCCATCTTATCCCCGTATGATTTTCAATACAGCATCGATATCCCTTGCGAACCCTCTTTTACGGAAATACTTGAGGATGATCCCGACATCCCGCTCGAGAAACCTCTCGGCGTTCGGGTGCCTGGTTATCACGCCCTGGCCGAAATCGATCAAGTAAGGCACATCGCCCATCATGATGTTGTATTCGCTGAGATCCGCATGGACGAGGCCGGCCTTGTACATCTTCCGGAGGTCCTCCAATATGGAATCCAGGTCTTTCTCCCCGTGAAGTGGCCCGACCATGTCCATCGTCGGGTAGGGCAGCTCCCCCTCCCCTAAAAAATCCATGACGACCACGTGGTCGATCAGGAACAGGGGTTTCGGGGCGTGCACTCCGGCCCGCTCGCAGATCTCGAGGTTCTTGAACTCCTTCCTCGCGAAGGCGCGGACGATGTCCTCGGGCCCGTGCTTGATCTTCTCGAAACGGGGGTCGGCCTCCAGATACAGTTCCTTCCTGAAAAACGGGGCAGTTTCCATCTTGTATATCTTGACCGCGACATAGGTCCCTTCCGGCGTGGTCGCGCGGAATAGGTTGGCCTCTTTCCCTGTCGAGACCGGGTAGTCCACTGTCTGGAGGACGCCTTTCTTCATGAGCCTGGATAAGACGAGCAGGGTCTTCCGGTCGAAGACCTCGCTCTCTATCTTGAAGCGCTCCTTGAGCTGGTAGTCCTCTTTGAGGGGCTTTTTCCTCTTGGTGACGCTCCGTGCCATGGAATCAGATGTGGCCTTCTTCCTTGAGTATCCTCGCCTGGAGCGGGAAATAGCGCCAGATGACGTCGCCCTTGGAGTCGCCCTGGATCTGGAACGGCCTGACGATCACAACGTCGCCTTCCTTGACCCATATCTTGTTCTTCAATTTGCCCGGGATCCTGCACATGCGCTCCTTGCCGTCCTTGCAGGCGACCTTCATCCTGGAGCCGCCCATAAGGCCGAGCACGATGCCCAGCACCTCCCCTTCGCGGGGGAACCTGAGCCTTCTCCTCTCCTCTTCCTTGCTGAGCGGAGGCGCTCCGCTTCCGGGTTTCTTTCCGCCAAAATGTCCAAAAGCCAACATATCACCGTCCGCCTTCAGTGTCGAAGGCGGCCTAAAACATCATCGCTAACGTATCGCTTTCCTCGCCCCGCATGCCTCGCAGATCAGGGTTCGGTTCCTGTGGCCGAGATCCTCGATGTGGGTGTCCGGCCTGTTGCACTCCTTGCATATCACGTATTTGTTGATGAAATCCTCGAGCTTCTTATTCACCATGTCGCCGATCAATTTCCTCTGCAGGATAAGCCTCTCGCCCTGATTCTCGACTGGGACGGCGAGCTCCTTGGAAAGGTACTTGGAGAGGAATGCCGGGTCCCTCCGGATCTTGTCTATCACGGCCTTGTAGTTCTTGATTATCGTCTTGTTGCCTTCCGTGAAGAACTCGAAACGCGGCATCTCGAAGCGCTCGCCGGTGCCCTGGGACTTCTCGGGGAGCTTCTTGTAGATGTTGTCGAGCAGAGAATCGTAGTCATCCTGGGGGCTCATGGGATGAATAACGACGGAATGGTTTTTAAGGTAGCCATCTGGCGCCCTTCTCCGGTGTCTCAAGTGTTCTCTCCTTCTTATTACCGGCTAGTCCCGGAGCGGGCTCGGCATTCTCTCATACTCGCTCCGGGGTTCTTGAAGTTTTTGCCCAAAACTCCCGGTGGATGCCGCCGGAGCGAGCTTTAGCCGATACGGCGTCCGCTCCGGCACTAGTCTATACTTAGAAGGAAAGAATGCCTAAGAAATCGAAGAAGACATGAGATGCCGAAGGAAGACCTAAGTCCCCTCTTGCCAGGAATGGAGGTACTTGTCCTGCTCTTTTGTCAGGGTGTCCTTCCTGACCCCCATCGCCTCGAGCTGGAGGCTCGCTATCCGGTCATCGATCTCTTCAGGGAGCTTGATGACCCCGGGCTTGAGTTTCCCCTTGTTCTTCACAAGGTACTCGCAGGCCATCGTCTGCCCTGCGAAGGAGGTGGCCATCACCTCGCTCGGGTGGCCTTCGGCAGCGGCCAGGTTCACCAGGCGGCCCTCTCCGCACAGGTACACCTTCCGTCCCCCGATCGTATACTCGTCCAAGAACGGCCTGATCTTCCTCTTCGTCCCGGTCTTGTTCAGCCCTTCGACATCGATCTCGATATCGAAATGCCCGGAATTCGCGAGTATCGCCCCATCCTTCATCTTTTTCATATGCTCGAAGTTTATGGCGTGCTTGCCCCCGGTCACTGTGAGGAAGATATCCCCTATCGCAGCGGCTTCCATCATCGGCATGACCCGGAAGCCGTCCAATGTCGCCTGGAGCGCCCGGAACGGATGGACTTCGGTCACCACCACATTCGCTCCCATCCCCTTCGCTCTTTGGGCTACGCCCTTTCCACAGTCGCCATATCCGCAGACCACGAAAATCTTTCCTGCGATAAGGGTGTTCGTAGCCCTCAGGATGCCATCTATGCTCGACTGCCCTGTCCCGTAATAATTGTCGAGCATATGCTTGGTCTTGTTGTCATTGACCGCGATCACCGGGCATTTGAGGGCCTTGTCGGCTTCCATCGCGCGGAGCCTGATCACGCCTGTGGTCGTCTCCTCGCATGCCCCGATGACCCTGGCCAGCTTGTCCGGGTGCTTGGTGTGCAGGGCGCTCACAAGGTCGCAGCCGTCGTCTATCGTGAGGTCCGGGCTCCTGGAGATCACTTCCTCTATATAACTGTAGTATTCCTCCTTGCTCTCGCCTTTTTTGGCGAAGACCGCGATGCCGTCTTTGGCTAGCGCAGCGGCGACATCGTCCTGCGTCGAAAGCGGGTTGCAGCTGGCTATCGCGACCTGCGCGCCTCCTGCGACAAGGGTCCGGACGAGCACGGCCGTCTCCTTCGTGACATGGAGGGCAAGGCCTATCGTCATGCCCTTGAAAGGAAGCTCTTTCTTCACCCTCTCCTTTATCCTCATCATCAGGGGCATATTGCGCTCGGCGAACTCGATGTTGAGCATCCCCTGCCCAGCTAATCCCATGTCCTTGACATCATAAGGAGCCATGGACGTATCTGCATCCGGAACAGATTAAAAAACCGCGCCCGCAGGCCCGATCCGGCCATCGTGCATATGTAGATTTATAAATATATACAAAAATATACATATGTGGAAAAAAAGACGCGCGCCGCCGCCAAAAAAGACTTCATGAAGGCCATGCTGAGCCACGCCTTCTCGACATTCGTGCTCTGGGCGATATCCAAGGAGCCGTCGCACGGCTACGAGATAATGAAGAAGATCCGCTGCGACCAGAGCGGCCACATGGTGGAAGCCAGCCGCCTGTATCCCCTCCTAAAAGAGCTGACCGCCAAGGGCTTCATACGGGCGGAGAACGAGATGCATGGCAGGCGCCCCCGCAAGGTCTACCACATATCGGAGCGGGGAAGGCAGGCATTAAAAGACGCTAAGGCGTTTATGAGGCAGAACCCATTGAAACGGCGGTTTTTGCGCGAGATGGTCGGATGAAGGACGAGGTATTGCGCCTTGACAGGATCTGGAAAAGCTACAAGATGGGCCAAGGCATCACGGTGGACGCCCTCCGGGGCCTGGATCTCGTCATAAAGAAGGGCGAGTTCGTCTCCATCCTCGGTCCCAGCGGCTCGGGCAAGTCCACCCTGCTGCACATCATGGGCCTCCTGGACTCTCCGACCTCGGGGAAGCGCTACATCGACGGCATCGAGACCAGCCGGATGAGCGAGGACGAGCAGGCCCGCGTGAGGGGCATCAAGATAGGCTTCGTATTCCAGACTTTCAACCTGATACCATCGCTCACAGCATTGGAGAACGTGGAGCTCCCGCTCATGCTTTGCCGGGGCAGATGCAAGGGGAGGCGCGAGAAGGCAGCCGCCCTGCTCCGCCAGGTCGGCCTGGGGGACAGGCTGGATCATCACCCCAACGAGCTCTCAGGAGGGCAAAGGCAGCGCGTCGCGATAGCGAGGGCGCTCGTCAACGAGCCGGAGCTGATATTGGCAGACGAGCCGACCGGCAACCTGGATTCCAAGACCGGCCATGAGATACTCATGCTGCTGCACAACCTCCATGAGGAGGGCAAGACAGTGGTCATAATCACGCACGACCAGTACATCACGAAAGATACGGACCGCGTCGTGAGGATAAAGGACGGAGCGATAGAGAAGTGATGAGGACGAGCATTTATCGATAGAGAAGGTGTGGATGATGAAACTGAGGATATTGTTTATGGCGTTGTTGGCGCTCGGCATATGCTTCGCCGGGCTTTCCGTGGACCAGTTCACGGTGACGAAGGATTCGTTCAAGCCGGGTGAGCCGGGTGTCGTCACGGTGAGCGTGTCGAATCCGGCAGGAGCCGAGCGGGTGACATCGATAACGATGACGATAAATAGTCCTCCGGAGCTGTTGGTGACCAGTGCGCCGCAGATGGCCGATATAGACGCCGGGGGAAGCGCCATAGTATCGATACCCTTCCGCGTGAAGGAAGACGCGAAGCCTGGGATCTACCTGATGAACGTCATATTCCAAGGATACAAGAGCGAAGGAGGAGGTGGCCAGTCCGCGGCGACCACCAATATCGTGTCGATTCCTGTCACCGTCGTGAACACGCCGATACTCTCGGTGAGCAGCGACAAGCAGAGCATTGGTGGGATAGATCAAGTAATCCTAACGATCACCAACAATGGTGGAAAAGCGTCAAACATTAGGATACGGATGCCTTCAGCTTCAGAAGCTCTCTCTGTCTCTGCAGCATCATCAACAACCAATGGGAGCGGTTCTACCGGATCGATGTCAATCGGGACTTCGAGCTCGCTTATCGCCTTGTATGGCGTTGACCAGATATTCGTACCATCCATCGGCAGCGGCGAGAGCACTCCTGTCAAGATGACCTTAGACTCGCGCAGTGCCACTGATGGTCCGACCGATGTCCATTTCCTGATGGACTATGGAGACGAGATCGGCGCCTCCCACTCCGATGATATCGTGCTCCGCATGACCGTCCGCAACGAGAAGCTCGATCTGTCATTCATCCAGCAGAGCGAGATCATCACCAAGAGGGACAGCACGCTCACCCTCTCTATCCGCAACGACGGGCCAGAGGAGCTAAAAGACGTCCGCCTTTCATTCACGGACACATCGGTCCGGATCAAGGATTCCGGGGAGCTGAAATTCGGGGACCTCGCCCCAGGGCAGACGGCCACCGCATCGGTCGCCTCCTTCGTGGAGCTCCCCCCTGGGGTCAACCAGGTCGCATGCGAGGTCTCCTGGATAGAGAAAGACGTCCAGAAAGAGGAGGCCAAGCAGATCCCGCTCACGATAACGTCCGATGCCGATGTGGGCGTGTATCTGGAGGCCAAGCCCCTTCCCCTGACGATCGGATCCGACCACACCATCTCGGTCCTGGTCTCTAATCTGGGCTCATACAGCATCCAGAACGTGGATGTGCGGATCGAATCCCCTGCGCTCCGGTCCTTGGACATATCCGACCGGCAGTACATCGGAGGCCTGCAGACGGACGACTTCTCGACCGTGCAGTTCCAGATGCGCGCGAATGCGAGCGTGGAAGGGAACTACCCCGTGAAGGTGATCGTGAGCTACCGCGACCAGTCCGGCGAGATGATCCAGAGGGAAGTGTCCCAGGACATCAGCGTATACTCCCCGGCAGCGAGCTCGGACAACCCGCTCCCGCTGATACTGATCGTGCTGGCGCTCGCGGTGGCGGTCTGGCACTTCAAGTTCAGGAGGAAGGCCGCCGCATGATGGACCTGGCGGAGATGACGCTGTATTGCCTCGACTACCTCCAGCACCATAAGACGCGATCCATCCTCACGGTGCTCGGCATAGTCGTCGGCATAGCCTCGGTCATACTTCTTGTCGGCCTGGTGCAGGGCCTCAAGGAGGATGTCCTGGAGCAGCTGGAAGACTTCGGCCCAAGGACGATGGTCATAACCCCCGCCCGGAGCGGAGGCGCGGCGACGCCCGGCGCCTCGTTCATGCCCACCCGGGGCAAGCTTTTCGACAAGGATTTCGAGAGGGTAAGCCAGATGCCCGAGGTCAGGAGCATCACGAAGATAATCATGGGCCAGACCACGGTGAGCTTCAAGGACGAGTCGATAGGCTCAAGCATCTATGGCATAGAGGCCGACGTATTCGACGATTCGGTCCCGGTCGAGATCGAATCCGGCCGCTTCATAGAGTCCAGCGACCGGGGCGTGGCCGGGATAGGCGCGGATATCGCCGAAAGCTTCGATGAGGATGTGAGGACGCAGTCAAACCTCTACCTTTCAGGCGAGAGGTTCAAGGTGATCGGAGTCCTCAAGCCGACGGGCAACTCGTTCGCCCCGATAGACACCGTGATATTCATATCTATCGATGACGCCCGGGACCTTTTCAACGATTCGCTTCTCGATGGCGAGATCTCAGCCATCTACCTGACGATGAAGGAGGGGACCGACATCATCGCGGCCGAAGAGGAGGTCAACGACATCATGCTCTCCTCGCACCGCGTCACCGAGGATGACAAGGATTTTTCGATAATCAGCCCGAGGTTCATAAACGACCGCATGACCGGCGTCCTGGACCTGCTGACATTGTTTTTGGGCGCCATAGCCTCCATCTCACTGATCGTCGGGGGCATAGGCATCTCGAATACCATGTTCATGAGCGTGCTCGAGCGGAGGCGCGAGATCGGCACCATGAAGGCACTCGGCGCGACCACCGAGCAGATCCGGAACCTTTTCGTGGTCGAAAGCGCGATGATCGGCCTGGCCGGGGGCCTGATAGGCCTCGCCACCGCGGTCGGCCTGGGATTCCTCATCACGCTCTTCGATATAACATTCGTCTATGATCCCTTCGTCATCGCAGGCTCGATCGCGTTCTCTATCTCGCTCGGCCTGATCTCCGGCACGCTGCCGGCGATCGACGCCGCCAAGATAGACCCGATAGAGGCTTTGAGGTATGAGTAGATGGACCTGAAGGAAGCGTTCGCGTATTCGGTCAACAACCTCATCCGGAGGAGCCTGCGGAGCTGGCTCACGATACTCGGGATGGTGATCGGGGTGATAGCCATCGTGGTCATCCTATCCGTGAGCGAAGGCTTCAACCGGGACATCGAGAAGCAGGTCTCGGCTTTCGGGGCCGACCAGATGTTCGTCTACCCTATCGCGAGCATAGAAGAGGCGTTCTCGGGCGGGAGCGCAAGCATGATGCAGACCAGCGGGAAGCTGCGGGAGGCGGATGTGGATGACATCAAGAACATCCCGGGCGTCAAAAGCGTCGCCCGCATCGTCTACGGCCGGGCGACCATGGCTTTCAAGGGGAAGAACATCACGGCCACCATCTTCGGCGCGGACCGGGACATGTTCGACATGTACGCGGATTACATCCAGATAGAGAGCGGGCGGGAGTTCAAGGACAACGAGCGCGGCGTCGCGTTCTTCGCGGCCGATGCGGCTACGGACTACTTCGGAAAAGACCCCGTGCAGGTGGGGAGCGTCGTCCTGATCAACGGAAAAAGCTACCGCGTGGTGGGGATCCAGAAGAAGATCGGCACATCCATGTCGGCGCAGGACGACTCGTCGGTCTATGTCCCCTTCGAGGATGCCAGGGACATGTTCCACGGGCAGCTCCTCGATGACGAAGTGGGGGCCATCATGATCCAGGTGGACGAGGGATTCGACGCAGATGAGATAAAAGACACAATCGAGCGCAAGCTCGCATCGAACCACCGCCTCCGGGTCGAGGACAAGGACTTCTCGGTCATCACATCCGCCCAGATCTCCGAGATCGTCGGGACCATCCTCCTTTCCGTGCAGCTGGTGCTCGCCGCGGTGACCATGATCGCGTCCGTGGTGGGCGCCATCGGCATCGCGAATACGATGTTCGCCAACGTCCTGGAGCGCGTGCGCGAGATCGGCATCCTCAAGGCGGTCGGAGCGACAAGGTCCGACATCCTGCTCCTGTTCCTCTCTGAGAGCGCGATGATCGGCCTGGCCGGGGGGGTCATCGGGCTCGTGCTGGGCTACGGCCTCCTCGAGGTCCTGGAGGACCTTTTCGCAGTCCCCTATTTCCTTCGCCTGCGGATAGTCGCCTTCGTCTTCATCTTCTCGATAGGCACAGGCGTCGCTGCGGGATTCATCCCTGCATATCGCGCGGCCAGGATGGACCCGGTCGAAGCGCTCCGCTACGACTGAAAAGGGCGGCCGCGCGCAAGGATCCGGGAGCGCAACAAAGGGCACATCCCGGCGCACTCACATTATTATATTTTGCGATTTCAACCGATAAATCAGATTCTTATGGAACTAATCGTCGCAGAAAAACCACGGGTAGCCGAAAAAATCGCCATGGCGATAGGCGATAATGTCGAGAAGAAGGCCCATAACGGCGTCTCATACTATGAGGCGACCAGGGACGGCAGGGAGATAATGATAGCCCCGGCTGTCGGCCACGTGTATACCTTGGTCGAGCGCGAGAAATCGCGGAGCTACCCTGTTTTCGACATCGAATGGGTGCCCTCATATACGGTGTCCAAGGAGTCGGCATACACCAAAGGGTACGTCGAGCTCCTGATGAAGCTCGGCAAGAAGGCGGACACCTTCGTCTCCGCCTGCGACTATGATATCGAAGGCTCCACGATCGCCTACAACGTCTTCCGCTTCGCGACCACGATACGCGAGGGCAGGAGGATGAAGTTCTCAGCCCTCACCAAGGAAGACCTGGTTGAGGCGTACGAGCAGAGGACCGATTTCGACTACAACAACGCGTTCGCCGGAGAGACGAGGCACATCGTGGACTGGTACTACGGCATCAACCTGAGCCGGGCCCTGATGGGGGCCCTGCACAAGGCGCACCGCTACAGGGTGATGTCGATCGGGCGCGTCCAAGGCCCCGGCCTCATGCTCCTATCGGATCTGGAAAAAGACATCCGCGCCTTCGTCCCCACCCCCTACTGGGAACTGACGGTCGTCATCAAGGACGTGGAGTTCATGCACAAGACATCCCGCTTCCTCGAGGAGGGCAAGGCCGACGAGGCGCTCTCAAAGACGAAGGACAGCGGCGCGGTGAAGTCGGTGGAGATGAAGGAGCAGGAGGTCCCCCCGCAGCCGAACTTCGACCTTACCAGCCTGCAGGTGGAGGCATACCGGCTTTTCGGCTATCCGCCGTCCCGGACATTGGACATCGCCCAGAACCTGTACGAAGCATCGCTGATAACATATCCAAGGACATCGTCCCAGCAGATCCCGCCCTCTATCAAGCTCCAGCCCATATTGACGGCGCTGGGCAAGAACCACGATTATTCGGCATTGGTCAAGAAGATCACCGAGAACCGCTGGCTCAAGCCGATGCAGGGCAAGAAGGAGGATCCGGCGCACCCGGCCATCCACCCGACCGGCCAGGCCCCCGGACACCTGCAGGCGCAGGACAAGAACCTATATGACCTGATCGTCCGCCGCTTCCTATCATCCTTCGCCCCCCCTGCAAAGAGGGCGAGGAGCCGCGTCGAAGTGGACTGCGGGGAGATATATGCAGCCTCGGGAAGCCTTCTGGTCGAGAAGGGATGGACCGAGTTCTACGGGAAATACTACACATCCGAGGATGTCGAGCTCCCCAAATTCACTCAGGGCGAATCCGTTCCGATCAAAGGCAAGAAGAAGGCGAAGAAGGAGACCAAGCCCCCGAAGAGGTATACCCAGGCGTCCATCGTATCCGAACTCGAGAAGCGCCACCTGGGCACAAAGGCCACGCGCTCCGTCATAGTCGATACCCTGCTCAAGCGCGGCTATGCCGGCGGGGCCAAATCCATAGAGGTCAGCGACTTCGGCCTCAAGGTGTGCGACGTCCTCCGGAAATACGCCCCGGAGATACTCGACGAGAACCTCACCAGGAAGATGGAGGACGAGATGGAGCAGATAGCCGAAGGCAAGCTGGACAAGGACGTGGTCCTAAAAGAGAGCAAGGAGATCCTCACCCAGATCCTGGACAAATGGAAGGGCAGCGAGGAGAAGATCGGCGCGGACCTGGTCGAGGCGCTCAAGATATCGCAGGAGCGCGAGAGCCTGCTCGGCCCCTGCGACAAGTGCGCAAGCCAGCTCCGCATAATACGGATGAGGGACGGGAGGCAGTTCATCGGGTGCTCCGGATACCCGAACTGCAGGAACGCATACCCCCTTCCGCCCAAATCGTTCATCACTCCCGGGGGGAAGCCCTGCCCGACATGCGGGAAGCCGACAATACACGTTAAAAAAGCCAGGACGCGATATTCCATGTGCATAGATCCCAAATGTCCCTCCAAGGACGGCTGGAAGAAGAGAAGTGAGGCTGATGAGAAGGATAGCTGATCATGGCGTCCGCGGGAAGACCATACTGCTGAGGGTGGACCTCAACTGCCCGGTCAAAGACGGGAAGCTCATGGGCGAGACGCGCATCAGGGCGCATGCCGAATCCATAAAGAGGCTGAGCGACCGCGGGGCCAAGGTGGTCGTGCTGTCGCACCAGGGAAGGCGGGGGCGGGACGACTTCATCGGGCTCGAGCAGCACGCCAGGGCGCTGCACCGGATCACCGGACGGGACGTCGTCTATGTGGATGCGGTCGTCGGCGAGACGGCGCTATCGGCCATAAAATCGCTCAAAGACGGGCAGATACTCGTATTGGACAATGTCCGCAAATTGCGCTGCGAGACCGAGCACCCTGACGGGTGCGGGGAGATCGTGCACCACCTCGCCCCGCTCGCGGACTATTTCGTCCTCGACGCGCTCTCCGTCGCGCACAGGAAGCACTCGAGCGTGGTGGGCTTCGCCGAGCGCATCCCCTGCTTCGCAGGAGACATCCTCTCCGGCGAGCTCGAGGCGGTCGACAAGGTCAGGCACGGGAAGGATGTCACATTCATTTTCGGCGGGTCGAAAGTCGAGGATTCCTTCGCCGTGATGAAGAAATGGCTCTCCGAAGGCCGGGCGAGGGAAGTCCTGGTCGGCGGGGCCCTGTCCGTGCTGCTGCTCCATGCGAGCGGATGCAGGATAGGGGATTCGATATCATTCCTAAAAGACTCGAAGCTCGATCTGAAGGTGCCGGAAGCCAAGAAGCTGCTGGATGACTATGACGGCAAGATAGTCCTGCCGGTGGATGTCGGCCTCTCGATAGAGATGAAGAGGGAGGAGGCTCCGGCTGAGGGCATCAAAAAGGGCGAGATTTGGGACATCGGCGAGAAGACCATCGAGAGGTATGTCGAGATAATCAACAACTCGCATTTCATCGTGATGAACGGCCCGGCGGGCGTCTATGAGCTCGACGATTTCGGCAAAGGCACAAAAGCGCTCTTAGAGGCGGTCGCGCGTTCGGATGCGTTCTCTCTCCTCGGCGGGGGGCACACGCTATCAGCGATCGAGCGCTTCGATATCGACCGGAAGCACTTCAACTATGTCAGCCTATCGGGCAAAGCGCTCATCGAGTACCTCTGCGGGCAGGAGCTTCCCGGGATAGCGGTCCTCGAAGAGAACGAGAAGCGCTTCCCCCTCGCAAAGGGCCGCTGAAGGGCATATCCCCCGCACAAACATTTTTAAACATCCGGAGCGGCAGTCTCAACGATATCTGCCCAGATCCGGGGTGAAAGGATGCCTCTCGACAAGAACCTGATCAAGAAGATACGCTCCAAGCACGGCGAAGACAAGGTCATCCTCTCGCTCGAGGAGAAGGGGTTCTGCGTCGCCCAATTGAAGGACGGCACGACAGCCGAGTCCGAATCGAGGGATGTCAAGGACTTCGTCTCGAAGATCGGCTCCTGCTCTGTGGCCTGGGTGGACTATATCATCGATGATCTCCAAAGGGACGGCCCCGTCATCGCATCCGAATTGGGCTTCAGCGAAACCCTGATTTCGACGCTGCTGAAATCCGAGCATGCCGGCTATGAGGACATGGACAACGAGATGGGCATGCTCGTCCCATCCATCCTGGTGGACGGCTTCAATGTCAAGGTTGAATACCTCCTCCTGCTCATGAAGCCGGGCCTGGTGGCGACGATCCACACGACCACGGTCAAGCGCTATTTCAGGCTCAGGCGCTATGCCAAGATATTCATGAGGAAGATCAAGCCCACCATGCTCGCGGCCGACAAGATCACCCTCATATTCATCCGGATCATCGACGAGAACAACGCGAGGAACTTCGACCACCTCCGCGAGATCGAGGAGAACTCGGATAAGATCAGCGCGAAGCTCTCGGACGTGAAGACGCCCCGCGAGGAGATGGGAAAGGACATCCACATGATGAAGCACGCGCTCATCACATACCTGAACGCGCTTTGGGAGACCGTGGATGTGCTCAACACGGTGCGCTACGGCGACCCGGAGCTGCTCACAGACGACCCCAAGATACTCCAGAGGCTTGGCGGCCTGGTCGTGGAGGTCAACAACCAGATAGGCCTGGCCGAGCACATGAGCGAGGTCCTGGCGAGCGGGCTCGAAGTGATGCAGAGCATCTACAACAACCAGCTCCAGATACTCAACAACAAGCTCGCCCTCGTCGTGGCATACCTGACCGTCGTGGGCACGGCGTTCCTCGTCCCGAACACCATAGCGACCGTGATGAGCAGCGGGGCGTTCGCCCTCACGCCGGCGGACCAGGGGTGGTACGTGGCGTTCCTGGTGATATCCATGGTGGTCTCCACGGCCGGTTCCTATATAGTCGTCAAGAAGCTCGGGCTCCTTCCTGACAAGACAGAATAAGGGGCCTACTTCCCGTATAAGTCCTTTATCTTTCCCATCACCATATCCTCTATCCCGAATTTGACGTCCTTGCTCGGGATGATGATGAGCGCCTTCCAGGCCATCCCCTGGGAGAAAGCGACCCTCGCCCTTCGGTGGCCGTCCAAAAGGATCATCCTCTTCTTCGCCTGGAGGACGATGATGGGCGTGTCGTAGCCCTCGCCTATCGCTGAATTGATCATCCGCATCTTCTCCCGGGCTGTGGCTTCGGCCTCCTCCCCGGCGAAGGTGTAATACAGGTCGCCGATCCCCTTATGGTCTAGCTCCTTCTCCTCCTTGGAGAAAGAGACGCCTGGATAGAGGGCTTTGTAGTATTCCAGCAGTTTCTCGAAAATCCTCTTCTGCTCCTGCGGCGGGACGAGTCCGGCTACCATCTTATCACAATCCCCCTAGCCCCGCTAGCTTTTTATCCCTTCTCGGCGGCGCTTCCAGGCCCATGCCTCCGGCCGTCCTCGTCGGTCTTTTTGGCGGACCTGACCGAAAAATATATAAATACATGGGCTCATAATTTTTGTGCAACTTTTAAAAATGTTACTATGAACTTGGAGGCTTTCTATGGGCGCTACCGCTACTAAATGTCCGGAATGCAAGAGCAAAAGGGTCGTCAGGGATTATGAACGCGGGGAGCTTCTCTGCTCCAGCTGCGGGCTTATCATCGCCGAGAACATACATGACATGGGCCCCGAATGGCGCGCCTTCGACGCCGAGCAGAAGGAGAAGAAGGCCCGCGGAGGAGCCCCGATAAAATACATGAGGCCGAACAAGGGCCTTGTCACCGAGATAGACCAGTACAACCGGGATATCCGCGGGGGCAAGATCAGCCCGAAGAAGCAGGCCCAATTGTACCGCATGAGGAAATGGCACAAGAGGGTGTCTATCGCCACCTCGATGGAGAGGAACCTGGTGATCGCGCTCGCCGAATTGGACCGTGTCGCATCCTCCCTCGGGCTCCCCGAGAACATCAAGGAGAGCGCTGCCCTGCTCTATAGGCGGGCGGTCAAGGAAGAGCTCATACGCGGCAGGCTCATCGAGAGCGTGGTAGCCGCGGTCATATATGCGATCTGCAGGCTCCAAGGCATCCCGAGGACCCTTGATGAGATATCCAGGGCTTCAGGCATCGAGAAGAAGGAGATCGGCCGGGCCTATAGGTTCCTCAAGACCGAGCTGAAGGTGGACGTGCCTTTGACCGACCCGGCGCAGTATGTGCCGAAATTCGCGACAGCATTGAAGCTCGGCGGAGAGGTCCAGGAGGAGGCGGTCAAGCTGATCCGCAAGGCCCTCCGGAAGGGATTGATCTCAGGCAGGGGCCCGACGGGCGTCGCGGCTGCGGCATTATACATCGCCAGCGCGATGCACGGCGAGAAGAAGACCCAGAAAGAGGTCGCAGACGTCGCCGGCGTGACCGAAGTCACGATAAGGAACCGCTACAGGGAGCTCAAGAAGGAGCTCGGCCTGAAAGTGAACCTCTGATCTTTTTTCTTTTCCCTATCATTTTCTGATTTTCCGATCTGCTCATTCTTTTTTAACCTCCTCAGGCCTATTCAGGTCCGGGATGATGAGAGTTTGACAGGCCGAGGGCGAAAGCCTGATGAGGAAGCAATCACTCTGACCGAAATTTTCCTTATGCTCCGCTTACGATAAAATTTCCGATTGAATGGCGATCCATTCAATGGACGCAAGAACGTTTTGACGTTCTTGCTGTCTGAAAACTTCGTGAGGTTTTCCGACAACCAATAACGTTTAATTCTGTTCCTGCGTCAATAATGCCGGATGATGAACATGCAATACCTCTGAGGGGAAACCCTGTGAAGACGATCTTGAGTTCTGACGAGCAACGCGAGGAAGAACTCGGGAGCTGATGGCGATCGCCATCGGATCTTGAGTTCTGACAGCTAATAATTTTTTAAAAAGGGGCTCAACCCCCCGGCTTTGGACGGCGCTTCTTTCCGCGCCAGCCAAGGCTGTGGGTGGGAACGAAAGCAGTCCTCATCCGCCGGAGGGAGAACAAAGAAAAATAAAGGAAAAAAGAGGGGCGGCTTCAGCCGTCTTCCTCATCGGCCTCGGTGACGTTGCCGCCTTTGCCCTTGCCTTTTCCGGTTCCGTCATCCGTCTCGTTGGCATCATCCAAGGCGTCCTCTTCTTCGTCTTCGGTTTCCGCCTCGTCGACGTCTTCTTCGGCGTCATCGGCTTCGTCTGCCTCACCGCCGCCAGCGCCCTGCTTTCCGTTTCCGCCTTTGCCATCGCCCTCGGTTTCGGTCTCGTTACCGGAGACGGTTTCGTTTCCCTCGCGTTCACGCTCCCTTTCCTGCTCTTTGGCCTGCACCTTCTCGACATGCCTCTCGTAGTTGCTTATCGAGTTGTTCAGCGCTTGAAGAAGGCCGTCCTTCGCAGCTTCAGGCGCCTTCTCATACACCCTCTGGAGCACCATTATGCTGTTGCGGGTCTGGTTCTGCACCGCTTCGACCTCGGTCTCGTTGGCGCTCCCGTCCTCGACGGCCGCCTCGAGGTCCGCCTCTGCGGCTTGGAGCTCTTCGTTCTGCTCTTGCGCCAGGTCCTCGACCGCGTCGAGTGCGGCATCGGCGTCCTTGCCCTCGGCCATCAGCTTCTGCGCCTTTCCGGACATGACATGGGCTTCCTTGGCCCTCATAAGCCCGTATTCGGCGTGCTTCCTCGCGCTCTCGGACTTGTCGAACGTGAAGAACTTGTCCACGTTCTCGAAGAACCTCTTGAAGCCGTAGTTCCAGTCGCCCGGCACAGCGCCGACCTCGCTCTCGTTCACTTCGACAGTCTCAGTAGAGCCGACCAGGCCCTCTTCCGGGGCCGCGCCTTCATCCACTACTGTCTCCACGCCGCTCAGGTTCTCATCTATGGATCCCTGCGCGAAGGCAGGCACCGCAAGGAGCCCCAAAGCGAGCACCAATATCATAATCTTGTTCATAGGATATTCCTCCAACCCCGGCGAATGGCCGGAAGCCGAACCAATAAATACATGAACGGCATAAATGCCATTCCAGGAATATCCACGAACAAGCGTGAACCATCATGAACAAGGCCTTGATATCCATCCTGATCCTGCTATCCGCCAGCTCCGCCTCCTACTTCTATGCCGTGGACATCGACCGCTCAGGGTCCGCTTCGGTGACCATCTCCCTCGAGGGCGGGGACGCGGTCGTCGTGGCCCTGCCTCAAGACGCATCCAGCATAAGGATGGTCGGCGGCTCATACTCCTTGGAAGGCGGCAACGCCACGATAAATGCCGGCCCCAGCGGCCTTGCGACATTCTCGTTCTCCACATCCATGTTCACGGCGAAAACCGGGTCTGGATGGAAGCTCGCGTTCTCCGCCCCGGAAGGCTCAGACGTCAGGGTATACCTGCCCCCCTTCTCATCATTGGAGGGCGCGTCTCCGCAGCCGGAAAGCATCTCGTCCGACGAGTCCCGCATGGCCCTTGATCTCGATGCCGGCCCGGCCACGGTCTATTACAGCCTCGGGCAAGCGCCGGCACCGGTCGAGCAGCCGGATTACATCACCTATGCGATCCTGCTATTTTCCTTGCTGGTCATAGGGATCGTCGCATGGAGGAAGGGCGGCATCCCTGCGGCCATCAAGCCGTCAGCCCCAGACGCGGCGCCTGCGCCACGCCCGGCGCCCGCCGATCCGCCGAGGCCCCCGAGCCTGGAGATGACCGGCGGCAAGTTGGGGATGATGGAGACGTTCAACGAGAACGACCTGGTCATAGTCAACCACCTGCTCGCCTGCGGAGGCAAATCCCGGCGCAACGACCTCGAGAGGAAGACCGGGATATCCAAGTCGAGCCTGGCGATGGCATTGAACCGCCTCGAGAAGAGGAAGATCATCGAGCTGGACCGGACCTCGACGACGCATTTCGTGAAGCTCTCCGACTATTTCCTGAGGCTCTGAACCTTCCTGCCAGGGCGGATATCAGGTCATCCCCACATCGCAGATGCGGGAACCTTAATATACCCGGCATCGGCGCTCATGGTGATGAAGCGGGGGATCGTATTCTCGGCAGGCCTGGGATCAGGAGCGCTCCTGATGCTGATGATCCAGCCGTACCTCTTCCCGCCGGAGATCGAGGCGGTGTTCTCCCCGGAGGACGGCGACCGGGTCGTCTCATTCATCGACAGCGCGGAAAGATCCATCGATATCGAGGTCTACGTATTCACCTCCCGCGACGTCTTGGAGGCCCTCGAGCGGGCGAAATCCAGGGGGGTCGAAATCAGGATAATCCTCGAGAAAAGGGTATTGAGCGGCCAGAACGCCCAGATGTTCTCGGAACTCGCCGCCAAAGGATTCGCTGTCCGCTATGCGGGCCGGATCTTCGACCTGACGCACTCGAAGTTCATCATCATAGACGGGGAGGCGGTCCTCGTAGGTTCGCACAACCTGAGCAACTCGGCCCTATTCGAGAACCGCGAGGCCTCCGTGATCATCCGCGATGCGGAGATTGTGGAAGAATTCCAGGGTATTTTCAACAGTGATTGGTCGATAAGCACGTAATTTTGTTATAATTTGCATAACGATACGGTTAAAAATCCTTTGAAACAATGGTTTTTCAGGTGGTGGGATGTTCACAAGGTACTCAATCTATAATAGCGTCTGCAAAAAAGCGGAAAACAGGCACTTTCTTCATCGCTTCTCTGCACATACGCCGCTCTACGATTACCTCGATCAGGACAAATCCTACTTCGCATTCCGGCAGCGCGCCCGCCTGGCGAAGGAGTTCATCCGGATGAATGGCCAATTCGGCCTCTCCGAAGACGATGTGGAAATGCTCTCGGCCTTGACGCGGGGCAAGGGGTTCTTCTCGCTCATGTTCGTCACCTTGAAGACCAAGAGCGAATTCCATAGCACGGGTTCTGTGGATTATTGCGCTGGAGAAAAAACGGTTCGCGTCCCGGGGGTGCGGGGGGATCGCGACACCTATGTCCGGCAAAGGATTCCGGCAACCATGCAGACCGGTTATAACACATCATGGCTAGCCCTGGGGATAAGGCGCTCCTTGGCGCTCGGTCTGATGAGCCTTGGGGCCCTGGCGCTCGTCTATTGCGGCTTCGTTGCTGAGGGATACCCGCCTCCGCAAAGGTTCCTATCCAAACCTCAGCGGACCGAATTCATGAGATTCTATCGCGCGTGCAAGGAAACCCGGACCCTCTCCGGCCACGAAACCCACACCACTATCGAGGAGCATAACAACATGGACCATATCCTGCCGAAGGAGTACTGGCCAATCCCGGAAAACCTCCTCTGTGCAGAGGAACTGTTCTGCAAATTCGATGGCGATTATAAGCGATATCTCCAAGGGATGGAAGAACACAAGAAAAAACTCGAATATGAACGTTGGCATTAGCCCCTCTGCGAGACATACCGCGCATACAGTTTCGAGAATATCCGGTATTTTCCCCGATCCAGCCTGACTATCTGCCCGCTGTCCAAAAGCCTCTTGGTCAGCGCGCTCACGGGCCCGAGGGGCTTTCCTATCTTTTTGGCGATATCCGATACGTGCATCCCGGCTTCCTCTTTCGAGAGCGCCCCGAGTATCGCCCTCTCTGCCATCGGCGTCTCCTGGTACATGCCCCCGAACCACTCGCGGGAGAGCGCCCCCATGATCTGCGGCAGATACGCCAGGTAATGCCCCTTGGTTATCAATTTCTCGTTGTCGCGGAGCCTTTCATAGATGTCGTGGCATATCCTCTTGAGAAGCCTGGGGTTGCCCCCGGTGTCTGATATCAGGGACATGAGGCATTCCTCGCCCATCTTGGGCGGACCCTTCTTGAGCGCCTTATCGACAAGATCCCTCGTCTCATGCTCGTCGAAAGGCTTGAGAAAAACGGAAGCGATCGGGCCCTCTGGCGCCTTCAGCTCCCGGGTGGAGCTCAAGACAAACCCGATCTCCCGCTTCCCCCATCCGGTTTTGGCGAGCGCTACGATATCGCCCAGCAAGGCATCCGGCCTTTTCATCAGATCGAAGTCGTCGATCAAGACCAGGAGCCCGGATCCTTTCGATACCACCCTCTGCGCCTTGTCGAGGAAGCCTGCCATCCCCGAAGGGGGCGGGCCTCCCAGGGGCCCCTTGAGCGCGCCGGCCGAGAGGAGCTCCGAATGGCACTTGTTCGCAAGGGCGGATTCGTCCTCGCCCTTTTCGGCGTTCACATACACCGCAGCCATGCCGGCCTTCCCGGCCTCATGATGGAAATAGCGGAGGATGGCGCTTTTTCCGACGCCCGGCCCCCCGATGACCAGCAGGACGCCGCCCTGCCTGGAGGATGCGGCATTGACGAACGAGGAAAAAGACCTCGCCTCCTCCTTCCTGCCGGATATCGATCCGGGATCGTCTTCCCACAGCGCGAACGGGTTCGGGCCTTTCAAATAAACCACCTTAAGTTATTTATTATCACAAAAAACTACAACCCTTGTAGTTTTTGTATTTTTCAATATACCCTTGGGCATAAACATTTATAAAGAGCCGGACGCGCGATATATCAGTTGAAGGTGTGTAAGATGACATCGATGAAGCATGTACTGGGATTGTTCGTGTTCGTGATGCTGGCGGCGGCGTTGTTCGCCAATACCATCATCCCTGCGCAGAACGCGAAGGAGACGCAGGTGGTCATACAGCCGGCCGATGAGACGGGCAAGCTGGTCAAGATATCCGTGCTCGCGTTCGAGCCGGCGGCGAGCGCCGTAGGGACCACTTCCGGCGACAAGGTCAAGGAATGGTACACGGCCTGCCAGGGGTCGGCCGATGGCGTCATGGCCTGCATGCAGAAGGCTGCGGCCGCAGAGAACGCCAACCTGAGGGACTACCAATTCACCTTCACATCGATCAAAGACGCGCAGATAGTGGTGGAATACTTCAATCCGCAGGGAGACCAATACCGGGGCCAATGGAGCACGGTGCTTCCCTGCTCCAATCTGCAGGCGTCCGCCGAAGGCGTGGCGAACATCCCTTCGAAAGACGCCCAGGGCGCCATGACGCCCTATACGTATTACTATGCGCAGTGCGACCTGTCATCGGTCGTAACGCGCACGAGCGGCGACGGCAGCGCGACCACCTACCTGCGGGCCAGGTACGTGCCGAAGCCGGCCGATCCTTACGCTGCCAGCGAAGCGACATATGATTACACCGGGGCAAGCGTCACCTTCAATGAGCAGTTCAACCAGATGATAAACGACATAATCACCGGGATGTCCCAGGGCGGGGGAGGCGTCCTCGGGGTAGGCGGGCTCCCGTGCATGGGGGTCTTCATGATACTCGGCCTCCTGCTGGCGTCGCTCTACTTCACGGGCAAGTCCCCGGTGACCCTGCTGGACATAACGACACCCAAGCTCCCGACGCCCAAAGGCGTCGCTGCGAGCGGCCAGGTCCTGGCGCCGTTCGGCTACACGGAGATGAAGCGGACCACGACGGACAAGATGAAGGCCGCCGCCACCGCCCTGTCCAAGACCCGCGATGAATTGATGAAGGGCCTGGGCGGAAGGACAGATGTCTCCGGCGCGATGGCCGGCCTATACGCCCAGAAGGGCGACTCGGCAGACCGCTTGGCAAAGACATCCGGCCGGACAGAGGGCCTCGCGGTCAGCTCCGCGTTCATAGCCGGCGCAGCCGCGACCGGAAGGAAGGGCGCGGACCTGCAGAAGCTGGCCAAGCTCCCCTACCACTGGGGAGACGCCGAGCACAAGGAGGCCGCCGCGATCATAGCGGCCCTGGAGGCGATGGGCGGAAGGCATGCCCTGATGGCGATGACGCTAAAGGACTACCTTTTCAGCATGAGGACATTCCAGAGCCTGGAAGTGCTCACGGGGCACGGCGGAGTAGGCGCGCGGAGCGCGATGCACTACCGCCTCTCGAATTTCATGGGCAAGATGTACGGGGCGAACCGGTACAACAGCCTCAGCAGCGTCGTGATGGCGGGCACCGACTCCGCCATCCGCAGCACAAGGATGCTGGGCCGCATGAGCAAGGCGATGGTCACCGAGATGCCGCACCTGGCAAGGGCCACGACCAAGACCACGATGCAGATGATCGGAGGCAAGAGCGCGATAGCCGCCCTCGAAGCGAGGGGCAAGACATCGCCCACGGCCGCATGGCTCGCCAAGGAGGTGCAGAAGCACCCGTCCCAGGTGATAATCGGCTCGATGTTCCCGATCACCGAGAAGATGGCGCATCTCTACAAGTCGCTCCGCGACGAAGCGGTCCGCGACGAGATGCGCTACGTGCTCAGGCAGCTATACAAGAAATACGGCGTGAAATTCGACATAAGCGAGCAGGAGATGGTCAACATGGGCCATCTCGATGTGGACATCCTCAAGAGGTCCAACCTCAAGGCGTCCGCCGAGCTCGCCAAGGCCGAGGCCGAGATAAGGAAGATACTGACAAACACGAACATGGGCGTGCAGGAACGGCTCTCAGCGCTCACGGCGCTGGCCGAGTCGCATGGCGCCCAGATAGACCACCAGATGCTGGCATTCTCCCAGCGCCTGCAGGCCATAGAGGCGTCCCCGCACGGGGAGGACCGGAAGATGGTCTCGCTCCAGCAGCTCCTCGAGGAGCAAAGCTCCATAAAGATGGCGGTCAAAAGCGGAGGCAAGGTAAGCGACGACGCTTTCATCTGCCATGTAGGCGGGGATTCGCTCCGCCACACCCAGATATGGGAGACCATGGTGCTCCGCACCATGATCTGGGATGCCGAGAACGGCTTCCTCCGTGGCGGCCTGGAGCATGAGCTCAAATCCGCCCGGCTCAACACCGCGAACCGCATGACGACGCTGGACCCATCCTCCGCACCGGAGATGCTTCCAGAGCACATGCGGGACATGGCGCAGCTCAAGAAGGTCGCTGCCAGGAACAGGGAAGACCTGATATCGCTCTTCAGCGACGAGGGCCGCAAGGCTTACGAGAAATACGCGAACGGCAAGGCCATCCAATCCGCTTCGATAAGCGAGATAGTTAAATTCATGTATGGCGGCGAGCTGACGCGCACCGGCAAGATCGACAAGGAGACCGGCAAGATGGTCTGGAGAGGCTCCGACCTGGAGCTCGGGCTCAACAACAGGTACACGATGGTGGATGTCAAGCGCCACTGGCTCAGCGAATTGAACTCGAGGGACAACATCGCGATAGCGCACTGGACCGAAGCGAGGTTCACCAAGAGCTATGTGCCCGCGTTCAAGGCCTCGATAGAAGCCGAGCTGAACCGGACGCCCGGCTCTGCCAACTGGACGATCGAGCAGAGGACGGCAGCGGCCAAGAAGCTCTGGATATCCGACCAGCTCGTCCAGGACATGGAGCAGAGGTTCAACTCCCAGTTCGGCCACAACACATACGGCACGACGAGGGAGACATCCCGCTTCTATGCCGGCATAATGGCGGGCTTCCTCGGGAAGGCCATGGATGACAAGGGCCTGGAATCCAACCACCCGGATCGGATGTTCCTGGACCACATGGACCTCTCGAACGCCAAGCATCTCTCCAAGCTCAACGAGCTCCTCGAGACCCACAACGAGGCATACCGGAAGGTCATCAGCAAGGGCATGACCTACGACGACATAGCCGGCGCCAAGCGCGCGGTCATAAAGACCAACGAGGGCGGCATGTGCTACTACCACAAGGGCATGATGCTCTCGGACATGGACCGCGTGATGGCCGGGCAGGCGGCGATGAAGGACAAGAACGGGATATTCAGGCCGTTCATACCTGAAGACGTCCGCATTCAGTTCCACGGCAACAACATACTCGAGGAGCAATACCGGAAGATCACCAGCTCCAAGGATTCCAAGGATCCCAAGCAGTGGGGCGACTTCCTAGAGTCGGCCAAGAACTGGTCCAAGAATGACGACGAGAAGAAGAAGGTGTTCGCAGCCGTGCTCTGGAACTACTCCACCACGACCTTCGACTACTCGCACTTCTGGAAGGAGAGCGGCGTCAGCATAGAGGCCAAGCGCCAGGTGGCTCCGGTCGCGCCTTCAGCCTTACGCCAGTTCGGCTACGAGGGCACCAAGGCGAGCGACTACATAAAGCCATTCAGGGACATCGCGATGCACGGCGGCGACTACATATCCAAGGTCGCGCTGCTTGCAGGGGGAGAGTTGCACAGGACGTCCTTCGACATCACGCCCCTCTCATCCACGATGAGGGCGCACTCGCTGCGGCTCGCGGACAAGATACGCTCCGGCGAAGCGCTCAAGGGCATGACCGAGGAAGAGAGGGTCGCCTACCGGGCGGTCGCCAACCAGCAGGGCGCGTTCCACCAGGTGTGGGACTATGCCATAGACAGGAACCCCTGGCTGGCGTCGTCCTCGTTCGGCACTCATCAGGCGTGGGCGTCTTACTTCCAGTTCGGCCCTGCGGCCACCTTCAAGGTGAAGGACAACCTGAGGGCGTACATGGGCAAGGCGGAATACGCCAGCTTCATGGCGAGCTCCGGTTTCGCGATGGACTTCGCCGGCAAAGTGATGAAGCCCTACATCAACATGATGAGGGGCATGCAGATGTCCATGCAGGGCTATGCCTCCAGCAAGGACTCCACGCAGGACTCGCTCCGGCAGTATAACTACACCGAGCCCAGGGTAAGGGAAGCGATGCAGTCCCTCAACCCGTTCTCGGCCAGGTGGTCATCGGGCAAGACCGGGGACCGCATCGCCAAACTGAACATGATGGGCGGAAGCCTCGAAGCCCACCAGCTGGCGGGGCCCGACTACCAGGCAGGCCTGAGTGTGGCCCCATCGGACATCTACCTGAACAGGAAGGGGATATACTCGCCGGCGAGGATCGGCGAGGCCAACCCGCAGGAGCGCGCATACAGCTACCGCATGGAGCTGCTTCCAGATGCCGCGATGGCAGAGTATGCGATGAGGTCCAAGGAGGCCGCCCTCATATACGACAAGGAGATACAGAAGGCGTCCATGGACAACACCGTGCGCAGGACCGTCTCGGCAGAGGCCCTTGCGATCCGCAGGGACCAGGAGCTTAGGGGCTTCGGCATGATGGCCAACCCCTTGTGGGGCTGGGCCAACCCGCTCATGTTCGCATGGCACGCGCCCGTACCCTTCATGCCATCCTGGCTGACCCCCAAGGAGCAGGTTGCCAAGTGGAAGACCAGGTCGATCCAGGGCGGAGGCGGAAGCTTCGGGGACAGCATACAGCACCTCGGCGAGCGCCTTGGGAGGGGGGTATCCAACGCGATGCAGCCCCACAAGATCTCCATGGTGGTCTACTGCCCCAAATGCGGCATGTCCAACTACCGCGGCAGCCACTGCAAGAACCCCTCCTGCAAGCAGGCCCAATACTGACATTTTCTTTTTTTTCCTATCCCTTTTTCTTCAAATCCGTCCAAACCCAATGTTTAAATTCTTGAACTGGCTAGCTATTGCCATGAAGATGGCAGCAATCCTCTTGCTCGCGTTCAGCCTGCTCCTTCTCATCGGCTGCCTCTCGAAGGTCAACCGGGGCACAAGCCTCTATGAGGAGGAATACAAGAAGGGGCTTTCGCGCGTCCCGTTCTCCCTTCCCAACGATACGGCCGAATGCAGGGAGGGGAGCTGCTGGTGCTTCAGCTGCAAGAACGGCACCCCGCTCTTCCCGAGCAGGACAAACATGATCGGCGGGAGCTGCTACCTGGAGAAGAACTGCACCGATGAGAAACTGACCGACTTCAACAACCGGACCAAGACCCCGGACCGGTTCCTGCTCCCGTTCATGATAGGCCAGGGCCCGACGTTCGGCGATTTCGGCAAGGCCAACACCTACAGCGCCGACCAGCTTTCGATGACGGTGCAGTGGCTCGTCGGGAGCGCGGATGCGCCATATCTTCTCCCCGATGCGAGGCGCTCCATGTGCTTCCTCAGCAAGGGCGTGATGCCCGTCTTCATCCTATACAGCAACGGCACGGACATCAACGAAGCCCGCTCCCGCGAGATCGCGGAGATCCTGGGGACGCAAGGCAAGGACCAATACGGCGGGAAGCTGTCCACGGGACCTGTCGGCCCGGTGATCATCGTGGCCGAGATGAATTTCGACGCATCGCAAGCATACGATGTGGCCAGGCAGGTGAGGGCCATCGATGAGGGATGCAGGAACGTCCGGGGCGGCGGCTCGGCCGACCAGATCAACTGCTTCATAGCGGTAGGCCCCAAGATGAACGACTTCGCGGCTTTGGAGGCCGTGCAGACCGCGCTCGGCGAAGACGGCTGGGGGAAGGTGGATTTCGTCGCATACGGCGTGGACGGGAGCTACGCGTCGCACTGCAAGGGCGACAAGGTCGTCTTCACCGACGCCTGGAACATGTCCAGGATATCCCTCTACAACTACACGAAGCCCACGCTGATACCGTACGTCCTTTTCGACCAGGGCTCGTTCAACCGCGATCGGACCTGCAACTGGACGGAGAACGAGGTACTCGAGGCCTACAAATCATTCTTCCCCAATAACATGCTCCAGCTCCAGAGGCGGGGCCTCATCGGCGTAGCCCCCTACACCTTCAATACGACCGGCAACAACACGGTCACGAACCCCCTCCACTGCGCCGACTGCGCCCTGGGCAAGAGCCAGGCGCGCATGGATGCCTGGTACGGTTCGGTCCAGAGCTATCTGGTCTACACGCGCGCCGGGGGGGAGACGGCCAATTCGGGCAACACGCAGATACGTTTCGGCAATGAATCGGGCACCGCATGCAACCAAGGATCCGACCTCACCAGCCTGCTGAACACAAAGTATGCGGGCAAGAACATACTACAGCCCGAGACGAGCGCTACAAAGCCCCCCCTGAGCAATGTATACGCATGCGACGCATGCGTGATCGATAACATCACCAGGTCCGAGTCGGAATATTTCCCGAGCTTGGTCGCCTGGGGCGATGCGGCCTTCGGGGCCGATAAGGAGAAATACTGCTCTTCTATCGATGAGGTCCAGCAGTGGTCGAGCGCGCACAACCTGGACCCGATGTTCGTCCGGGCGATAATCGTCGGCGAATCCCGGTTCGACCCATGCACGGCTGCGATGGTCTGCAAAGCAGGATACGAGGACCCCAAATGCTTCAACCAGGGCCCGGGCGAGGATGAATGCTACCAGATCGGCTATGACCTGATGGTCATCCCTGATGGCACGCCGGACTGCGCCATCCAGCTCTTAAACGATCCGGCTCCCCCGGGCCAGCCCAATTACCAGCCCAAATGGCGCTGGTGCGCTCTCGGGATCCTCCAGAGCCTGGAACCCCCGATATCCTTCTGGCCTGCGGAGTTCCGGAACGACAGCGTCGACGGGCCGTATGTGGATTACTATAACAAGGCCGGGCTAAGGGGGTACCTGGATATGGCAGCCGCCCACGCATGCAATTCCGTTAACTTCAACCCTTTCTCGATCAGCGACTCGCTATGCGTGGGCACGGCGAAACTCGAGAAGATGAAAAAGGAGTCCGAGCGGCTCCTGACGACGGGCCAGTACCAGCAGCAGCTCAATTGGGACCTCGCCAAGGACGCGGATAAGACCCGGCTTTTTGCCCATTATATGATGGCCCAGAAATACGGCGGATACTGGGACCAGCCCACGCGCAATTCCAGCTACTCGTCGGATCCAAGGAACGCGCACCCGTGCGCTTCAGGAACGCCGAACGGCGAGTGCTGGCTGTCCAACTTCCGCATGGCCTGGAACGTCACCACGGCCTACTGCCAGTCTGCGGACGGGCAGGCGAATCCGGTATCCTGCCTGAACGGGGCGCCCAGGAGGGATCCGCCATACGCCTGCTTCGGAGAGACCGACTTCATGAAATACATGAAGGACTGCGAGGCGCCCTGGCTCAAAGGCGGGCTGGATGTGGGCAGGACCAAGATAGAGATATTCCTCGGCCTCCTCAAGGGGTGCGAGAACAGCATGTGCCCTGACGGCAAGAAGTATTTCGCGCTGACAGAGAAGCCCCTGCCGACAAGCGGGACGCCCTATGTCCCCGACAACCCGAACCCGTGACCGATATGGCAGAACAGACGTTCGGCGGGGATGATGGCGGCGGGGCGGCGAAAGCGCCTGAAAAGAAGAAGCTATCTTTGGGCAGATTCGGCATGTCCCCCGACGCCAACCCGAGGGACTTTTTCTGGCAGATCATGGCATCATACGCCGCTTCCAAGAAGCCCGGCACCGACCTATCGGCACACGGCGATGACCGGTTCGCCCTGATGCGCATGGCGCTCTCGACTTTATCGAGCCCGAATACGGACCAATACGGCCTCCCGTCCCGCTTCGTCGCCTTATATTCGCTGATGATGCTTATCGACGGGGGCTGGGATGACGCGCTCTCCGAGTTCCTCGAACGCTCCTGCGACCGGAAAAGCGGGGCGGAGGACCACGTATCGGGCGCGGTCAAGAAGCTGATGTCCCAGGAGCATTACTCCGAGGCGCTTTCCAGGCTCATCGGGCAGATGGTCCGGGGCAGGGAGACGACGGGGGCCGGGCTGGAGCTTCTCGCCAAGGCGGAAAGCGCGGAGCTTTCGCGCTCGCTAAAAAAAGAGATCATGATAATCGCCCGGGGGGACATCGGGCAGAACCAGCTGAACGCTATTAAAGGGCTATCACACATCAAGGAGGATATAGATGCGAAAAAGTCCCTCATCATCCTGCTTTCGCACTGGGACGCACAGGCCCGGCTCGCGGCCGCGGAGGTGCTGCTCTCCATGAAGGGCGATGCGGATGTGGCCGGGGCGGCCGCAAAGAGGCTTCCGGGCGAGACCGATGAGGAGATAAAAAAGATTCTCAAGAGGATAAGATGACCGAATTCGTGAGGATACCCGCCGAGCGCGTGAAGGCGCTGCTCGGGCCGGATGGAAGCGTCAAGAAAAGGATCGAAGCGAAATGCAACGTCCGGCTCCAGGCCGACCCGGAGGGCGAAATCGAGATAATAGGCGATCCGGCCGACGTGTTCTTCGCAAGGGACGTAGTGAAGGCGATCGGCCGCGGGTTCACCCCGGAGGCCGCCCTCAGGCTCCTGGGCAATGATTTCGGGTTCTATGTGGTATCGCTAAAGGAGATCATCCATTCCGAGAACGCGATGACGCGCCTCAAAGGCAGGGTGATCGGAGAGAACGGCAAGATAAAGACGGCCATCGAAGAGGCCACCGACTGCTACCTCAGCATCTACGGGAACACGATAGCGATAATCGCCAAGATAGACTCGATGGAATACGCGAAAGAGGCGATAGGGCTGCTCATCGACGGGGCCCGCCACACCAGCGTGCTCGGATACCTAGCGAAGGCCAAAAGGGAGATAATGGAATCCCGGCTCAAAGGCCATTAAGTATATAATTTTTCTCCGCGTTCTATCCGCGCGCAATCCTGCAATCAGCGCTCAGGCTATCCTCAGAGTGGTTTCAATGGCAGACGACGACATCTTCAAGCAGTTCAAGGAGCATTCGATCGCGGAGTTCTTCAAGAAGAACCGGCAGATGCTGGGATTTTCCGGCAAGGTCCGCTCGCTGACGATAATCGTCCATGAATTCACGACCAACTCGCTCGATGCGTGCGAGGAGGCCGGCGTCCTCCCGGAGCTTTTCGTCCAGGTCGAAGAGCTGGATCGGGAGAAAGAGCACTACCGCCTGAGCGTCAAGGACAACGGCCCGGGCATACCAAAAACCCACCTGGGCAAAGCCCTCGGCCAGATGCTGGCAGGCACCAAGTTCCACCGCTACCTCCAGCAGAGGGGCCAGCAGGGGATCGGGGCGGCCGCATGCACCATGTTCTCATACCTCACGACCGGCCAGCCCACCAGGGCCGTCTCATGCAACAATGGGAAGAAGGTCGTCGCTGATATCTCCATAGATTTCAAGGCCAACAAGCCGAACGTGGCGGTGATCGAAGAGTCCGACACCGTGGAGAACGGCCTGACCGTGATATCAGAGTTCAAGGATGTCAAGTACGAGAGGAGCAACCACGGGGTGTACGAATACCTCCGCAGGACCGCCCTAGCCAATCCTCACTGCACCATCACCCTGATAGAGCCCACCAACGAGCGCGTGGTATTCCCGCGCTCAATAATAGAGAATCCCCCCAGGCCTTTCGAGATCAAGCCGCATCCGTTGGGGATCGGCACGCACGACCTCCTGGAATTCGCCAAGCACAACAAGGAGAGCAGGCGGATGTCATCGTTCCTCCAGGAGACGTTCTCGCGATTTTCCGCAGGCAAGGTGGAGGAGCTGCGCGCGATCGTCCCGCATATCGACCTCAACAAGAACCCCCAGAACCTCTCTTGGGAAGACGCCGAGTCGATAGTCAAGGGCTTCTCGCAATTGAGATGGATCGCCCCCGCGACGGATTCGCTCGTCCCGATAGGCAAGGGGCATGTCGAGGTGTCGTTCGCCAACATATTCAATCCGGAAGTCCTGGTGGTGACAGAGCGGAGCCCCAAGGTCTATCGGGGGGGCATACCGTTCATGGTGGAGGTCGGCATCGCCTACGGCGGTGGGGTGGCCGCTGCCGGCAAGAAGGGGGAGGTCATGCGCTTCGCGAACCGCGTGCCGCTGCTTTTCGACTCCGGCGGATGCGCGATCAGCGAGACCATAAAGACCATGGACTGGAAGCGCTACGACGTCAAGAATTTCGAGGAGGAGCCGATAGCGGTGCTCGTCAACCTGGTCAGCGTCCATGTGCCCTATACCAGCGCGGGCAAGCAGGCGATATCGCAGGAAGAGGACGTCATGGACGAGATAAAATTCGCGCTGATGGAGGCCTCGCGTGGCGTCCAGAAGTATCTCTCTGGCAAGCGCAAGGCGCATGAGATCGCCAACAAGAAGAAGGTCGTGAGCAGGTATATCCAGCAGCTGTCCGGCGACCTGTCTTCGCTTTCAGGTGAGAAGCGCGCGGAGATAGAAAAGGCGCTCACAAAGATTATCGAGGAGAAATACGCCCGGGAGGACACCGAGGTGGAGGAGACCGCAGAAAGCGAGCCAGCAGCCAAAGAGCCCGAAACGGGGGGTGAAGAGGAATGAGCGACGCTTCAGTGAAGCTGGAAGGCCTTGGGAAGCAGATGGTCAAGCAGGTGCAGAAGGGGGAAGGGCCGACATTCGAATCCACGCTCCGCACCAAAAGCAACACGATATTCGACGAGGCGATCGGGTGCCTGCGGACCGGCGAGAAGAAGGAGGTCAGGAAATTCCTCAGCGTCGCGCAGGCCAGGACGTTCATGCAGACGGTCGCGATAGCGGCCAAGACCCGCGCGTTCCTAAAAGAGAACCTGCACACGTCCATCAGGGGCCTTTTCTACCAGCTGAAATTCAGCCTGGGCGAAGACATAGACGAGGACCTGTTCACGGAGCAGACAGAATCCAACGCGCTGATAGAGGATCTCGAAGTCGCATTGAAGATAAAGCGGGAGGACCTGAACCTGACGACGGACCGGAAGGGATTCGTCGCAGGCCCGATGACCATCCTGGACCGCTTCGGCGGGGACGAGACCCTGATCGACCTGGAGAAGCAGGGCAGGAGCGGCTGGAGCATACCGAGCGACGTGGACAACGGCATGGAGATCAAGAGGCTGGACGCCGATTATGTGCTCGTCGTGGAAAAAGACGCCCTCTGGCAGAGGCTCAATGAGGACAAGTTCTGGAAAAAGGAGAACTGCCTGCTCGTCACGCCCAAAGGCCAATCGACGCGGGGGACAAGAAGGCTTCTCCGCAAGCTGGCCGACAGGAAGCTCCCAGTCTACTGCCTGATGGACTGCGACGCATGGGGATGGTACATCTACTGGACGATAAAGACCGGGAGCATGAATCTCGCCTACCTCGGGCGCGATTTCGCGGTTCCCGAGGCGAAGTTCCTCGGGGTGACGATGGCGGATATCCGGGAGTTCGAATTCCTGCAGAAACTGACCATCAAGGCCAAAGAGGGCGACGTGAAGCGGGCCGAGGAGATGCTCGGCTACCCGTGGATAAACCGCTACCCCGACTGGGTCAAAGAGCTCAAGGAGGTCCTCAAGACCAAGAAGAAGATCGAGCAGGACGCCCTGCAGGGGCAGAGGCTGACTTTCGTCGGCGAATACATCAAGGACAAGATCAAGGGCAAGAAATGGCTTTCATAGCCGGCGCGGACATATGGAACCCACCTCTTATGATGTCGTGATCGTCGGAGCGGGCCCGGGCGGGCTCTCCTGCGCGCGCCACCTGACGGGTTCCGGGTTGCGGGTTTTGGTCTTGGAAAAGAACGACCGGCTCGGAAAGAAGATATGCTCTGGCGAGATATCGCCGAAAGTGCTTCCGCACGAACCGTTCGACCGGGGCCACCCATGGACCGAGATCACGGTCGGAACCGACGATTCCCGGCAAACCGTGAGGTTCGACCGCCCCTTCCTCTGGACCATCGGCAGGTTCGAGTTCGAGAGCCTTCTCCATTCAAAATGCGGTCCAAATATAGACATCCGCTTCTCGGAGCCGGTCCTGCATATATCAGACGGGCAGGTGATCACCACCACGGGGCGCTATCGCTTCAAGCATCTTGTCGGTGCCGACGGCTCCTTCTCGATCGTGAGAAAGCACCTCGGACTCCCGACAAAGGACATCTCGGGCTGGGCCTATCATTTCGTTCTGGATGTTCCGTGTACTGAGTTTTGCATGTACTGGCTGCCTAAGACGTTCCCCGGGGCATACGGCTATATGATGTCCAAAAGCAGGCATCAAACCATGGCGGGGCTCGCATGGCGGGGCGAGGGATTCGACCATAAGACCGCAGAGCGGGCCAAAGCATGGATAGGCAGGACATTTTGTATCGACACCAAGTCGCTCCGCTCGGAGGCGATGAAAGGGAACGCCGACTGCAGGGGCTGGAGGTTCGGGAACACCTACCTGGTCGGAGATGCGGGGGGATTCCTGAATCCGCTCACCACCGAAGGGATATACTATGCCATAACGAGCGGAGAAGGGGTCGCCAAATTCATCCTCGGCAAGCCTGAAGGCGAAAGGATGATGCGCAGGCTTGAGGACGCCCACAAGTGGCAGGTGCTGATTTTCCACCTCGCGACAGACGAGCGCCTCCCCATCCGCTGGATGCTCGACTATGTCCTGAAGGATCCTAGAAAGGGGATAAGGAGAAGGATATTCGATTTCGTCTTCTGGAAGTTCATGGAGGCTTGACTATCCCCTTCTCTTGGAGGGGTACCCATCCTTTCCTTTCAAGGCCGCCGCACCATTTTTCGGGCTATGCAGCTTACCCGATGCGATCTCTTTGAGGTAAGCGCCGATCAGCTCCCTAGCCTCTCTGGCGACCTCGCCTTCCTTCTCGACCTGGCCGACGATGCCGGGCAGCTCCGGGATTGTGAAGGAGACGCATCCATCCCCCGATTCGACATGCACATGGAAACCTTCCACCATCAAGACCTTCATAATCTCATCCTTCTGAATCCGCTCTCTTCTTCCAACGTCCCAATACCTTCTGCCTGGCTTCTTCGAACCTATTCGGCGTTATCCCGATGTCCCCGATGATGCTCCTCACGGTCGCCTTGCCATACTCCCTGGCGGCTCCGTGCAGATCGGATGTCACGAGTACCCGTCCGTCCTGGTTTTTGTATACGAGCTCCTTCCCTTTCCTTTCCAGAGCGAATCCGAGTTTGCCTAAAACCGCCTGCATCTCCCTCTTCTTTAGGGTCCTGGGGATGTATTTCGGCAGGCCCTGGTCGTTTTCCGTTTTTTTCCTCCATTCAGGGGGGATTTCGATATTGAGCTGCCTCTGGATGTCATGATAGTCGTCCAAGAGGATGCCCGGCGTCGCATGGTAATCAACCCAAACGTTCGCGGATTTCGGCCCTGCGGAATCGATGATGTCCTTCTTCGTCTCCATGGCGGAAAGCTCATCGATGAAATCAGCGTCCTTCGTGGTGATGAACGCTTCAGGGAAGCTCCCGAAAACCCCCTTTACGACCGCTTCGCCGAGCCTCGTCGATCGCGCGAGCTCTGCCCTCTCGACGATCCTCTCCTCCCCCAAAGCTTCGGCAGCGCGCTGGACCCAAACGTCTTTCGTGATCCCTACGGATCCCAACGCCTTCCTGGCCTTCTCGCTCACCGGGGCATTAGCCTCGAAGAGGCCCCTGGGTACTTTGAATCTCCCGCTCTCGCTCCGGCGCTTCTGCTCCTGGTCACGGATGATTTGGGCATGGTGCAGGGAGTTCAGCCTGAGGATCATGTCCTCGGCCTGCTTCAGCGCCTTGGCATCATTCTTCTCTTTGGCCCCCTCGGCTTTGTAGAGCTTGAATAGGAAATAGAGGCTGCTCGAAGCCGTTATCGTCGCTTCATAGCCGAGCCGCCCGGCGAGATCCAGCACTTCCTCCTGCAAGGACGGGCCGAGGGCGCCGAACCTGATCCTCTTCAAGATCAGCGCATTGTCGGTTGGATCCATGCCCCATCTGGAGCATCAAGAAAATAAAAAACCAGCGGGTCTAGCCCGTTCCCAGGCTGTTTATCCCATTGATGAAGAACTGAAGGCCCCAGGCCATCATGATGATGCCCATCAGCGAAGATGCGACCTTGAGCCCGCCCCTGCCGATGATCTTCGTCAGGGTGCCGGAAAAAGCGAGCATCGCCAGCGTTATCAGGAGCACGGCCGCACCTGCGATTGCCGTGGCCGGCACCCCGTTCTCGCCCGCGAGCATGACTGTCGCGCTTATCGTCGCCGGCCCGCTTATCATCGGTGTTCCGATGACCACCGCCACCTCGTGCACCTCGTCTTTTTCCTTGGGGAACGCGATGCCCATGCTCATCTGGATGCCCAGGAGGATCAGCACGATGCCTCCTGCGGCGCGGAAGCTCGGTATGCCCACCCCGAGCAGGTCTAGGATCGGCTGGCCGGCTATGGCGAATATGAAGAACACCGCAGCGGCGACCCCCACGGCTTTGAGCGCTATCCTGATCCTCTCCCGCTCATCCGCCTTTTTCGTCAGCGAGAGGAACGCGGCCAGACTGGCCAGGGGGTCTATCACGCCGAAAAGGAGCACGAACGCCTCGAGGATGCCTGCCATGGTGCCAACTAAGCGCGGATACCTTATAAACCATCCTTGAAGGGAAAGCCTGGCCAATCCGCTGTTCCGGAACCGGATGCGCCTAAGGCTCAGTCTTTATCTTGTAGAACCTTATGACGCAGTCTATGCAGATCTCCGAGAAGCCCCTTGCGGCCCCTACGAAAACCTTCCGGGTGTCCGCCTCATTCCCGCACATGAAGCAAGTTCCCATGACTATCATGGAAACAATGCCATTTTCAATTTATCGAAGCCGGATGGAAAAGGGGTCAATCGTCTTCCGAAAGCTTCCTCCGGAGATCCTCGATCTCATCGTGGAGGGCCTTGTTCTTCTTGAGGGGGTCCATCCTCGCCTTCTTCTGGAGGTCCTCGAGCCTGGCCTTTATGTTCGCTTTTTTCCTTGATAGGTCTTTCTTGCTCATTCCCATATCGTTCAACCTGTCCGTGAGGCGGCGATAGCCGTCATTATCAGAGATATCCGTGTTTCTCAGAGATATCCGTGTTTCAAAGGCCATCCTTAAAACCCCTCCCCCGGTATCCGGCCCCCGCTGTAGATAAATAATTAAAGCATGCTCCTCTATTCAAATCCATGGATTTCATCAGCGAGGTCATAGGCCGGCTCGGCGTCCTGGTCGGGGCGCCTCTTGGCGACATGCGCCTTTTATTTGCGGCATTGCCGCTATTATTGGCGACCCTCTTCATGACGCTCTATTTCGGGAAATACCGGAAAGAGGGGCTCGGCTGGAACGACGCGTTCGACAACACGATGGTTTTCCTATTCGTATCGATCAACCTCATCGCGACGATGTATTTCTCTGATGGCGCAGGATCCTGGGACAACGTCCTTTCGAGCTCGTTCTACCTGACGACCACGCTCGTGCTCGCCGGGGCGGCTTTCATGCTGATGCTCGTGACGTATTACCACCTGCTTCCCAAACGCATCGCGATATTCATCTTCTCGACCGCGCCTGTCAACGTCTCCGTGTATGTCCTCATGACGATCATCTACGCGGGCGTCCCCCCCGACCTCGTCACCCTTATGGCCGCGATCCTGCTCTTCGGCGTGATCTTCGCCATACTGCGCGGGCTCCAGGTCCTTGAGAGCATGGCAAGCAAGCCCGAAGGCCTGGAACTGACGCCCGAGCAGAGCCGCGAGGAGAAGCTCCTCAAGAAGCTCAAGGAGACCAATGTCAAGATCGTCAAGGAGAAGGGGAAGATCGAGAAGGCCGATACGCCGCTGGAGCCCGAGAAGAAGGGGGACAAGGACAAGCCCGAGAAGCCCAAGAAGGCCGAACCGCCTCCCGAAGAAGAAGAGGAGTTCTCGGTCTGAAGATGCCGCAAACAAGCCCGTCATCGCTGGCAGGCGGGGTCTCCCCGCTCCTTCTCCGCCTATTTTTAATCCTGGCTGCGTAATAGCCGTCTATGTGCGGGATCGGCAAGGGCATGCCTAAACGGGTGGCCATACTTTGCGGCGGGGAAGGCACGCGTCTCCGCGAAGAGACCGCGACAAAGCCGAAGCCGATGATCATGATCGGGCAGAAGCCGCTCTTATGGCACATAATGAAGTACTACTCATCCTTCGGCTGCGACGAATTCATACTCTGCCTCGGCTACAAGGGCGAAGTGATAAGGGAACACTTCTCCAGATATCCGGAACCCGGATGGAAGATCACATTCGCCGAGACCGGCATACGCACCCAGACCGGGGCTAGGATAAAAAGGATAGAGGGGCACACCGGCGGGGAGCGCTTCTTCGCCACATACGGCGATGGCCTCTCGGACGTCGATCTCGCGTCGCTGAACGGTTTCCATGCGCAGCGGGGGTCCGTCGCCACGCTGACCGCCACGCGCCCCCGTTCGAGATGGGGGTTCCTGCAGGCGGATAAATCCGGCCTGGTGACATTGTTCAAGGAGAAACCCGTCATGGAAGAATACGTCAATGGCGGTTTTTTCGTCTTCGAGAACGACATCTTCGATTTCCTGGATGATTCGGAAGGCTTCGTCCTGGAGACCGAAGGCTTCAGCAGGCTCATCGGAAAAAAACAGCTCTCCATGTACCCGCATCCCGGATTCTGGTTCGCTGTCGATACCTACAAAGAATACGTGGAACTGGGCGACTTGTGGGGAAAGGGGGCCGCCCCCTGGAAGAGATGGTGAAGATATGGCCGAAGGTTTTTTCAAAGGCAGAAAGGTCCTGGTCACCGGCGCCACCGGCTTCCTCGGCTCATGGCTCGTGGAAACGCTGGCCGAAAAAGGGGCGGACGTGGCGTGCATCATCCGCGACAAGGTCCCCCGGTCGATGTTCTTCAGGAACGGGCTCGACAAGCGCGTCGCGAGCGCGCATTCCGACCTCACGGATCTCCGCTCGATAGAGCGGATCGTGAACGAGTACGAGCCGGAGATAGTCCTGCACCTGGGCGCCCAGGCCCTCGTCGGCCTTGCTAGCGCATCTCCGACAAGCACGTTCGATGCCAACATCCGCGGCACGTGGAACGTGCTCGAATCATGCAGGCTCCATGACCGGACCGTGAAAAGCGTCGTCGTCGCATCGAGCGACAAGGCCTACGGGGACCAGGATGTCCTTCCGTATTCCGAAGAGATGCCCCTGCGGGGAAGAAACCCGTATGACGCATCCAAGAGCTGCGCGGACATCCTTTCGCAGTGCTACGGCAAGACCTACGGCCTTCCGGTGTCCATCACCCGGTGCGCGAATTTCTACGGGGGAGGGGACCTGAATCTCAGCAGGATCGTGCCATATACCATCCATTGCGCCCTTGAAGGGAAGCGCCCGCTCATCCGGAGCGATGGGAAAAGCGTCCGGGACTACCTGTATGTGAAAGACGCGGTCAGCGCCTACCTCACCCTAGCCCAGAAGACCGAAGAGAAGGGGTTCAGGGGCGAGGCCTTCAATTTCAGCTCCGAGGAATACCTAAGCGTGCTCGACATGGTGGGGCGGATACTGTCGATGATGGGAAAAGGGGACCTGCAGCCCGACATCCGGAACGAATCCAGGAACGAGATACGCGACCAGCGGCTCTGCGCGGAGAAAGCCCGGAGGATCCTCGGCTGGAAGAGCGAATGGCCATTCGAAAAGGCGATGAGGGAGACGATCGCCTGGTACTCCGATGATCTCTCAAAACGATGAATCTTCTGGTGCTCGATTTGCCTGTGCTTGTGATCGGAGGCTCCGGATTGGTGGGCCATGCATTATACCAGGCCAAGGGCGTCGATGCGGCGTGGCGCTTCACCTACAACCTCAACAGGATGGATGGCATGGAGCATCTGGACGCCACAGACTTGGGCGCTGTAGAGCGGATGCTCGCAACAGTCTCGCCAGCCACGATCATCCTCCCGGCGGCGATGAGCGATGTGAACCGGTGCGAGACGGATCCGGCATCGCTAAGGATCAACACCGACATCGTCGAGAACGTCATCACATCCGCAAAAAGGCTCGCACAGGACCCCTTGATGGTCTTTTTCTCATCCGATTATATATTCGACGGCAAATCGGGACCATATTCCGAATCGGATACGCCATGCCCGATAAACGCCTACGGCAGGATGAAGCTCGGATGCGAAAAGCTCATCTCATCCTCCGGATTCAGGCACCTCATCATACGGACCTCGGGGATCTTCGGTTGGGAGCCGCAGGAGAAGAATTTCGTCTATCGCGTGCTAAAGACCCTGCGCGCAGGCAAGGAGCTCATCCTTCCATCCGACCAGTCCTACACCCCGACATACGCCAAAGACCTCGCCTGCGCGATCCGCTCGCTATCTGAAAAAAATGCGGAAGGCGTCTTCCATGTCTGCGGAGCGGAAAACATCGGCAGGGTCTCTTTCGCCAAAAGGATCGCCTCGGTTTTCGGCCTTGACGGCAGCCTGATATCGGGCCGGCCGACATCCAGCTTCAAGGATTCCGCGCCGAGGCCGCTCCGGGCGGGACTTAGGACCTGCAGGAAGGGGTCCGCCGGCGTTATCGTCAGGGGCATAACGGATGCCTTGGAGGATATGAAAAGGATGGGTCAGGCTACCTCTCTTTCCGAGAAAGGCTGAAAGCCGGCCATCCGGCGTCTTTTTCCGAGACGATGACCTTGCCGACATCAGGCCAGCGGATCCCAAGGGCCGGGTCGTCCCATCTTATCCCCCCTTCATGGGCGGGAGAGTAGTCGTTGTCGGCCTTATAGAACGTCTCCGCCTCTGCGGAGAGCGCCATGAAGCCGTGGGCGAATCCCCTCGGGACATACAGGCTCACCCTGCCCCCTTCGTCCAGGATATTCGATATCCATCTCCCGTAGGTGACAGAGCCTTCCCTCATGTCGACTATGACATCGAAAATCTCCCCCTTGCTGCAGCTCACGAGCTTTCCCTGCGCCAGAGCGCCGGTCTGGAAGTGGAGCCCCCTCACCACGCCCCTTTTCGAGAGGGAAAAAAATTCCTCGGCGAAATACGGCTTCACGCCTTTGGCCTCCAGCGCCCTGCGCGTGAAGGTCTTGTAGAAATCGCCCCGCAAATCATGGAATTCCTTGGGCTTGATCAGGAACGCCCCCTGAAGGGGGGTGTCGATGATTTGGATCCCTTCGATATCCATGGAGCCATTATGCGCAAGAAAACAATTTAATCCCAGATGCGCCAGAAAAATCCCCATGATAAGGCTTAAATCCCACGGCCATCTAAAGAATCCATGAATAAAATCCTGCTTTTCGGGGCGACGAGGGCCGCCAACCTCTGTCGCTACATCCTGCCCATACAAGAATACCTAATCCTCAGGGACCAGGCGCTCGACACATTCTTTCCCGAAGCGCGAAGCTACGACCTGATCCACGGATATGAACAGCGTTACTCATCCGCTTTCCATGACTATCTGGAGAAATACCCTCCAGCAGAGAAGAAGCACCTGCTCTCGGATTTCAAGCGCGGGCTTGATTCGGAGAGCGGGCAGGTTATAGACCGGCTCCTGTCTTTCTATTCGCGTATAAATGGGGGCGAGCGCATCCCCCACCGGGAACGCTATGACCTGTCGTGGAAAGACGATATCGCTCCGATACTAAAAGAGCTTGTCCGGCTGAAGGGGGAGCTGAACCCCCCTCCGGAATTCTGGATCGAGGAGCATATCGACTGCTTCTATTTTCAATCAGGCCTCCGATTTGTCCCTCCGGAAATCAGGAGCCGCTGCACCCGGGGAAAGGATATCCTCGACTGCGGTGCATTCAACGGCGACACCGCCTTCATGTTCTCAAATATGACAGAATCCAGGAAGGTCTATGCCTTCGAGCCTGATAATACAAACCACTCAAAGATGCTCGGATTACTAGAGGCATACCCGCAGGATAAGGTCGTCCCGTTGCGATTGGGCGTTGGGGAGAAAGCGGCATCCGTGAATATGCACTCGGAAGGCCCCTCCAGCTACGTGGATGAGATCTCCGGATCCGGCAACATCATCCAGATCACCGACATCGACTCGTTTGTGGACAAGGAAGGCATATCGCCAGGCGTCATAAAGATGGATATCGAAGGACATGAGATGAAAGCCATCCGTGGCGCCTTAAAAACGATAAAGAAGCACCGGCCGGTGCTCCTGATCGCGATGTATCATTCGCCTGTGGATTTCTTCGAGATAAAGCCCCTGCTCGAGAAAGCCGTTCCAGGCTACCGCTTCATGGTGCGCCACCTGGTCTTCAGCCACGCGGCATTCGAGACATTCCTGATAGCATATCCTGTGAACTGAGATGATCCGAACGGGTGGTTTGACGAGCGAGACTGATCATAACTCCTGGGAACTGGCAAAGGGCAGCTTCTGGGGCATGCTCGGCAACCTGCTCTTTTCCCTGCTCTCTTTCATCTATGCGTTTTTCATCGCGCGGGCGTTCCCTCCGGATTCGGTCGGCCTCTTCTACCTCGGCATCAGCTTCATCACCGCCCTCGGCTTCGTCACGGATTTCGGCGTCTCCGTCGCGATAAACCGGTACACGCCCTTTTTCGTGGGGAAGGGTGAAGGCGGGAAGCTCGGCGATCTCGTGAAGTTCGGCCTGCTCCTGAACCTCGTGAGCGGAGCCCTCTTCACCGCGCTCGTATACTCTCAGGCTGATGCGCTCTCAGGGCTGTATAACGCCGCTCCACTGGCAGATGTCCTCAAGCTGCTCTCGCCGCTCCTGCTTTTCAACAACCTCCTCGCGGCGACCTCGGCCTATCTCCGCGGACGGACCGATATGAAGTTCCTTGCCATCCAGCAGAACGTACAGAACGGCCTGAAGCTGCTGCTCACGCTCGGACTTTTCTTTCTCATGGGGACCTCGGTCGCCATTCTATGCGTCGCATTATTGTCCTCGGTGATCCTCACCGTCCTCTTATCATCCCTCCGCGTGAGGTCGAGCATATCCGCCCTGCCCGAACCAGAAGCCCCACTGGGATTGGAGACCCTTTTCTTCGAGATGCTCCCATTATGCTTCACGATCGCGGCGATGGGCTGGATATCTATTCTCCTCAACTCATCAGCGCAGATCCTGCTGGCTATTTTCACCGATCCGGCGTTCCTCGGAGCCACAATCGCGGCTTTCGCTATGGCCATAAACCTCGGGGCCGTGCTTCAGATAATCCCGAATTCCCTGACAGCCATCGCCTTGCCGACGATCACCCGCCTCTATGCGAAGGGGGACCTCAAGGGGGTGGCGTCATCTATCATGACTGTGCAGCGCTGGGGCATGCTGATCCTTGTCCCGGTGGCGGCTGTGATGGCGATATTTTCCGACCACGCCCTGGTATTCCTGTTCGGAGAGACCTATGGGAAGGGGGCTTTCGTCCTATCCGCATATGCGGTCTCGCTGGTCCCCCAGACACTTTTCAGCATAATCCTATTGACTTTTATCGCCAAGATGGAGGCCCGGATCATGTTCTCCTTCACGCTCCTAGGATGCCTGCTCGGGCTTTCATCCAGCGTCCTCCTGATCCCGGCGTTCGGGATCGATGGGGCTGCGGTGTCCTCGCTCGCGTCCTTCTGCATCATGCTCCCGGCAATGCATCATCTCTCTGTCAAGCGCCAGGGATTCGGCGTCTCTGGCGGAGCGCTCCGTATCCTTGCCGTGGGGGCCGCGCTCCTGATCTCATTATCCCTCATAAAGCCCCTTATCGGCCCCTATGCCGGATCGATATATGGATCGGTCATATCACAGCCGGCTGGTGTGTTGCTGTCTCCATTTTTCTACCTGGCGTACTTCTCAGCGCTTTTCATCCTCTCATTCTCCATATCCGTGCCGTTGTTCCTGGCCCTTCATTGCTTCGGCGATGGAGATGCGAAAAGCGCTACGGATGCGCTTAGACGGATCGGTGCGCCGTCCGTCCTCATCAGAGCGGCGGAGAAGGCCATAATGCTCGGAACGCCTCATGGAGCGGGCTAGGTACGTCACAATCCGTACCCTTCCGTTCTTATCCCCTGCGCCTTGTGCACGATCATGGCCGTCAGGCTCAAGAGCGGAGCGAGTATGAGCGACAACGGAAGCGCAGCAGCGAAGAAAAATATCCCGAGCACGATCCCCGCGACGCTCCTGCCCTTTGTAATCGAATAAGCCCTGCCCTCGTGCACCGCCCAGGCGCTTTGCGAGAAAAGGAGGGCGAAGAGCTCCAAATCGTTCTCGAAGTCCTTGTAGACGATTTTTTTCCCGAGATTGCCCCCAATGGCAGCGGCCTGTCCTGCAAGGTCCTTTGCGACCGCGATGGATGCGTCCAACAGGGTCCCCTTTGGCATTTTCCAGAGAATCGGCATCATATATCCGCATGGGATGTCTATCTCGACATACTCCGGGACCTTGCTGGCCACCGGGACGACGCCGTCTTCCATGGCCCCATCTTCGATCGCGATAGCCCCCCTGCCACCAATCCCTTTGTCTTGGAAAAACACACCCCAAGTCACTCCCCAAAGCGCCCTGAGGATGCATATCCCGGCATCAGGCCTGCCGATCGCTATGAACATGGAACCGAGCAGAAGCTGGCAAAGCATCGCGAGACCAAGGTGCGCCGGCCAGCCGCTGATTATGGCGATGAAACTGGCATTGCGGAAATAATGGTATAGCTTGTATCTCGGCCATAACAGGAATGTCGGCATCATCGGGTGGCAATGCCGATCCTCGATGAAGTTATCCGTATTCAAGCCGGCCCTGTTCATCCGGATCTCGAGCTCGACGTCTTCTCCCCCCGTATAGAACGGAAGGAAACTGAACCCGACCCTCTCAAAGACATCGCGCGTTATCGCGCCGTACTGGGGCAGCACCGCCATGCGGGGTTTTCTGGGGACATCCATCCGTTGCGCCTTTGCGACCTTCTTCTCCTGCGCTTTCGCTACCAGGTTCCCCAGCAAATCCGGGCCCTGGGGCAGGCAGTCGTCGTCTGCGAGCACTATTGTCCGATATCCGTCTTCGAAAGCTCTCTTCTCTCCTGCGTAGAACGCCCCTGCGGAGCCGAAATCCAGCTTCCGCCTCAGATAAAGGATGCCGAATTCATATCTCTCCAGAAGGGCCTCATCATCCCCTCCAAGCACAACTATGGCATCGAAATCCTTGAAGGTCTGCTCCGACAGCTTTGAGAGATGCTTCTTGAGGAGCGACGGGTTTTTGTAGCTCGGGATGACGACCGCGGTATCTTTCCTTTTGCGCCTATCGTCCCTGATTTCGGAGGCGATCTCGTCCAAATCAGGTGCCCTGAGCAGCCACCCGCATCCTGCCCCATCCCCAAAAACCATGATCAGACCCCTTTCTTCCCGACGCCGTATCTCGAGCTATCGATACCTCTCGTCCAGATATTCAGCAAACCTGATGCCGTGAATGCGGCTGCGAGAAGGGCTATAGGCGGGATCGTGAAGGACAGGAAGGCATTCTCGAAGACGGTTCTGATCCAACCCCTCCGTCCCCTGATCTCATAAATTTTTCCATTATGCGCGAATGCCGCCTGTGAAGAGAGCATCACGGGTATCATGTCGATGTATTCCACCCTTTTCTTGAAGAGCAGCCTCCGAAATGAATATCTGCGGACGCCCCTCGCGATCTTCTTCAGCTTCAAGAAAGCGAGCATGAGGAACCCGCTCCATCCCCCGTCACCGATATAGAATCGGATGCTGGACCCTTTCGCTTCATCCTCGCTCTCTATGGCTTCCATGCCGGATTCCTCTCCATCCTCAAGACTCCTGGCGCCTATCCCAGTTCCGTCCGCCATGTCCGGATGCTTCAAGCTTGCCATGGCCGTCGCCAAGGCTGTCCGGAAGTACGACCTTGCGGTTCCAGGGAAGCCGTTCACTATGAACGCCATCGCCATATACAACTCGATGAAAAGTACGAACCAGGCGCGGAACAGCTGTCCTGACATCAAAAAATGGAAGCGCAGGCCTCTGCTGTAAAGGTGGAGCTTGGACGGCTTGAATAAGAAGAACGGCTCTGTCGCCGGATGCGTCGCCCGGGCATCGACTATCCTCATACAGAATCCTGCGTCAAGGATCCTCTTCTCAAGGTTGAAATCGTCTCCGCCCGAATAAAGAGGGATATAATTCAATCCGGCCTTTTCCAAGACTTCCCTCCGAAACCCCCCGTATTGGTGCACCACGCTCTCATCGATATTATCCGGGGGCCAGAATCTCACCAACGGCTTGATCAGGGGGTATTTTCCGAGCTCATCGATCATACGCCCGATAAAATCATCCGAATCCGGCCAGCAGTCATCGTCAGCAAGGAGGATGTTCTCGTAACCCTCATCGAGCGCGCATCTCTCCCCCGCATAAAAGGCGCCCGCAGAACCCAAATCGGACGATCTTCTCATCTGGAGGGCGCTGATATCGCCAGCATCGATGAACTTATCTTCGATGCCATGGATCAATATCAAATCGAAATCCTTGCGCGTCTGTCTTTCGAGCCTTCGGATATGTTCTGAGAGGATATCCTTCCGACCATTTGTCGGGATTACGATCACAGTCCTGGCCCGCCCCCTCCTGCGGTCATCCTGCACGCTGGATATTATCTCATCCAGGGCAGGGCCCTTGTATAGCCATTCCTCCAAAAATTTATCAGGCATCCGTATCTGGAGTGGCGGAAAACCCTTTTAACCTCTCTCACAGCCCAGCCAGGCTTCAGTTCAACAGCCAGATGGACAGGTTCAGGATGCTGGCAAAAGACACCCATAGCAGGTATGGCATCAGCATAAGCCCTGCGGTCCTGGATATCTGATAGAACCTGATGGCAGTCGCCGCAATAGCGCACCAGAGCGCGATTATGCAGATAAACGCGAGAAGCGGGGAGTGGAGGCCGAAGAAAAGTATAGACCAGAATGTGTTGAGCGCGAGCTGGAGGCCGAAG
>JAZDKI010000025.1:0-19336 GCA_043803165.1 Microcaldota archaeon
CGCCCATCTATGCGCACGATAGATATGCGCACATCGGCGAGATAGTCGTCGACGCTAAATACAGAAGGAAAGGCATAGGGAAGGCTTTGCTGGAAGAAACCGAGGCATGGGCCAAGAAAAAGGAGATGACATCGATAGCACTCCGGGTCCACACGAAGAACAAAGGCGCTTATTCTGCATACAAAAAGGCGGGGTTCGTCGGATTCAGCCTGAAGATGGTAAAAAAAGTGAAATGATAAAAGGATCAGCGCGGGGCCATCGGCCTCGCTTCGCTGACGGTGAGCGGCCTGCCTTCGAGGTCCTTGCCGTTCATATCCGCGATGGCCTTATCTGCGGCCGCATCGTCGCTGAAGGTCACGAAGCCGAAGCCCTTTGACCTGCCTGTCCGGCGGTCGGTTATCACAGTCACTTCCGTGATATCGCCGAAGACAGCAAACATCTCTTTGAGCCCCTCCTGCGTTACGCTGAAGGGCATATTGCCTACATATAGTTTTTTCATAATATCACTCGTCTGGTGCTCCGAGGTAGTGTTCAACGGAGGACTTGTATTCGAATAGCTCGTGCGGCTTGAAGAAGCGGGGCACCTCTTTGGCGGCCGTCTCCTTGGAATCCGATGCGTGGATCACGTTCCTTGAAGTGCTGTTCGAGAGATCCCCGCGTATGGTCCCCCCAGGGGCCTTGGAGGCGTTCGTCGGGCCTACGATCAGGCGCGTGACCTCCACCGCCTCCTTGCCCTCTATGACGACCGCTACTAGGGGGTGGCTTGTCACGAACTTCTCCAGATCAGGGTAGAACGGCTTGCTGACCAGGTGGGCGTAGTGCTCCTTGGCGAGCTCCTTGCTCATCTGGAGCATCTTGAGGCCGACCATCTTGAAGCCCTTCTTCTCGAAGCGGGAGAGTATCTCCCCAACGAATCCGCGCTGGATGGCATCCGGCTTGATCAGAAGCAATGTCCTTTCCTTCATCGGGATCACTTCTTGGAGGGCTTCTCTTCGGCCGCCTTCTTGGCCGCTTCCCTTGCCGTGAATGTCCTCGCGGCCGGCGTCCACTTCTGCCTCCTGCCTTCCCGGCCAAGTTTGAGGTTGTTCTTCTTGCACTTGCCGGAGCAGAAGCTGTAGATCGTGCCGTCTTTCTTCACATACAACAGGCCCGTCCCCTTGAGGATCGGGCCGTCGCAGAACGAACAGTTAGCCATATCTTCACCTTGCCTTGATCTCCTTGGCTTCGCGGTCCGTCTCCAGGAGGACGATGACCATGCCCTTCTTCACGGGGCCTTTGACGTTGCGCAGGATGACCCTGCCGGCATCTGGCCCTTCCAGGACCTTGCATAGGACCTGGTAGATCTCGCCGTAGACGCCGGTCTTGGCGCGGATCTCCACTATCTCGGCTGGAAAACCTTCAGGCATCGTATCACTTCTTCTGCGGCTTCGGGAGCTTCTTGATTATGTCCTGGAGCTTCTCTCCTGCCCCGCCGGCGTTCTCGACCGCCACGGCGGATGTGCCTACCTCTATGCCCACCGACTTTCCCAGGTCCTTCTTTGTCGGAAGGAACGCGTAGGGTATGCTGTGCTCCTTGCAAAGCATCGGTATGTGGACCACGACCTCTTCGGGCGTGACGTCGGCTGCGATGACCACGAACTGGGCGGCTTTCCGCTCGATCGACTTGGTGGTCTCGTTGACGCCTTTTTTTATCTTGCCCGCGTCTTTGGCTACTGAGAGCATCTCCATTATCTGAGGCAATAGTTCTGCTGGTATCTCCAAATCTACATATCCCATATTCACACCTCGATTTCTGTCATCGGTTTTACGACTAGAAGTCGACTGGGATATTGATGTATCGGCGGGTTTAAAAGGTTTATGAGGAGGTCGGCCGCGCCGTCCCGTCCGAGACGCATGTCCGGAAGAGAGGCCCGGGATTTATAAAAGGTTATAATCAATACAAGTTTATGGTTAAAAATAGGTCCAGCCGCACAGCGAGCGATGAGACGCTCGCCCTTGCCAGGGCATACCTGGAGGCTCACCGTGTCGCAGAAGGCGACTTCGGGCTCGGACCGTTTCTCCAAAGAGGGCACCGTTTCGAGCTTAGGACTACGGCAGACACCCGCCTGACCGGCTCGTTCGAGATGCGTTTCCACGACGGCTATCTGGATTGCCGCACCATCTCCGAAGGGATGTATCGCGATATCAAGAAGAACAATCCGGAGCTGAGGCCGAGGATAGCGGATTACCACGACCATGGAGCGCATAACTGGGTGGAGATAACCGATCCCCGAAGCGGAGCGATGGTGCAGATCGATGCCACCCCCTGGTTCAACCGGTTGGATCCGGGGCATGTCGGGGGCGAGGCGTATTCCGAAGAGAGGATCAGCAGGATGGTATTCTCAGAGGATCGCGACCTCCCTTTCACCATAAAAACCACACATATAGGGCAGGTGAGCGTCTATCTGATCGGGTCGATGCCAGGGTCCTGCCTGAAAAAAAGCCGGGAGGGCGGGGCGCCCGAATTCAGGTTCATCCTTCTCGCTGTGGATTCAGGTTTCGATGAGATGCCGAAGGACTATTTTTCGGTTTACGCTGATGTCCATGACGCCCATGCGCTCCGGGAATCCTTAGCCAGGGGGATGCGCCTCGAAGAGATGTCGCGGCAGTCGATACTGGCCACGGGATTCCATTTCCCGGGGGAGAGCGATATCTCCGTCCCGCTGGATAGGGTGGAAAGATTCTCAAAAAGGCTGAACACGCCCCCGGAGCTTTGGCTGGAGATCAAGCGCGCGCTTCCGATGATGATTCCATTGCTCAGGATGTGCGATCCGGGATCCATGGCATTCAGGCATGATACCGATGCGATGTTATCGAAAATGATCGACCGGTCTTTCCTAGAAGAGCTGAAGGGCATCGAAAGGAAGGCGTTTCGGAGGAGGAAGCCGGATCCGGACAGGCCCCAGAGGATGCGCCTCAGGACCTGATCAGAGCACCGAGCATGCGACAGAGCGCACGCCCTTGTCCCTTTTGAGTATCTTGAAGAGCTCGCGGATGCGCCCCGCTTCGGCGCAGACGATCAGGACTTCCAGGCATATGCCGACGTGGTGCTGATGGACCACCGTCTTGATGCAGTCCTCGAAATCGTGGAGGAGGTCCGAGATGCGGTGCTTCTCGTTCTCCTTATAAGTGAGTATGAAGACGCTGTCCGTGTGGCCCTTCAATGCCTCCATCAGGCGGTATTCATTGAGAAGGGAGCCGATCGTGGCGCGCAGGAGCTTGGAGCGGCTCTTGAAACCTAGCGTCTCCTGGATGCGGTCCAGTTCCTGCCTGGTCTCCTTGTCTATCGAGATGCTGATTATCTCCATGATATCGCCGGTTAATAATCCCACAGCCGTTTGGGCCGGATTATTAATAACTATTTGAGGAATCTTTATTAATCATTCGGGCCCTCAACCATCTCATGTTATTCGAGATTATCGCCGCGACGGTCCTTGTCAGCCTGGTCTCTTTGATAGGCGTGCTCCTGCTTTCCCTCAGGAAGAAGCTGCTCGAGACCGTCACGTTCGTGATCCTTGCTTTCGCGACCGGCTCCCTCCTGGGCGCCGCGTTCCTGCATATCCTGCCGGAAGCCGTCGAAAGCATGGAACCGCACGTGGTTTTCCCGATAGTGCTCGGGAGCATGCTCCTGTTTTTCGTCCTGGAGCAGTTCGTGCACTGGCACCATGAGCACCATGACCATAAGACCCATGAGAAGCCGATGGCTTATCTCGTGCTGGTCGGCGACGGGGTCCATAATTTCTTCGACGGGGTCGCGATATCGGCGGCGTTCCTGACATCCCCGGAGGTGGGCATAACATCCACGATCGCGATCATCATGCACGAGATACCCCAGGAGATCAGCGATTTCACGCTGCTGGTATATGCAGGGTTCTCCCGCACAAAGGCGCTGGCGACCAACCTCATCAGCGGCCTCACTGCGGTCTTGGGCGCCGTAGGTTTCTATTACCTATCCGGGATCATCGAGAATCTGGAGGTCTATGGGCTCGCCTTCGCCGCAGGCGGATTCATATATATCGCGAGCACCGACATAATCCCGGAGCTCCATAAGGAGGAGAAGACGTCCAGGTCGGTGATCCAGTTCTTGTCGATGCTGGCGGGCGTGCTGGCGATATATGTGCTGGCCAACGCGCTCCATGTGCATTAGCAGAACTCGCAGACGCCGGTCTCCGCGCTCTTTTTCTTGTATTCGGAGTAGCATTTCGGGCCGCAGAAATACGCCTTGTGGCCGATGATATTCTTCCTCTCTATCCATTTGGCTGATTCAGAGGCATTGCATATCATGCATTTTTTCTCGGTCATAAAAATCACGGATGGAGCTTTCTGCTTAAAAAGGTTAAAAACGCATCGGCCATTCAATCCGATGCGGGGGTCTTGGAATCCAGCCCTTCGCCTTCGACGGGCTTCTCCATGCTTACATTGAACAGGTCGGCGAGCTCCCGGTCGGCATCTCCAGAACCGCCCCCCGCAGAGGCCGTCCCATCTTCCTTATCGGCATTAGCCTTCTTCCCCGCGCAGCCGAGCAGGAGCAATGAGCAGGCCACAAGCATCAGCAAAACGAATCTGGAATCCATTCAAGCACCCTCCAGTATAAGCGTCCTTATCGAATTGAATTCGGCGTAAAGCTCGAACCCTTCGCTCCAGCACTCGGCGTTCTGCACCGAGTACTGGAAATTGTCTTCCACATCCTCCGAGTACCCGCATTCGTCTATGAGCTCTTTGATGTCATCGCGCAGCGTCCTCCCGCGCTCGAGTATCTCGTCCTTGTTGTCGTTGCTGCCACCTTCGATGATGGGCTCGGCGTAATCGATTGTCGCCACAATCTGCTCCGCCCGGAAAAGGAACACGAGGCGCGAGTGCCGGAGATGGAGCGCCTGGATCTCGGATGTGTCCCCGCTTTCATAGCCGGGGTCGATATCATCGACGAGTGCTTCCCCTTTGCCGATAACGGCCTCCATCTTGGAGGTGTCGACGCCTTTGGCATCGAGGTCCGCCATCAGCACGTTCGCAGCATCCAGCTCTTCGTTGACATAATCCTTCGCCGCTCCCTTCTCCTCCTGCATGGCGTCGTAGCGGCAGTCGTCCCGGACATCCATCAAAGGCTTTTCATCTTCCCGGATGCATGCGAAGAACGCCTGGTTCTTGTGATCAAGGGCGTCTTCGACGATCTTTCCTATGAGCTTGACCGCATCGCCTCCGAGCTCCAGAGACATCGCGCCGAATGTGATGCGGCTGCCCTCATCGGCCGCTTCCTGGAGGTCGGCATAATCGTCGTCGATATCATCCAGATAGCTCGAGAAATCAGCCACAGGGACTTCGGCTTCCCCTGCGCAGCCTTCCCGTGCATCTATCCAATCGTGTATGTATTGGACATCGCAGCCCACATAGCCGGCCCTCGCCTGGAGTATGCGCGTCTCAGGCGTATTTGCCATGGCTATCCCCAGCAGGACCAGGAAGATGAAGGCGTTTTTCATGACTAGGCTTCGATGATGCGGATTAAAAGGGTTCTCAAGCCCGTGGGCGGGGGATCAGAAGCCCAGGCCCAGGAGGTGCAGGATTATCACGAGGATAAGCCCGCCGATCCCTCCGAATGCGACGACAAGGAGGGACCAGAGGTTTATGGCGATGCCAAGATGCAGGAAGGCGTTCAAGGCGATAAGCGCTATGAAGCCCAGCACCGAGTTGGCGATGATGAGGAGCGGGTTCTTGAGGAACTGGTGGAGCAGGTAGAGGATGACGATAGCCGCGATGAGGGCGCCGAGTTCTATGTAGATGGCCATGCCTAGAAAAGGGCGGTGAGGATTAAATCCCTGCCGATTTCCGCAAGTGGATGCTGTTTTCGGGGGTTTGGTATTACCGCGGCAGGAGCGGACGGGGATCCGTTCGCGCTGCCCGGAAACCGAAGCGTCGGTTTCCGCGGCCCTGATGAACCCGGTTCATTGGGACCCCGGAAAAGGCTGTGCCTTTTCCGCGGAAATGAGGCGTGTCGGTTTTTGTTTATAAAGGACCCCGGAGCGTCCGATATCATCGAGTCGGGGACGTTTCCCCGGTTGAATCTGGGTGGGGCCCGCAGGGCCTTCTCATACTCATGTGGGGTGAAAAAAATGGAAGGGATGGAAAATCTGCAGGGGAAGATCGATTCGCTTATGCGATATAGGGAATCCCTCGAAGGGAACGAGAGGGAAGTCTTCGATGTCCTCATGGCTTATGCCAATGAGGTCGCGATGGCCGTGGATGGGGCGGCCCCGCAGAGGTGCTGAGATGTCATGGTCACCTGTTTCTATGGGCTTGCGGACGGTGATACGTTCGCGGAACGCCCGGAGGCGATCGGTTGCTGAGATGGGTTTGGACATTCCGGGGCAGTGGGGGCTTTCTGCCGCCGGCTTCCTTCCTTTGGGGAAAAGAAGGAAACGGGACCGCGAGAAGGTTTGAGAGAGCTGCCCCGGTCTTTTTTATGAGGTCGGGGGCGGCGCAAGCCGCTTCCCGCCTCCCACTCTGGGCCTTTCCTTAGGATTTTCTTGTGATAAAGGCCCCGATGGAACGGCGCGCCGTTCCATGGGCCACAGAAACCGCCGAGCGGTTTCTGCCGGCCGCGAAACTTCGTAAGTAGAACTTAGACCTGGTTGGGGCTTTTCCTTAAGTCATTCTTTTACCAAAAGCTGTCCTCGAATGGCGCTCCGTTCGAGACTGTCATGTCGCGAACGACGTTTCGTTCGCGAGCATGCTCATGGACGGAACATCCATGACATGGACGATGCATCGTCCATGGACACCGCAAAACATCGTGAGGCCTGCGAAACTTCGTAAGAATAAACGGATCAATCGTTTAGGAAAAAGGGCATAAAAACCCGTTATTCATTGGTCTTGGAAAACGAATTGCTTCAATACGGGATGGCGGGATTCGACGACCTTTGCCATCTTCTCCTTGAGTTCCGGAGATTTTGAAGAGTTCTCATGGAGAGTCTGGAGTATCTTCGCCCTCATCTTGAGGGCGTTCACGAGGTTGTCGTTTATCTCCTGGAACATCTTTGCTACCTCGATGGCCTCCGGGCCCAGCGATGTCACGTCGACCTCTTCGTGGCGGTCGTGGCAATTCCCGCAGCATCCGCCCTCTTTCCCCTCGCCTGTGCAATGGTCTCCCATGATGATGATTTCCCAGGAAAGGGTTTATAATCGCACCTCGGCTCAAGCGAGCATCCTGGGCGCGAAAAGGAGCATCAGCCCCAGTATCAGCATGATGATCCCGCCGATGATCTTGCAATACCGGGCGTATTTGTCTCCGACATTGCCCATGATCAGCAGGGCAGAGCCGAATATCAGCAGGTCATCGAGCATGAAGAAGAGGTCGTAGAGCGCGATATACCCGTAATGCTCGAGCGGGGACAGGTCGCTGAGCGCCAATACCTGGGTGAAGACCGCGGGGATCGCCGCCGAGCAGACGAATTCCAGGGAGTTCACGGCGAAGGCCAAAGCGACTATTCCGAAGAATGTAGCCCAAGTGAGCGGGGATGAGACCAGATGCCTCATGTCGCCCAGAAGCTTTTTCCTGCCGGCCTCGTCGGTCGCCTTGCAGACCATCGCCCCCCGGGTATCCAAGAACTCCTTCAAGGAGAGCACGCCGGCCCCCAGCGCCACAAGCCCGACGGTCACCGTGACGATGCGGACATAGCCAAGAAGGAGGAAGGCGTTCAGCCATGCGCTCATCAGGAGGAAATACAGGATGCCGGAAGCGAGCAGGAACACCCCTACGACAAGGGCCATCCTCTTCTTGTCGTTCACGTTCATGAGGAGGCTGATCAGGTATACGAGAACCCACATGGCGCAGGGATTGAAGCCGTCTAAGAGCCCGAGGACCGCTGTGAGGAGCGGCAGCGAAAGATCGGACAGGTCCGTCCTTCCGAAAAATGGCAGGTCGACCGAATCGGTGAGCGAAGTGGAGTCGGCAGGCGATACGGCGGTGGCGTTCTCGCACTCGCCTGATAGGCACGCGAAGAGCGCCTCGCGCATCTCTTTTCCGGTGGTCTCTTGCGATACGAATCCTATGAAGATGCGGTTGCCTATGAATGTGGTGGGTGTCCCAAGGCTCTCCTGGCCGACGCCATAATCCTGCGCCATGATAAGGAGCAGGCGGGATTCCTCCGCTATCATGACATTGTGCCGGACGATGGAGACGTTCTCGAATTCCTCAAGCAGCAAGGCATTGAAGGGCTCCTGCGCCGCGCAGTGCGGGCATGAGGGGGAGTAGAAGAAATGTATCTCGAAACCCCCGTCGCTTGCCGCCTCGTGCGGAAGGAGATACTCGGCTGCAAGAAGGATGACCCCGATCGCTATTAGGGTGAACGCCAGGTTCCTGTTGAAAGGCTCTTTGAGGAATGAATCTATCGCGTTTTTCATGCCCTGCCCCGCAGCGCTTTATATTGCGAGCTTATAGGCCGTGACGCCCTGCTTTCGCACATGGGCGGAAGCCACCTGACGCTGTTCAACGCATCCAGGTTCATCCGCGTATATCTTTCAAGCGATCGGCGGTCCTTGGCATGGAGCTTCTCGACCGCCATGCCCCAGTGCACTGACACCCAGTCGCCTTCTTTAAGATCAGGGACCAGCCTCACCCCTTCGCGCTCCAGGTCGACGACCTCGAGGCGGGGTTTCACTGTCAGGATGCCTTCCCAGGATATCCCGTACCGCAGGACATCTGCGAACCTTCCGGTGACAGAGAGTATCTCGCCCCAGGTCACGCAGCAGGAGTCTATGCTCTTGATCGAGCGGTCGACCTTGTTGGACACGAAGTTGATGTATAGCGGATTCAGGCTGTGGTGGGGGAGAAGCCCTTCAGGAAGGTCATGGGCCAATTGCTGCGCATGCTTTTTCCGCGTCCCGTGGAAAAGGTCGCGGGCTATGAAGCCCTTGAAGGCTTCCCGGGATACGTTCCATAGCAGCGGGTTGCCGGTCCAGAAGGCGCGGACGACCTCCAGGTCGAAGGGCGACCTGTCGTTCTCCTTCGCGATCAGGGAGAGATATGCCTGGTGCACGGGGAATTTCCGCATCTCGGCCTCCAGGCGCCCAAGATCGGACCTTCCCCGCAGGAAGGAACGTAAAGCGTTCCTGAACGTGCTGGCGCCGCAGTAGCCCAAGGCATTCGGCGGGAACGCATAGAGCGCTGCGAGTTCAGTCCCGTCCATAATACCACAAAACGGTTTTTTTGAGCGACGATACGAGATTTGCCGATCCGGCCGCTATGCCGGCGCCCAAGAGGATCAGCAGGAGGCCGAAACCTTCTGCGAGGCTGACCGTCCCGCCGCAGAGGATGCCGAGCGCCGATGTCACGATGCCCCCCAGCGCCAGGATGGATGTCGCTTTAAGCACCGGCAGGTATCTGAGAGTGTTGTACCAGGAGGTCAGGAATCCGAAAAGCAGGGCGGATGTCAGGACAAGCCATGAAAGCATCTCAGGATTTATCTGGGTGAGCAGTCCGAGCGAGCCGTCCATAGCGAGGAATCCCAGCAGGACGAGCGATCCGAAAATCATCCGCGAGACCATCACGACATTGGGCTCGATATCGGAGAGCATCTTCCGGGATATCGTATACTCGACGGCCCACAGGATGGTTGCTCCCAGCACCAGCATCTGGCCGAAGCCGAATTCCAAATCCCCGGAGACCAGCAGCGCATTGCCCAAGAGCAGGATCACCCCGGCCGCGACATCGCTTGCTTCGGGCTTCTCTTTGAGGATGAACCACCCTGCGACTCCTGCGAAGATGAAAAGGGACCGGAAGATGAACGAGCTGATAGCCGCCCCGCCCAGCTTCAGGCCCCAGAAGAACATCAAAAACGGCACCGAGCCGCCTATCACGCCTATCAATGCCAAAACCGACCACTGCCTCTTGGAGAGGTTCCGGAAATGGCGCACCTCATTGAAAGCGAGCACGGCGCCCCAGAGGAACAATAAGGCGCCGAGGTTCTTGAGTGTCGTATATGCGAACGGGTCGGCGAGCTTGATCGCAGAGCCGTTGATGAAAACGGAGACGCCGCTTATCAGGGCGGCGAGCAGCGCCAGGAGTATGCCTTTGCCATATCTGGAGTCCATGACAATTGTTCGCATGAGAAAATATTAAAGGCTCACGCAGGATAACTGGGCATGGGCAAAAAGCTCAGGATCGGATGGTTCACGTTCACGTGTTGCGAAGACAGCTCGATAATGTTCGTCGAGCTCCTCAACAGGTATTACTTCAAGTGGTCGGAACAGCTCGACTTCAGATACGCCAAGATGCTCAAATCCAAGAACGTCCTGGATGAGCTGGATGTGGCTTTCGTGGAAGGGGCGATATCGAACGAGCGCGAGAAGGAGAAGCTCCTGGAGATCCGCAGCAAGGCGAAGTATCTAGTCGCGATCGGATCCTGCGCCTGCAACGGCACCCCTTCCGCGCAGAGGAACTCGTTCAGCGAGGCCCAGATGGAGAGCATTCGGCCCACCCTCAAGCAGTGGGACCTCTATGAGAAGGTCCTCAAGCTGGAAGAGGTCGTGAAGGTGGACGACAAGGTTGACGGATGCCCGATGTTCGAGAACATATTTCTCAGCACCCTGGACAAATACCTGAAGATGTTCGGGATAAGCGAACCGCCGCCGCATGCGGACGACAAGACGGGAAGGCGATGATATGCACAAGGAAAGCTTCGACCTCACGATAAAGAACCTGAGCAAGATAGAGGGGCACACGGACCTGGATGTCAGCGTGAAAGACGGCAAGGTCATAGACGCCAAGCTCAGGATAGATGAGAACAAGAGGTTCTTCACGACAGCCGCGGTGGGGAAGCCGGCGATGGCCATCCACCAGGTGGTGTCTCGGATCTGCGGGACGTGCTCGATAGCGCACCTGATGTGCGCCATCAACTGCGTCGAGAACGCATTGGATGTCCAGCCCTCAGAGCAGACGATCAGGCTGAGGGACCTCCTCTTATACGGCCTTAACATCCGGGACCACGCTATGCACCTCTATCTTTTCTGCCTGCCGGATGTTTTGGGCAAGGACTCGATATTGGAATTCGCTGACCACGGCAGGGAACATGACCTGGTCCATAAGGCATTCGACATCAAATCCGCCGGAAACGAGCTCTGCGTGCTCACGGGGGGGCGCGCGGTGCATGCGCCTTTCCCGCAGGTCGGCGGTTTCATGAAGATCCCGGCGAACGACCAGGCGAGAAAGATGGCAAGGCAGTTGGAAGCGGTACGCGATGCGGCCATCGGATTCGCGGACATTTTCCTGGAGTGCGGTTTCCGCTATGAAACCGACACCACGTACGTATCGCTGAAGAACGACCGGTTCAGCTACCTTGGAGGGGACCAGATATACTCATCAGACGGGCTCTGCATCGGCAAGCGCAATTATCGCGACTATCTCCAGAGGCATATCATCCCGTATTCGACCGCCCCGGGCTTCAAGTTCCAAGGAAGGCCGTATGTGGTCGGCGCGATCGCGAGGATGAACAACAACAGGGAGGCGCTCCACAAAGACACCCGCAAGGACATGAAGAAGCACCTCAAGGCATTCCCTTCCAGGAATATTTTCCACAATAACCTCGCCCAGGCCATCGAGACCGTGCATTGCATAGATTCCGCCGTTGAGATGCTTGAAGGCGCTGACTTCCGGGAAGAGCCGAGGCTTGCGATAAAGCCCGGGAGATCCGAAGGCGTCGGGGTGATGGAAGCGCCGAGAGGGACGTTGTACTATAACCTTCGGATAGATGACGCGGGGAGGATCGAGTTCGCCGACCTGGTCATACCCACATCCCAGAACCAGATAAAGATAGACAAGGACGTCGGGGGGCTTGTGCAGGACAGGCTGGATAATGGGATGAAGAGGGATGAGATCCCCCTCGAGATAGAGAAGCTCATCCGGGCTTACGACCCCTGCATGAGCTGCGCGACGCATTTCCTGAAAGTAAACTGGAGATGATGGGAACCGCCTCGGCTATCGCGCGACCCAGCGGATATTTTTGCGGGACCGCGATTATCCTGACCGAGTCTATCGCACCCACCTTCTTCAACAGCTTCAATGTTATCGGCAGGTCCAAATCATGCATCGAATAGCGGTTCGAGAGCTCGAGGGATCCCGCATCTTCTATCAGGGTGACTTCCGTTATCCCCATCGCCGAATCCAATATCACCAGGTCGCGCCCTTCCTTCTCCAGGTTCTCGGTCGGGTCGAACTCCTTGAATTCTATTGCTGGGAAGCGCTCGCGCAGGCCCGGCACCATCTCTAGGGCGATAGAGTCCTGCGCGACCAGAGGGTTCCCGAACACCAGCACTTTCATGATATGCCCTATCCCCAGCCCTCGAGCCTCAGCTTCTTAGGATCAGTGCCTAAACCGATCAGGCATTCCTTCACGGATTTTATCATATCCGGCGGCCCGCACACCCACCAGTCGGATTCCTTGGCGCTGGGTGCGTGCTTGCGGATCATCGCGGGATTCAGCCTGCCGCATTCCCCCACCCATCCATCCGGGGCCTCCCTTGTGAGGGTGATCACGACCTTTATGCCGGGATTCGTTTTCTGGAGCATTTGGAGTTCGGCATGGTGGAGTATGCGCTCCCTAGTCTTCACGCTATAGAAAAGGAGGAACTGCCCTTTCATCTTCTTCTCTGCGATATGCCTGAGCATGCTCAGAATAGGCGAGATCCCGGTTCCGCCGGCGATGAAGCCGGCTTTCGGCTCGTCCCGATATACCATGTGGCCCAGAGGGCCTTCCACGCCAAGGATATCGCCCACCTTGGCCTTCTCCAGCCTTCCGGTGAACTGGCCATGGACGACCTCGATGGTGAATTCGATGTGTTTAGCCGATGGGGTGGAGGATATGGAATACGGCCTCTTGATGAGGCTTGCGCCTGACTCATCCAGGAAATGCAGGAACATGAACTGGCCCGGCTTGAAAGGGGGGATCTGGCCGGAAACTGGCTGGAGGCGCATCACCCGGATGTCCGGAACCGGGGATTCCAGCGATATGATCCTGAATCGTTCTATATTCGGCAGAAAAACACCACATATGATTTCCCGGATTATGAATATAAACATTCATGGCGCGGATCGCCCAGCTGGAAACGGCCAAAATCGGAGCTAAACAGAAGGTTAAAATAGGAATCTCGCCTAGTCCTCAATCGGAGAGACGAGCAGGGATAAGACTGCCGGAGTGTTTTGGATGGTCCTTTGCATAATCGCTTTTTTCGTATTCGCGGTGATGTCCATATTCTCGGCCAAATACCGGCCCCTCGCCAAGGAGGGCCTCAAATGCGTCTTCCGGACCATCACGTTCAAGCCGTGCGATACCGGGCTCGATGACCGGATAAAGGCGGAGATGGTGACGGGGGTGTTGAAGTACTCCCCGCTCGCGGCGAAGATATTGAACAGGCACTTCACGCTATTCTCATGGATTTTCGTGATGCTCACGATCGGCAGCCTGGCCTACACGATGATCGGGATATACAACTTCGCATATTTCGGCAACTGCGACGGCCCATCTTCGGCTAATGCCTGCATCCTCAATGACCTGACCGGGGATTACGGCAGGTTCAGCGAGCCGAAAGACCTGATAGCGCCGACAGATTTCAGCGGGATAAGCGCGGGGAATCCGGATGCTTCGGTCGTGATAGTCGAATTCGGATGCTTCACCTGTCCGTACACCGGAAAGGCCGAGAGCACGGTGGCGGAGCTGCTCCGGGAATATGACGGCCGGGTATATTATGTCTTCAAGCCGTTCCCGCTCCCCAACCACAACAACAGCAGGGATGCCGCGCTGGCTGTCCTTTGCGCCAATCGGCAGGGGAAGCAGGAGGAGCTCCGGCAAGAGATCTTCCGCCAGCAGGAGGTGTGCTCCACTGACGGGAGCATCGCGATAAAGCAGCTAGCCAACGACGCCGGCCTCAATATGACAGCTTTCGAGGGCTGCTTCGACAACCTGGAGACCGAGGCTGAGCTGGAGGGGTACATCCAGCAGGGCAAGGACTCCCATATCTATGCCACGCCGACGTTCTTCATAAACGGCAAGCCCCTTGTCGGCCCCCGCCCCATAGAGGAGTTCAGGAATGCCATAGACGAGGCGGGCTGAGATGCAGGACCTGAAGGGGGATTTCCCGATTTTCGCCAAGAACCCCGGGCTGGTTTATCTGGACAGCGCCTGCACCTCGCTAAAGCCAAGGCAGGTCATCGATGCCGAGATGTCTTATTACACCGAATACGGGGCCTGCGGAGGGCGCAGCTCCCACCGCTTGGGGAGAAAAGTGACGGAAGTCACGGAGCAGGCTCGCGAGAAGGTCGCTTCTTTCGTAGGGGCGGATGCGCAAGGCCTGATATGGACCAAGAATACGACGGAAGGATTGAACCTCCTCGCCGATTCGTTCGATTTCTCAGGGAAGAAGAAGGTCGTGACGAGCGTCCTCGAGCACCATGCCGTCCTGCTTCCCCTGATGAGGCTGCGCGATGAACGAAAGATCGAACTGACGATCATCCAGGCGAACGGAGATGGTGAGATCGGCAAGGATGCCTGGGTTAAAGCTATCGACAGGCAGACCGCGCTGGTGATGACCAACTGCGGGACCAACACCACGGGAAGGAAAGGAGATGTCGCTTCGATAGCGAGGCTCGCCCATGACAACGGGGCCCTGATTTGCGTCGACGGGGCCCAGGGAGTCCCCCACTCCAGGATGGACATGAGGAAGGCGAACCTGGATTTCCTGTGCTTCTCCGGGCACAAGATGCTCGGGCCCACCGGCATCGGCGTCTTTGCCGCAAAAAAAGAGCATCTCAAGAAGCTCAAGCCGTATATAGTCGGTGGAGGCACGGTGAAGACCGTTTCAGAGGACAGGGCGGATTACGTCGACGACCATACCCGGTTCGAGGCAGGCATACAGGATTATGCGGGCATCCTCGGCCTCGCTGCCGCATGCGATTACCTCAAAAAGATCGGGATGGAGAATGTCGAAAGGCATGAGGCCGCACTCGCCCAGGCTATTCTCAAGGAGCTTGAGGCGGTCGGGGCGATCGTATATGGGCCGAAAACGGCCGAGAAAAGCGCCACGTATTCGTTCAATCTCGTTAATGCGAAGGCCCATGATGTGGCTCTCATGCTCGATAAGGACGATATCGCGCTGCGGAGCGGGTTCTTCTGCGCCCAGCCTGCGATGGAAGCGCTCGGGGCGAAGGACGGGGCCATCCGCGTGAGCGGATATGTGTACAATAGTATCGAAGACATCAAAAGATTCGGAGAATCGCTGGGGAAGATATCCGTCTTGTATGGCTGAACCTTCCCGGTTCAGACGTCTACTTCGCATAGGACCCTTACGCCCTTTAGGGCCGGGTCGAGCATCTCGTGGGCGGGACCGAACTTGGCGCGGACCTGCACAATCGATCCGGCAGGCACCCCCCTTTCCCGAAGGTTCTTGGCGAGCGTATCGTAGAATCCGGGCATCACGGTATCTGCGGCGATCGCGCGCACCACGCCGAGCGAGACCTTGGTGTCGAGATTAAGCGGTTTCAGCATCTTTTTCCCGCCCTTTTCGATCACCAGGTAGAATATGATGTCCACCTTCTCGCTTGCGAGGGACTTTTCTAGGCTCCTGCGGTATGCCATGGATGGGATTCGGCATGAGGGTTTATTTGCCTTGGGTCTGGAGCAGGATTATATAGGATGCTGGGGAGGCATATGCATGCCAGAATGTATCTTTTGCATGATAATACGAGGGAAGAAAGCCGTCACGAAGCTTTTCGAGAACGAGGACATCATCGCATTCATGGACAACAAGCCCATCACAAAGGGCCATGTGCTCCTGATCCCGAGAAGGCATTCCGAGCTGCTCACCGAGCTCGATGACAACATCGCCGGGCAGATGATGATCGCGGCGAAAAAGGTCGGGATGGCTCTCAAGAAGTCGAAACTGAACTGCAGGGGCATCAACTACATCCTTTCAGACGGCGCCGAGGCGGGCCAGGACATATTCCACGTGCATATGCACATCATCCCGAGATACCGCGGGGACGGATTCGGCCTCCGGATGCCCCAGCGGGACGATGATGAGACCGATGAGAAGTCCTTGGAGCGGACCGCGGCCAAGATAAGGAAGACGATGGAGGGATGAATCCCATTGGATTCTTCGACGATTTGGTGGGGGATGTCAAGGACAGCCTCACGAACAAGGCCAAAGATCGCGTCACAGGCGGGATATCACGGGCTGTCGACAAGAAGCTCGACGGCGACGGGGTAAAGAGGAAATCGTGCCCCGAATGCAGGAAGGCGATACCGGATGAGGGGGAGAAGTTCTGCCCGGAGTGCGGATCGGCCCTTGTCGCCTCATGCAAGGAGTGCGGGGCGGATTATCCCCTAGGGACGAAATTCTGCACGCAGTGCGGAAAAACATTGAAGAGATGACTCGGGTTTCGAACACATGAGGTGGCTGCTATTTTCCCTGCTATTCTCCGCGATATTGGTCAGCGGCTGCTTTGGACCGGCCGGGCCTATCGCACTAGATGGTACAGAAATTGAAAAATATGAGGGCGAGGACCTCTCAGCCATCAGCGATTTCCGGGAGAATTCCATCAAAGGGCCCCAGTATGTCGATGAGGGCACGTATAGGCTGACGGTCAGCGGCCTTGTAGATGAACCGAGGGAATACACCGTAAGCGAGGTGCTCGGCACCAACCAGCGTTACTCTAAGGCGGTGACCTTGGATTGCGTCGAGGGGTGGAGCGTGAAGATCCTTTGGGAAGGCGTCTTGGTGAGGGACCTGATCGACAAATCGGGTCCGAAGCCGGAAGCGAAGACCGTGATCTTCAAGGCGTATGACGGCTATTCGACATCCTTTCCCATCGAATATTTCGATGATAATGACATAATCATGGCCTACAAGATGAACAACGTGACTATCCCCCCTGAAAGGGGATACCCATTCATGCTTGTCGCGGAGAGCAAGTGGGGATACAAATGGATCAAATGGATAACCGGGATAGAGCTGTCCAATGATACCTCTTACGAAGGCTATTGGGAGAGCAGGGGGTATTCAGAATCAGGAAATCTCAACGAGAGCTTCTTTGACTGACATTTCGGGGTTTGGGATCCGGTTTTTTCCCGCCGCGAGCGGAGCGAGCGCTATTCCTCGTTTTTGCGCGCTTTTTCCTAACGTGTTCGCGCCGAGCGCTTGCGCGACCGGCAGAACAGAACACCCGTTCTGTGGTCCATCGAACGAATCGTCGTCCGATTGGAGGCAAGCGAGCAAAAAAAGGGCCACGACCGCGCACATTCATAACGAATGTTGGGCCGTGTCCGGGAGTCCACCCTGAGTTCGATTCACGTTGCAACCATGCCGTATCATGCAGATTTTTGTGATATGTTGCATAAGTCGTATTTAAATATTTCTTCGGTAAAAAAACGTTAATGACTGATGTCTTCATCATTCACGGCACTGCGGGCCATCCTCAAGAGAATTGGTTTCCATGGCTTAAACAGGAATTGGAAAAGAGAGGTTGTAAGATATTTGTACCGCAATTCCCAACACCAGAGAATCAAACCCCAGAAACATGGTTTGAAGTCTTTGATAAATACAAAAAAGAGTTCACAAATGATACAATTTTAGTTGCTCATAGCCTGGGCGGGGCATTTGCTCTCCGCATTCTTGAGCATTATCCAGTTGAAATAAAAGCCGCCTTTTTTGTCGCTACACCTATCGGAATTCGACCGATAAAGAATTGGAAGGGGGACGAGCCATTTATTGGACACCCGTATAATTGGGGAGAGATTAAATCTCATGCCAATCGATTCGTTGTGTTTCATTCGGATGATGATCAGATGGTTGGAATAGGCAACGGAATTGAACTGGCTAGAAGATTAGAAGCGGAATTTGTAAGACTTTCTAATGCAGGCCATTTTAATGCAAGCGCGGGTTACACAAAATTTGTGCTTCTTCTTGAAAAGATAGATGAGACTTTAGAATAATCGTGCTTGACATGTGAAAGATGACACCAATCAGTAAGTCCAGTTGATCAAATTAATTAAACTAGAAGATAAAAAGAGAATAAATTATAAGTAGTGCAGCCTGGCCAGAAGGTTCTTATCTTCTTTCAGGTTTTTTTCCAGCAATTTCAATAGCAATGAAGTGGGAATGGACTTTTCTTTCTTTTCTTCTTTTGCCATGCTATAAATCACCGTGAAACTGTTTTTAAGTCTTCTTGGAATGTTTCTCAAGCCATGCTTTGATCGAGTATCTGTTTTTCTTTGATTTTGCGATTCCGACGAGCAGATCGATAACCTCGTCCTCTTCGGCATTTAAAGAAAAGCCATTTACCTGAAGAAAAATCTTCGACGCTTCATAGGCGGTTCTCTTATTGCCATCAATAAAGGGATGGCCGAGAATGACCCTCTCCAACAGGATAGCGGCTTTCCAGAATAATGCGTCTTTATCATCTCCCTTATACCCTTCAACCCTTTCCAAGGTCGCCTCAAGGTTTCCGAGAGTCATATCCCCCTTTTCCTTGCTGAAAGATTCGATGATGCGGTCATGAATAAGTACAATCTGATCCCTGGAGAGATACTTCAACATGGAAATCAATCCGAGAATATGTTTAATAGGGTTTCCAAGACCGGAAACTGAAAACCGGAAACCACAGAAGTAAAACAGTGATTGTTGCAGAAAAAGAAAAACATGGGCCACGTCCGCGAAATCCGGAAAAAGGATTTCGCGTGTGCCCCTTTTCCGTGAGTCAGAACTCAGGGCACGAAACACAAAACAAGTGGAAAAGGGCCACGACCGTGAATCGAACACGGGCCTAGAGGGCCACAGCCTCTCACGCTACCATTACGCCATCGTGGCCATTGAATTGGCGCAAAAAGCGCCAATACTGGCCGCGAGTTTTGGACCGCGTCCAAAAACATCGTGGCCATGCGAACGCCAGTGAGCATGGCTACGATTGACGAACGAATCGTCGTTCGGCAACATCGTGGCCATGACTAGCCATGGACTTGATTAAGAAAAAAGGATAAAACGATTTTAAAAGCGCTTCATTTGGCGAGCTTGTTCAGCTCCTCCTGGATAAGCCACTGCGCCAGAGGCATGAACACGATCCATGCGATGAAGACCAGCACGTTGTCGCGCCCACCCTTCGAGACGGAATGGAGGTCCTCGCAGTATTTCCATATGACATATAGGTTAACGATCGGCACGAAGAGGCCGATCGTCCAAAGGAGCGCGCTCGTCTGGCCCTTGGTGAGCTCGTTGAGCTCGTCCCTGGTCTTGTAGAACCAATAAAGCCCGTAGATATAGA
>JAZDKI010000026.1:0-44215 GCA_043803165.1 Microcaldota archaeon
GGATTGTCCGGCTCGGCCCCGAGGGCCTCCACGAACGCCTCGATGGCCTCATCCATCTCGAAGAGCTCGAAATGCGCCATGCCCTTGATCTGGTAATAGGACGATTTGCGGTCGAAAAGGAGAGCCCGCTCGAAGCATTCGAGGGCCGCATCGTAGTTCTTCATGCGGAGCGAGGCGACCCCGCGCAGGTACCACAATGCATCGTTTTTTCCTTGGGTCGAGAGCAGCCTGTCAAGTATCACGGCGGCTTCCTTGTACCTCCGCGCGATGATAAGCGAACGGGCCTGCTCCGTCTCGTCCATGGGTAGTCCTCGGGTGGCAACCATTTTAAAGTGTTTTACCTAACTTCTTATCGCAGAAAAGGTAAAATAGTGGTGGTATGGAAGAAGCACTCGTCTTGAAGAAGGCTAGATTTGCGCCCACGATCGGGAGGGCGCAGCTTCCCTTGGCGACCAAGGAGCAGAAAGTCTTCAGCCCCATCGACACCCTATCCAGCGCATCAAAGATCATCCCGCATGAGGGGACGAGGCTGGGCGGCATCGGGGCGATCGCGGCCGCCGGCCGCGATATGGAGATAGCCGAGAGAAAATCCCCGCTGATGGAGAACATGCCCAGGAATTTCACATCCTTATTGGAGCGGTTGTCGCTAAAACGCTCGTCCTGAACGGTGGGCTTCTTGGAACTGGTCTCAGACGCGGGCGCATATTCGACGGACCGCAGATCAATGGGGTTCATCCTTCTCATGGGGCTATCCACCCCCCTGGTCGTGATACCGCTGTTCCTGATCTTCGCCCCGGTCGGGCCTTTCGAAGGGGCGCAGCCTGCGGCGATCGCGTTCGCGATAGGCTCCATCCTGGTGATCCTCCTGCTCAGCCATCTCCTAAAGGCCAGGGGCTACCTATACAAGATCCCCCTCAAGGTGTATCGAGAGGGCATACTGGTCCAGCCGGCGTCTAAGATGCGCCCGCAAATCATCAGGCTGGAGGGCCTGCTGTCCCTGGAGCTGTGGCACGGCATCCCCTATATGGGGCCGAGCGGATGCACCGCGGAAACGGCAGGGCGCACAATCAAGAGCGCGGAGCCATTCCGCGACAAGGCGTCGTTGGAACGATTCGTAAAAGAGATATCCCCAGTCCTGGAGGAAGCCGGATTCAAGATAGCCAAGGAAGATGCCGGGGAGGGATCCCTTCGCGTGGTATTCCGCAGGATGATAGCGCCGATACGGGCCTGATCATTCCATCTCTATGGTGGAAGGGGGCTTGTTCGTGATGTCATAGACGACCCTGCCCACCATCCGGATCTCGTTTGTGATCCGTGTCGATATCTTCTCGAGCACTTCAGGGGGGATGTGCGAGAAGTTCGCTGTCATCCCATCCAGGCTCCGTACCGCCCTCACTACGACTGTGTACTGGTAAGCCCGTTCATCCCCGCGCACGCCTACGGTCTTGGACGGGAGGAGCGCGGCGAAATACTGCCAGGGCCTCTCCATCTTGCCTGCGGATGCCGCCGAATCGATCTCGCTCTCGGCTATCTCGCATGCTTCCTGCACTATCTTCACCTTCTCTTCGGTGATCTCCCCTACGATCCTGACCGCGAGGCCCGGGCCCGGGAACGGCTGCCTCTGGTATACGCTCTCTGGAAGCCCGAGCTCCTTTCCGACCAGGCGCACCTCGTGCTTGTACAATTCGCGCAGGGGCTCGCAGAGCTTGAGGTCCATCTTTTGGGGAAGCCCCCCTACATTATGGTGGCTCTTTATCGTATCGCGCCCCATCCCCCCGCTCTCTATCCAGTCGGGGGCGATGGTGCCCTGTATCAGGAACGAGGCCCCGCTCTTCTTCGCCTCCTCCTCGAATATCCGGACAAACATCTCGCCGATTATCTTGCGCTTGCGTTCAGGATCTTCCACGCCTTTCAATGCGTCCAGGAAGCGCCTTTTACCATCTACGACATTGAGCTTGACGCCGAGGGCCTTTGCGGCCGCCTGCACCTTCTTCGTCTCGTCCTTCCTCATCAGGCCGTTGTCCACATAGAAGATATGTATCTGGCCCGGCACCGCCCTCTGTGCCAGGGTGGCCGCGACGAACGAGTCGACGCCCCCTGAGACCGCGGTCACCGCTTCCGCCTTGCCCATGTGCTTCTTTATATCCTCCACAGACCTCGAGATGAACCTTTTCGGATCGAACATATCAGACAACCTCAGCAGAAATCCCGATGATGCTTGATAAAACCTGCGATGCCATGATCCACAGCGCGAGTTTGGCCAAAAGAGCGGGTATCGCGATCATCACGGCATGCTCCATCGAGAAATCATGCACGATGGAATACGCCTTCGCCTGGCAGAAGAGCATCAGGTAAAGCAGGGTCACAAGGACCACCGATGCCGTAGCTATCAGCGACAGGCAGTAGAACGGCCCCAGAAGCCCGATGGCCATGGACATCGATGCGGCCACCCACACAACCGAAGAGAGGAGCATGTGCTGATCCCGGCTCCCGGTCCCCTTGCTCGCCCTGGCGATGAGGAACGCCGCCCGCTCGACCGCGATATGGATGGCGAAGGCGAATACGGCATATGCGACCAGGTTTATCGCGGATGCCTGCGCCACCATGGAGATATCCGGCCTCGGGATCTCCTCGGAGACCACCTCGCCGACGATGTCCGTCTCGAGGGCCAGGACATAGAAGAATGCGAGGTTGGATAGCACGCTGATGACGAACGCCAGCAGGCATCCGGCCATGAACAGGCCGAAGGCCAGCCTCTCATCGGCGGATCGGAGCAGGCCCTTGAACGTCCCTTCCACCTTGCCCGGCGAGAAGAGCGACTTGGCGGATTCCCAACCGAGCGAGAGCCCCTCCACACTCACCCCCAAGACATGGTCCGGCAGATACCGGGCTTTGCCAGATGCGTCGCTGGGCTTTTGCTTCTTTCCCGCCATGGGTGCTTTTAGTCAGGGGCTCTTTAAATAGTTTCCAGCCCTCATCTCCGTTATGCGCATCATAGCGGATCTCCATGTGCACAGCAAGTACGCGCGCGCCACCAGCCCGAGGTGCGACATCTCGGGCCTCTCGGAAGGCGCGAAGACCAAGGGCATCAGCCTGATCGCGACCGGAGACTTCACCCATCCGGCCTACTTCAACGAGATCAAGCGCGATCTTGCGGAAGGGGACGGCGGGATCTATGCGCATAATGGCATCGGTTTCATCCTATCGACGGAAGTCGCCGTCTCTTTCGAATTCAAGGGCAAGAATCGGCGCATGCACCATGTCATACTCGCCCCGTCCCTGGATGTGGCCGGGCAGATCAACGACCGCTTATCCAGATACGGGGACCTTAAGGCAGACGGGCGCCCGATGCTCGGGATATCGAGCGTCAACCTCGCAACGGAGCTCTTCTCGATCTCAAAGGACATCATGCTTATCCCGGCCCACGCCTGGACGCCCTGGTTCTCGATATTCGGTTCGCGCGGCGGCGTGGATTCGGTGGAAGAGGCGTTCGAGGACCAGGCGAAGAACATCCACGCCCTCGAGACGGGCCTATCCTCGGACCCATCGATGAACCATATGGTGAGCGCGCTCGACCGCTACACCCTCCTCTCGAACAGCGACGCACATAGCCTTGAGAAACTGGGGAGGGAGGCCAATGTCTTCGAACTCGGATCGCTCACCTACAAGTCGCTCACCGATGCGATAAAGACCCGCAAGGGCTTTGTGAAGACCTACGAGTTCTATCCCGAGGAGGGGAAATACCACTATGACGGGCACCGCGATTGCGGGATCATCCTCTCGCCATCAGAATCCAAAAGCAGGAAAGACATCTGCCCCGCGTGCAGGAAAAAGCTGACGGTGGGCGTCCTGCACCGCGTCAGCGACCTCGCCGACAGGAAGCTCGGCTTCAAGCCTGATGGGGCCGTCCCGTTCCAGCACATCGTCCCGCTGATCACGGTGATATCCAAGGCATTGAAGAAGCCCGAGACGTCTGTGGCTGTGGCAGAGGAATACTCCCGCCTGGTCAAATATTTCGGAAATGAATTCGCGGTCTACGAGGCCCCTGAGGCCCAGCTCCGCCTCGGGACATCACCCGCGATAGCAGACGCCCTGATCAAGGTGAATGGCGGGCATGTCCGCTGGATACCAGGATACGACGGCGTTTTCGGGCAACTCATACTAGACGATTCGCAGCCCGGGCGCGGCGCGCTGGACCGGAGCCAGAAGAGCCTGTCGGATTTCTAAGGCTTGCCCTTATCCCTCGCGGCCATGCCTATAAGCAGCGGGATCGCGTAGAACGATGCGGTTCCGCCTGCTACCGCCCCCGTGAGCAGCCTGATCAGGTTCGTGCTCTCATACGCGAACGGGACCCAGCCCAGGTCGGATGCCAATTGTATCCCGCCGTCCAACCCCATCGGCACCAGGGCTAAAAGGAGGTATACTGCCGGGAGCATATCCCGGTCGTCGAGCCTCCTCACGAACGGATATGCGAGGGCGGCAAGGAGCATGGCCCCGTATATGCCGAAATCCCTGGCGCATACGGGCATCTTGTATCCTATCGTCGTGCCTTCGACGACCTTCAGCGTGATCCGGTCGTCCCTTTCGGTGACATAGGTGCCGTTCTGCGCCGTGCAGTCGGATATCCAGTATCCGCCGTCGCCCCTGAATACGCATAGCGAGCGCGATATCTTCTGGTGGCAGATCGCGGCATCCCGCACACCTTTATATACGCCGCCCATATCCTGCGAGAACGCCATCAGAGGCACCGCGAAGAAGGAAGCGACGACGATCGTGAAGATGAGGACATAAGCCAGATACACTATTTGGGGCCTTTGCATCGGCTATCCGTGGGAGGAAAGGTTTTTTAATTAATTTCACGATTACCTTCACAAGGTGATCTGGATGAGCACAAAGCTTTCGAGACTCTACGGGATGGACATATTTACCGACTCCGGTAAATTCATAGGGAACGCACAGGACTTCATCGTCGATTTGGAAGGCGGAGAAGTGTCGAGGATATTGATCGAGGCGCTTCCGGTCGGAAAAGACGACGCCAAGAGGGCGCTCCGCGAGAAGAGCATACTCTATAAGAACGTCAAGTCGGTCGAAGATGTCATCGTCGTGACAAAAGGCCCATCAGCCCCGCAGCAGTGAAACGATGGGAAGCACGGCAAAAAACATCCTTCTCCTGATAATCTCGCTCGTGATAGGCATCTCGGTGACCTATCTGGGCGTGTCTTTGATCCAGGACGTTTTCCCGATAGACCAGCTGCTGCAGATAATCGTGGCTGTCGTCTTGACAATCTTCGCGTATATGTGTTTCTACTTCATGACCAAGGGCAGCGGCTAGATGTCTTAGGCTATACTCCGCTGTCTCAGATTTTCTTTCCTTGGCAGGAAGCCTCAGCTTCCTGACTGTCGCGGAAACCCAGTTTCCGCTCCATCTTCAACTCCACCAGCCCCGTCGCTGGAGCCGTATAAACTCAGACCGCTCCGGGGGTATCCGGGGTGCTACTCAGCCTTCGCGCGAAATGCCTAGCCAATCGGCGATTTTTCTCTTGAGCTCGATATCCGGCAGGACCAGGACCATGCCCGCCCCGGGCTGGCCGTATACGATGATGTCCTTGGGCCCTGCCGCGAGGATGAATGCGAGGGCGGTCAGGTCCTCCTCCCCGTCTATCAGCACGGCGCCGCCTTTGGCAAGAAGCCGCGGGGCCTCGGCAAGGATCCTCTCGGAAAGCGTCCCGGGGGGATTATTGAACCTCTCGGGCGCCTTGTAATGGAGCTCGAGGACGCGCACCATCCCAGGATCCAGCCTGTGCCTCATGAAAAGATGGTCGTAGACGGCGAGATGGGGCCTGATCCCCATGGCGAGCAGTCCGAGCGTGCATATATCGCCCACGGCTATTATCCGGTGGGCGTGGCCAAGCCGTCGGACCTCCCTGAAATCCTTCTGGAGCTCCCCGAGCGGCTTCTTCAATCTGTGCCTGGTCTCTTCGGATATCCGCATCGGCTTCGCCTATAATACCCTGTGCCCCTTCTCGCTTCCCACGATTATCAAGTCGAATCTGGTGAATATCCCGTTCTCGATGATGCCCGGCATCGATTTCAATCTCTGCTCCATGGCTTTCGGGTCATCGAGCCTCATGTCGCAGTCTATGATGAAGCTCCCGTTGTCGCTTATCACGGGGCCGAGCTTGGCCTTGGCCATCCTGATCCTGGGTTTAAACCCCTTCAACTGCCTCATGATGAGGGGCGCTGCGAACGGGAGGACCTCTAGGTTGACCTCCCCTTCGAGCACGCCCTCTTCGACCTTGCTCTCATCCACGATGATGATGAACTTTTTGGCGTTGTAGCCGATTATCTTCTCCCTTGTGAGCGCACCGCCTCCGCCTTTAAGGAGCGCGGTCTTTGTCACCTTGTCAGCCCCGTCGACAGCCAGGTCTATCTCATCTATGGCATCCGTCTCGGTCACGAATATGCCGTTCTCGATGGCGAGCATGCGTGAATCGAAGGACGTCGTCACGCAGGTGACCTTCAGCCCTTTGCGGACCTTCTCCCCCAAGAGCCTGATGAACTCCCTGGTGGTGCTTCCGCTCCCCAGGCCTATGCACATGCCGTCTTTCACATATCCCAGGGCGGCCTTCGCCGCGTTTATCTTGGCTTGGCTCATCTAATCAGTCTTGTTGAACGTCACTCCGCTTCCGTCTTCCTGCCGAAGGATCTCGAGGATGTTGCCCTTCGCATCCGCCAGCGACAATTCGGTGAAGCTGTCTCCGACGCGGACCGTTATTATCCTCGGGCGCCCGTCGAGCACGACCTTCACGCTGTAGATCTTCTGGCGCTGGTTGTATCCGTATTCCGCCTTGCAGTTCTTGAAAAGGTCTGGTTTCATGCGGATCAACCCTTTATGAGCAGCTTGCGCAAATCCGAATTGTTCATGTAACTCATCTGGAGTTCTGGGGGGACGTTCCTCCCATTCATTATCGCATTCTCGAATCCCAGGGCCGCCACCTGCATCAACCGCTCCACCTCCTTCTGCCTCCCCCCCACCATGGCCGGGACGACGTCCTTGAGGCTCGGCGGCTTAGGGGCTTCTTTTGCAATAGGCCCGGCCTGCGGGTGCAGCTGCGCGAGAAGCTTGGCGCGCCTATCTTCCATGCGTTCCTGTTCTCCCATGATGATCGTCCTCCTAGATAGCGATAAATATATTTTCCCACATTTTTAATCTTATGGGAGAAGCGCTTTATCTCGAAGACGGCTACATGCGGGAGTGCGATGCCAAAATCACCTCTGTGACGGGAAAGGAGGTCGTCCTTGATCGGACCGTCTTCTATCCGCGCGGAGGGGGCCAGCCGTGCGATACGGGCGCAATCATATCAGCATCCGGAGCCCGCTATCGCGTCGTGAACGTCTACAAAAAAGAGGGGGATATCATGCACGAACTCGCGCCCGAGGCTGAAGGCGGAAGAATGGCGCTCGCTCCCGGCGAATCCGTGCATTGTGTTTTGGACTGGGAGCGGCGCTATAAGCTTATGCGGATGCACACCGCCGCCCACGTCCTGGCGGCGGTCATGCACAGGGAGCTAGGCGTCCTGATCACCGGCAACCAGCTCGAGGAGGACAAATCCAGGTTCGATTTCTCGATCCCAGAATTCGACCGCGTGAAATTCGAAATAGTCGTGGAGAAAGCGAACGCCGCGCTCTCGGGCGGAGTCGAGCTCAAGGCGTATTCGCTCCCGAGAGCCGACGCATTGAAAATCCCTGGGGTGGTCAAGCTCGCGAACGCCCTCCCCCCGGCTATCACAACACTGCGCATAGTGGAGATCCCGGGCATAGACATCCAGGCCGACGCTGGGACGCATGTCCGCTCCCTAAAAGAGGTGGGGAAAATCACAATTTCCAAGCTCGAGAACAAGGGAAAGGACAACCGGAGGATTTATTTTACTTTATCATGATTCCTTTCCAGAGGTGTATTGTATGAATCGTTTCAAACTGACAAGCTATCTGTTTCTGCTCCTATGGCTGCTGGTGGTCGTAGGGGTGGCATACCTCACGATTTCATTCGTTACGGGCGTGATAAGCGCCGTGGTCGACTTCGTGACGACCAACGACTATACAAAGCTCCAGCAGTGCGGGATCAGCCCGCCGGGTGAATTCGCATCGCTCAAAAGCGAGTTCGCGAACCTCCTGCTGGTGCTCTACATGGGCTTCCCGGGCGTCCTGCTGGTGATATCCGCCCTCGCGTTCGTGGCCGGGTTCTACTACTATCGGGGCAAGTTCGAGGACGAATCGAAGAAGCACGAGGTCCTCGAGAGGGAGATGGTGCATAAGATAGTCGCCAAGATGGAGACCGAGAAAGGCAAGCCGGCCCAGAAGGAAGATATGGAGCCGGAAGAGCCTCCCGAAGAGGAAGAGCCATCCCCGAGATTCTCTTCTTTGAAAAAGAAGAAGTGAATCCCTTTCTTTTCTCTATTTTATATTTTCTTTCAATTTTCCGCGGAAATGGACCCTGCTTCTTTTTATAAAAGACAAAAACGAAAATCACCCATGAATCCGGATGTAAAAAGCATCGTCACTGATTTCCTAAGCCTAATCTCCACCTGGGATATCGCTATTCGATATGGATTACCGGTAAAAACAGTCAAATCCATCCTTCATTCTTCTATGCCACGTTCGCAATACCTCAGAACCAGCTACGCTATCGGCGCTAAAAAGGTGAGCGAAAAGCTGAAAGACCCCGGATTCAAGGTTTTGTATTCACAAAAGATGAAGGCCTCAGTGAGCTCAGCAATCCGTGAAAAAATGCAGAATCCCTCATTCAAAGAACAGTGGAGACAAAAAGCGGCAACAGCTTCGCTGAAGGGCAATGAACGCATCAAAAAGCTTCTTGGCAACCCTGAATTTTCCGCATCCTGGTCAAAAAAATGCTCAGAAGGCGCACATTCGATAATCCGCTCTGGCAAGGGCATCTTCGATCCGGATCTCCGGCCAGAAAGGGAAAAATGGTCTCTTTTAGGTTTGAAGAGAACTGGAAAGAAATCTACCGGGCCTTTGGGCGAGCATATGTACAATTATCTAGAAGTACGGACTGCCGACATTCTGCTTAAATACGGTCTCACATACGTGTATGAAAAGCGTTTCTCTTCTGACAATATCAACGGATTTATCTCCTTGGATTTCTATGTGAACGAGATCCCCTTGCTTATCGAAGTGACATACTGGGACAAGGTTGATAAGAAATGCCACGATTTGATAAGGAAATCCGCTAGATTCCAAGAACAACTTCCAGAACGCTCGTTATTGGTGATAACCAAAAGGTCGATGCGCGACCATTATAAAAGGTTATTACCTGATAGTATCATTGTTCTGATTCCTTGCGAGTTGGAACACTATATAGCGGGGTTTCACTTATCCAAGTGAAGCGGGGTAACAGATTCTGCGATGCAGGATCTGCCCTAAGGGAAGCTTGGAGTTCCCGCTGGACGGATTGTCTTGTGATAAACCAGACCTTCCGGGCGAAGCTCATAACCCAGAGACCGGTGGTTCAAATCCACCCCCCGCTATCTTTTTTTCAGACCATGCCCAGCGTGAACGCTCCGATGAGGGCGAGAAGGACGTACCTCAGCACCCTTCCACCTGCGCAGGCGATCAGATACCTCCACCAGGGGATCTTCAGGCTGCCCGCGGCGATCCCGGCGACGTCGAAAAGCGGGTTCGGGATGAACGCGAGGAAGAACACCCCAGCATCACCATACTTTTCCACCAGGCCTTCTATCCGTTTCATCTCTTTGATGCGGCCGCCTAGGATGTCCCTGACCCCGTCTCCTGCGAGGAATCCGGTCAGTTCGCCTATCGCTGACCCTATGCCCGCAACGATGCCCAGAAGCACCGGATCGAGCGTCCCGCTGAGGGCGACCACGATCGCCCAGCCCGGGGCCGGGAAGATGATCGTCGCATTGCAGAGGAGCGCGATCGCGAACGCCCCGGCATAGCCATAAGCGCCCAGTGAAGCGATATCGCTGGAGAAGTAGATGACCGCCGCGCCTATCAGGGTGGCGGAAGCTATCTGCAGGGCGCCTTCCGTTTTCTTATCCATACCTATCAGTGCGGTTCAGCAATGACGTTCTCATCATCGGTCAAGAATACCTCTTTTCATCATAACCGCAAGGGAAAGATGCACCGAATATAATAAATGGTTAGGGTGCGTCGACCGCGACGTTGACGATCGCGACGCCCCCGTTGCAGCTATTGACCTTGATGGAGAGATACGGCGCAAGCGCGACGCTTGTCGCATTGGCTCCGATCGTGAAGGTCTCGGTGATCACCGGCGTGGTCGTCCCGGCGCACCTTATCTCCATGGTGGCTTCAGTGGCCGTGTTGGAGACGTACCTAAGCTCATAGCCCCCTTTCTCGTACCACTGGTTCTGCATGTAAGAGAGGAATGTGGAACTCGCATCATAGAGGCCGGCGCATTCCAGCTGGGCCGGGCCTGCATCAGTCTGCGCCTGTGCGTCCGGGGCAGCCCCATCTATCTGGACTTCCGCGTCAGGGGTGACCTGCGCATCCGGGATCTCGGCGTCGACGACGTTCGCATCATGGACCGTGCCGTCAGGAACGAGCGCATCAGAAAGGTTCGCATCGGGTGCATTCGCGTCCGGAGCCTTGCCATCGGTCTTCGCGTCAGGTCCGGCATCCTTGACCTCCGCATCCTCGTTTCCGGCGTCCTTCCGGTCATTTCCCCATTCCACCTTGTAAGGGTCGCTGCATCTTGTGGCAAGCATGCCCACGCCGGCGGTGCCGACCGCGATGCCGAGGGCCAGGGCCAAAGCGTTCACCGCCTTGCGGAACCTGCCCATCTTCTTTAAGGCGCCGGGCCCTTTCGCGAGCGGGTCTCCTGACCGCAGCCTCTTTTTATCATCTGATTTCGGCTTCTCTGGTCCGTGAATGTGCTTCATATGATCATCCCTCAGAAGTATTGATATGCGCGGTACTGTTTATAAGTGTTTTCATATGGTTTAAAGAGGACAATTCCGTTTTTTCGCCAAACGGATAAAAAAAGAGGCGGATCCGCCGATAAACCGGCCGAGCCTGTCCATAATCCGTTAGGCCTGGCTGATGCTGAAGACTGTAAAAAAGGGATTATGGACTCGGGGGGATCTACGTCCGCCGTTTAACGACCCGTTTTGGGCCGCCTTTTCCTAAAAGGCGGAACTCGCACCCCCGGCCCCTCGCGATCTGGAGGCCTCTGGTTTCCTCACGGCTTTTTCCAGGGTTTTTGCCCGGAGAAAGATTGAGGCCAAAAAGCCTTTGCAAGGCGAGTGCTCTGCTTCCAGCTTTTGGGAAAAGCTGGACCAAAACCCGCTATTATCGGATTTGCCGATCCTCTTCCCAAAAGATGCTGAGCTACGAGCCCATGGTGATTAGTCTTGATAAAAGAGTTTATTAGGGTTATGAGAGGTTCTGGGAAAACGGGAACAGGAACAAAAAAGAAAGATTATTCGCATCCGCCCCATCCGCACGCATAGCAGACCTTGCATCCCTCCTGGAACACGAGGCAGCCGTCGCACGACGGGCATATCCCCTTCTTTATCTTCTGGGCCTCTGAAAGGGCCTCTAGCGGAACTTCGACTTTTTGCGGAACCGGGAACACGATCTCTTCAGCCATGCTTACCCCCATCCGTCTTCGCATATCGGCATTATAAACAATCCTTTTCATCCCGATTTTTTTGAACCATTAAATCTTCTTTTTGCCACTATCCCCACGCCCTCTGCCCTGCCATTATCTCGTCGACATAGGATTCAGCGTCGCTCCTCTCCTTCCTCTTCGTCTTCATGTAGTAGAGGATCATCCCTTCGCGCACCTCGTGCCTGGGCCTGAGCATCCCGTCTTCGTATGTGCAGTGCCTGCAATAATCGTTCTCCTTCTTCATGCCGCCGAAATCGGTGAGCTTCACCATCGGCATACCGCAGCTCTCGCATTTCTTCAGATCCATATGGATATCCACCTTTGGTCGCTTTGGATGGATACGCAGAAAAGCCGTATATATGTTTTGGTCGGGATTGCGACAAGAGACGAAATAGGTAGTAGAAAAAGTTGATATTTGCCGAGACCTTGGTGCGCGGCCCCAAGATCGTCAAATCAGGGATTTGCCGAGCAGAGGACTGCGGTCCCCTCTCGTCAAATTTTCCGTGACCGATAAAACGGCGACCGTTTTATGGTCCACAGGACGAAGCGTCGTCCTGTCGGAGGCGAAACCCAGCACACCAAACCCAAAACATATGAAAATTTGCCGAGCAGAGAATCGCGATTCTCTATCGTCATTTTCTATAAGAAAATGCCGAGGGGGGAATTTGAATCCCCGACCTCTCGATTTCTTAGAGCGCCGCATCAAGTCATCGGATGCTGTTCCTCCTAACTCATCGGCAAAACCTATGAGTCGAGCACTCTGAACCAACTGAGCTACCTCGGCGAAACGGTAGAATTATTTAATCTGCTCACCATTAAAAGCATATACGAATTCTGGGCGGATCCATGAGGGAATACTCAGACATACTCCGCGACGGGCTGCAGAAGGCCTATGCCGTAGCCGCAGAGGCACGCAGGCAGGGCTACGACCCGGTCGAAGACATAGAAGTGAAGATCGCAAAGGACATCGCAGCCAGAGTGGAAGGTATCATGGGGCCGCCGGGCGTCGCCGAGCTCATCCGAGAGCTGGAGAAAGGGGGCATGGCGAGGGAGGATATCGCCTTCGAGGTCGCGAGGAAGATCGCCGCTGGGGAGCTGATGAAGGCTCCGAAAGAGCTCCTGGTGGAGCAGGCGGTCAGGACCGGGCTGGGCATCCTCACCGAAGGCGTGCTGGTCGCTCCGACCGAAGGCATCGCCAAGGTGAAGATAAAACGGAATCCCGACGGGAGCGACTATGTCGCGGTCTATTATGCGGGACCTATCCGCAGCGCCGGCGGCACGGCCGTCGCCCTCAGCCTTGTGCTCGCCGACATCGCCCGCCGCGTGGTGGGTGTGGGAGATTACCGCGCGACCGAATCCCAGGTCGCAAGATATTACGAAGAGGTCACGACCTACGAGACGAGGGTCACCCACCTCCAGTACATGCCCCCCGAAGAGGATGTGCATGTGATCGCCTCGAACTGTCCGATATGCATAGACGGGGAACCGACCGAGGATATAGAAGTGTCGACCTACCGCGGTGTGCCGGGCGTGGAGACCGACCGCATCAGGGGCGGCGTCCCGCTCGTGATGTGCGAGGGCGTAGCGGCCAAGGCCGCCAAGCTCCTCAAATACACGAAGAAGCTGAAATTGGGGTGGGACTGGCTCGAGAAGATCATCAAGATAAAGAAAAAGGCCGACAGGGTCGAGATCAAGCCTGACCCGACATATCTGGAAGGGCTGGTGGCAGGAAGGCCGGTCTTCAGCCACCCGTCGGCCAAAGGCGGCTTCCGGCTCAGATATGGCAGGAGCAAGACCACCTGCCTGATGGGAAAAGACGTCCATCCGGCGACAATGATCCTCCTGGACAACTTCCTAGCTTACGGCACGCATATGAAGATCGAGCGCCCGGGCAAGGGCTGCGTCGTCGCGGCGCATGAGGGCCTGGAGCCCCCTGCGGTGAAGCTCAAGGACGGCCGGGTGATGAAGGTCCGCACGCTAGAGGAGTCATATGCGATCAAAGATGACGTCGAGGAGATCCTCTTCCTGGGCGACCTGCTCTGCACGTTCGGGGATTTCCACAAGTCAAACCATCCACTGATGCCATCCGGCTACTGCGAGGAGTGGTGGGCGCGGGAACTGGAAAGCAAGGGTGTGCAGCCCCCATCGGGCATGGACGCCCAGGCGCTTTTCACCTTCTCCAGGATGCACGGCGTGCCCTTGCATCCTGATTTCACCTATCACTGGCATGACCTTTCAGCAGAGCAGCTGAGGTCTCTCGCAGAATGGATGCGCTCATCCCGCCTGGCATATGAGAACGGGAAGCTCTCATCGATATCGCTTCCGATGTCGGAGGCCAAGCGCGCCCTGGAGGAGATCATCTTCGAGCACCGCGTCCATGATAATGAGATCCAGATAGACGGGGAGAACGGCTATGCCCTCCTATCCTCTCTCGGGATCCTCGATGGGGACAAGATCGACCTATCGCCCTTCGAATCGGCGTTCGACCCGACGAAGACGGCCCTTGAGATCGTGAACGCGGCATCCGGGATAATGATCAAGGCCAAGGCGCCGACATATATCGGGGCGCGCATGGGAAGGCCCGAGAAGGCGAAAGAGAGGAAGATGGACGGATCCCCGCATGTGCTCTTCCCCACAGGCTCCTTCAAGAACCGGAGCCTGACCAAGGTGCACCGGACCCTTAAATCGCGCGAGGGGGAGAAGACGATAAACATCGAGGTGGCCAGGCTCAGGTGCGAGAAATGCAAGCGCCTGGGGTTCTACCGCAGGTGCGCATTATGCGGGGGGCGCGCCGTGCAGGAGCTGATATGCCAGAAATGCGGAAAGCCCACCCAATACGAGATGCACTGCGAGATGAAGACGCTCGCCTATGACCGGAGGCCTGTCGATATCCTGGAGCTCTTCGACCAGGTCGAAGTCAAATCAGGAAGCTCCCCGGATGAGGTGAAGGGGGTAAAGGGCCTCTCGAATGCCAACCGCATCCCCGAGCGCCTGGAGAAGGGGTTTTTGCGTGCCAAGCATGATGTGTATGTCTTCCGCGACGGAACATCGAGATTCGACGCCACCGACATCCCGCTCACGCATTTCACCCCAAAGGAGGTCGGCATCAGCCTGGAGAATGCCAGGATGCTCGGCTACGAGAAGGATTACCTGGGCGCCACCCTAGAGCGCGACACGCAGACGCTCGCCCTGCGCCACCAGGACATCATCCTCTCGGACAACGGGGCGGAGTATTTTCTGCGGGTCGCCGCCTTCATCGACGATATGCTGATCAACCTCTACGGGCTCAAGCCGTTCTACAATGTCAAGGCGAAGGAGGATCTTCTCGGGCATATGACTGTCGGGCTCTCTCCGCACACCAGCGCAGGGGTGCTCACAAGGATAGTCGGCTTCACCCGGGCCACGGTCGGCTATGGCCATCCGTATTTCCATACAGCTAAACGAAGAAACTGCGACGGAGACGAAGATTGTGTCATGCTGCTGATGGACGCCCTGCTGAACTTCTCGAGGAAGTTTTTGGACGAGAAGCGCGGGGGGACGATGGACGCCCCGCTTGTGCTTTCCATAGACATCAACCCCAAAGAGGTGGATGACGAGGCCCACTGCATCGAGATGGTCTCAAGGTATCCCCTGGAGTTCTACCAGGCGGCCGAGCGCTATGCGTCGCCCGGAGAGGTGAAGATCAAGCTCGTCAAGGACGTCCTGGGAACCCCCGAGCAGTTCGAGCTGCCGATAACCCATCCGGGCGGCACCCTCGATGTCGGCAATTGCAGGACGGCTTATGTGGAACTGCAGTCGATCCCGGATAAGATCGACATCCAGTTCCGCCTGCAGGGCCGCCTGCGGCCGGTGGACCGGCGCGATGCGGCCGAGCGCCTCATCCTGAGCCATTTCATCCCGGACCTATACGGCAATCTCCGCTCCTTCTCGCGCCAGACATTCAGGTGCGTCTCGTGCAATACGATATACCGGCGCGTGCCGCTCGCGGGCAAATGCTCGCGGTGCGGGGGGAACCTTCTCCTCACCATCAACAAGGGCGGGATAGAGAAATACCTCCAGATATCGCGCGACATCGTGAACCGCTATGAGCTTCCGGCATACCTCAAGCAGAGGCTGGAGCTCCTCGAGCGCGAGATAAAGAGCATCTTCGAGGACGACAAGGTCAAGCAGCTGGGCCTCTCCGACTTCCTCTAGATGCCAGCGGCCTTCTTGGCATGGATTCGCCTGTCCGTCCTGAAACAGAAGCGTTCACACTGGGCCTAGAGATAGAAGAAAAAGAGGAAAAAGGATGAAGGGTTACTTCTTCATCCCCGCTACGAACGCGCCTATCGCACCCAAGATGAGGCCGATTATGACGCTGAACACGATGCCGACTATTATGCCGACGATGTTCAAGCCGACGGTCACCGCAGCGCCGCCTACGTCACCGCCGCCCGCCACGTTCACGCCTATGCCGAGGAGGCTGACTATGAAGCTTACAATCGCGCCGACCACGCCGGATATGAGCGAGACCAGGCCGCCTGTGAGGGCACCGCCCACCAGGTCCATCTGAGCCTCTTTCACCGCCTTGTAGCCCGCCCATGCGGTCACGACAAAGCTGATCAGCATCACCGGAAGCCCCAATATGCATATCAGCATGTTAAGGAACGGGATCGCCCCGATCACTGTCGTCAAGATGCTCAAAACCACGAGGATCACGATTGGGATCGTCCCGACTTTGAGCGCTTTTCCTATATCGAATGCCAAATTATCACCGTGGATACATCGAAAAATAGGTTTAAAAGCCGTGCCACTGGGCACGGTTGAAGATAAAAAAAGGCTAAAACAAGGAAAAACTCACTTCATCTGCTTTTCCGCGTACTCGCCGACCACCGGGAGAAGGAACTTCTCGCCCTGGTAGGCTCTGTATGCGAAGTACAGGAACACGATGATCAGCACGGGGAAGCACACGATGCCGATGCCGAATGTCACGGTAGCGATGACCATCGCGAGGGCCCAGCAAACGATCCCGAGCAGAAGGCTCTGCCAGGCGTGGAAGAAGACGAACTTGTCCTTCTTCTTGTCCTCCATGACATAGACCAATATGAACATCAGCACCGGGAAAACATAGCATAGCGCCGCCCACAGCTTGGACTCGTTGGAGAGCCCTGAAACGGTGGAAGTCTTAATCTCCATTTTCTCTGCCATAACCATTACCTCCGTCTATAATGGCCCCTCTGATGGGGCCCTATGAGCTATACTCGGCTGGTATCTTTATAAAGATTTATAATCCCGGACGCCTAAAAAAGGCTGATGAAGCTATTCGATTCCCTCAGCAGGAAGGCTGAGGAATTCGTGCCTGTGGAAGGGAAGAATGTCGCGATGTACGTCTGCGGGATCACGCCCTATGACAGCACGCACATCGGCCATGCCCGCACCTATGTCGCCTTCGACATGATAAAGCGCTTCCTGACCAAGAAAGGCTATTCCGTCTACCATATCCAGAATATCACCGATGTGGAGGACAAGATAATCAACAGGTGCAGGGAGACCGGGGCCGACCCGAAGGCATTGACCACGCACACCCACGATGAGGCGATGGAGCTTTTCCAGAAGCTCGGGATAATCCCCGCCGATGCCTATCCCACTGTGACAGGCCACATCCCCCAGATAATATCGCTGATACGGCTCCTGATCGAAAAGGACGCCGCCTACGAGACCAAGACCGGCGTCTACTTCAAGGTGTCCTCTTTCAAGGGCTACGGGAAGCTGTCCGGCCAGGACTTCGAGCAGATACGGGCCGGAGCCCGGGTGGAGATAGACGAGAGCAAGTCGGACCCGGCGGATTTCGCCCTCTGGAAAAAGACGGAAGGGGACCTGATCGAGTTCGACAGCCCCTGGGGCCGCGGCCGGCCCGGATGGCACATCGAATGTTCAGCCCTAGCCAGGGAATACGCCAAACGGACATTGGACATCCATGGCGGCGCGAGGGACCTGATATTTCCCCACCACGAGAACGAGATCGCCCAGAGCGAGGCGGCATTGGGCTATCGGTTCTGCAACCATTGGCTCCATACCGGCTTCCTGACCGTCCATGGCGAGAAGATGAGCAAGTCCCTGGGCAACTTCGTCACGCTGAGGCAGGCGCTCTCGAGATACAGCCCGAACGGGATGCGCCTCTTCTTCCTGCAGATGCACTACCGCAGCCCGCTCGACTACGATGAGGACGCCCTCGATGCGGCCGAGGAGAGCGTCGAGAGGATATTCAACTCGCTCGGCCTGATAAGGGAGGCCGAGGCGGGCGGCAAAGACGATCCGGATGCCGACTTCCGCAAAAAAAGCGATGAGCTGATCAAGGCGTTCCACATCAGCATGGAAGACGATTTCAACACCCCGGAGGCGATCGCCTCCCTGTTCACCCTCCTGCGCCTCGCGAACGCGAATATCAGCAAAAGCCCAGACCGCCGCCAGCTCGCAATCATAAGGAAGGGCCTGGATGAGATGCTGTGGATCCTCGGTCTCACTGAGCAGAGGGAGAACCTGGAGGACAAGTCGGCCGCCCTATCGGACCTGCTCGAAGAGCTGGGGGGCGGGGCGGCATCATCGGCTGCCGAAGCCCTGGAGAGGCTGATCAAGCTGAGGGACGAATCCAGGGCTAAAAAGGATTACAAGAAATCAGACGTGATCCGCACGAAGCTCAAAGAGGTGGGGATAGTCCTGGAAGACAAAGCTGGGGCCGGCGGCGTGCGCTGGAAGTTCGCTTAATGCCGCTCGCCGAAGCGGTCGAGCTCCTCTGAGAGCGTCTGGCACTCCTTTTTCAGGCCCTCCAGCGTATCGATGCTAAAAGTGCCGGAGTTCGCCTCGATTATGCGGTTTATCCTGCTCTCCCAGAGCCTGGAGCGGTTCGAACCCCCTTTCCTGGCCCGCTTGAGCAGGTCCGAGCATTCGGTCGTGATGCACTTCCTCATCCTCGCCACGATATCCTCTATCGGCTCCTCCGCAACTTCCGGTATCGCGTACCGGTCCACTTCCATCCCCATGCGCTCCTTAACGCAGAGCATAATTAAAACATTATCCGCGGAGATACCATCTATGAGTGTGAAAATCGCGGTCCTCGCTTCAGGCCGGGGCAGCAATCTCAAGGCGATACTCTCAGAGGTCAAGGCCGGCCGGTGCGATGCGGAAGTGAAGGTCCTGATAACCAACAACCCTGACGCCCCGGCGATAACTATCGCGGAGGAGAACGGCATCCCCATCGAGATACTGGACAGGAAAAGCTTCAAGACGCGGGAGGCGATGGACGAGCGCATCCTGGAATCGCTGAAAAAGCACGGCGTCGAGCTTGTCGTCCTCGCAGGCTACATGCTCCTCCTGAAAGGCAAAAAGCTCCTGGAAGCCTACAGGCACAGGATCATCAACATCCATCCTGCCCTGCTCCCTTCTTTCCCGGGTGAAGCGGCGCAGAAGGACGCCTTCGAATACGGCGTCAAGGTCTCCGGCCTCACGATACATTTCGTGGACGAATCCCTGGATGCCGGTCCCATAATATACCAAGAGGCGGTGGATATCAGCATGTGCAGGAGCGCGGACGAGGTCGCCGCGAAGATCCTGGAGCGCGAGCATAAGGCATACGCGAAAGCGATAGACTCGTTCTCGAAAGGGAGATACCTCTTTGAAGGAAGACGGGTAAGATACGAAAAATCCTGAAATAACACCCATCCGCTTTTTTGCGGACCCTCTTCTTTATCCAGCCATCCGCCCGAAGCGTCATCTCCGCCATAAGATCCATCCCGATGGATCACGCTGTTCGCCATGCCTGAGCGGGCAATCAAAAAAATGGATACGGGCCCAGAGGGATTTGAACCCTCGGCACATGGATTCCGCTTTTCGGGAAAACGCGGCCAAAAAACCGCTGCTAATCCCAAAATTAAGAGTCCATCGCTCTACCATTGCAGGAAACGAAGTTTCCGCAAAAAGCGAAAGCATCCGCCTCTAGCTGAGCTATGGGCCCATAAAAAGCATATGGATTGATGAAAGAAACCCCTTTAAATTATTGTCCTTTCCCCAGGGCCTGCACCGTATAGGTCTCCCCGTTCGAGGTTATCCTCAGGCTCCCGTTGACGTAGTTCTCGTAGTATCTGATGCCGTACTGCTCCATCAGCCTCTTGAAAGGGTCCCTCGAGCCGCCGTTCGCCGCCGACTCGTCGCTGCTCCCGCTTATCACGACCGTCTCGGGCTTGGCGTTGATCAGGAACACGCCGATCGCGCTGGTACCCATCCCCACCCCGTAATAGGGGGCCTGGAGCACATCCGCGATCAGCTGGTCTTCATGTTGGTTCAGGAGCAGCCCCTGCGCGCCGGTCTGGATGCCGGATGTGAGCAGCATGGAGAACCCCCTGTCGACGAACCTGATCACGACCGCGTCATTGTTGAAATCGTCGAACCGGTCGCCTGAAGGCGGATTCAGGACCGTGAGATTGATGCCGCCCAGGTCCGCGCCGTATCCCTCTTCCACGATCCTGACGGTCTCTGCGTCCTCCGACGCCTTCTGGACCGCCGCGATATAATCGGGGTCGTCGAAATCGTCGCCGGACCACCAGAACTCCTCTATCGCGAAGACCGATGCGACCTCCCCGATCCCCCCGAAGCGCCTCGGATCGGCGTTAGTCGAGACCAAGACCTCGATATCGTCGACGCTGTGCGCCCGCAGGAAATCCACGACCTTGGCGCTTTTCTCCTTCGGTCCGGCATCCACAAGGATGTCGAGGTCGCCTTTCTTTATGAGCACCGCATCGCCCTGGAGGCCCGGCCCGCCGACATCTATCAGGAAGACGCCGAGCATCTGGTCAGGATCATACGTGTATCCGAAGCCGGTATCGTTCTGCGGAGGGGGCGGAGGCGGCTCGAAGCCGTCCGTCTCGTTCTTCTCTATCGTCTGGTTGGTCTGGTTCTTGATGATGATGACCGCAGGCGTGTCGTTCTTCACCGGCGTCTGGTTGCTCTGGTTGTCCGCGGGGGGGCTCCCTCCGTCGGTGCACCCGGCCAGAAGGATCGCCGCGCATAGGAATATGGTCAGGGCCTTCACAGCGTCACCTTGCCTTCTCTCATGCATTCCTTGAGCCTCTCGACGCAGTCGGATATTTTTATCCTTTCCTGCTTCCCGTCGTTCCTGAACCTGAGCGTGAGGGTGCCGTCTTTTAGGGTGTCGTAATCTATCGTGAGCGCATAAGGGATCCCGATCTCATCGGCCCGGGCATATCTCCTCCCTATGCTCCCGCTGTCCCTGTAGGCGACATCCAGCCCCTTCTCGCGGAGCATCGCTGCGACCTCCTCTGCTTTCTTATCCAGCCCGTCCCTGGTCATCAGGGGGAAGATGGCCACGTGATAGGGCGCAACGGCAGGCGGGAAGTCGAACCACTCCCATTCCTTTCCGGTCCCGAGTTTCCAGTTTCCGGCCCCGTCCTTCTCGTCCTTGTCCCGGAAGCAGTGCTCCAGCACGCAATAGAACGTCCTGTCCACTCCCATCGACAATTCGAAGACATGCGGGGTGACCTTCTTCTTCTCGCTTTCGATGAAGACGCTCAGGTCCGCGCCGCTGTGCTTCGAATGCGCCGAAAGGTCGAAATCCGTCCGGTATGCGTTTCCTATCGTCTCGATCGGGCCGAAGGAGGTCTCCACTTCCATGTCTATGTTGCCTTTGGAATAGTGCGGGACCTCTGCAGGGTCAAGCACCCTGAGCAGCATCCTCTTCTGGTCTATCCCGATCCTTTTGTAGAACTCCCACTGCCTCGCGATGAAATATGCCATGATCTGGTTGCAGGCGAGCTTGTGCCGGACCGTATCGGCCGCGCTCATCTCCTCGCGTTTAGCGCCGAATCCCATCCTCATCCTCTCATCGGCCACCTTCCCGAACCCGGGAAAGCCCGGTTCAGAGGGGTTGAAGAAATACTCCAGCTCCATCTGCGTGAACTCCCTCATGCGGATGAGCCCTTTGCGGGGCGATATCTCGTTGCGGAAGCTCCTGCCCACCTGTCCGACCGCAAGCGGCAGCTTCGTCCCGTGGTTTCGGAATATCCTCGGGAAGGCTGTGAAGATGCCCTGGGCCGTCTCGGGCCGGGAATACGCCGGAGCCCGCTCCCCTCCGATCCCGGTCTGGAACATGAGGTTGAACATGTGCGCCTTCCCGAAATCCCCCCCGCACCTGGGGCACTTGAGGTTTTTTAGGCCGATCACATCATCGAGGCTCTCGAGCCTCCCGTCCCATCTCTCGCCGTGCGGGCTGTAGTGCTTCTCATGGGCGAGCGTATCCGCCCGCACCCTGGTCTTGCATTTTGCGCATTCGACGACCGGGTCGGCGAAGCTGGACACATGGCCTGATGCGATTAGGACCGCTTCGGGGGTCATTATGCTGGTCTCGATCTCATGGAAGCCTTCCGACCTGATGAACATGTCGCGCCAGAGCCCCTCTATCCTGTGCTTGATCAGGACGCCCACAGGCCCGTACTCATAGAAGCCGGCCGTGCCGCCGTAGGGCTCGTTGCTTGGGAAGAAGAAAGACCTTTTTAGGGCCAGTTCGAATATCCGATCATTGAGCTGCATAGACGGATAGTTAGTGGGAGTGGCTTTAAATCGCTTTTTCCCGATAACAATATGGATGGCGATAGATGGTTTCGCGCTTTCGAAGCGCGATCCGGACCCGGCAGGGGCGATATTCGCCCTGAAGATAGCCGCAGAACACCTCAGCTCGGCCTCCGCGTCATTTTCCAGTAAAGAGTTCCACATCGCTTTCGAGAGCTCCAAAAACGCCATCCGCCTCGCGTCATCGGCCGTGATGGCCCGGGACGGGTATATCAGCGGGACATTGGACGGCACGATCGGATACCTGCTCCAGCGCTATCCCGGCGCGTTCCCCCTGGAGCGCTGGGAGCATGTCGAATCGCTCCGGATAGATTCCGGGAGCGGGCTGTATGTGATGCTGATGGGCAGCCTGGGAAAGCTTAAGAAGGCCGGCGAGCAAGATGCCAAAGAAGCGCTCGCGATCGCATCCGCTTTCTTGGAGACGGCCCGGGCGGAGTTGATGTGATGAGGCTATTGCCGATTTTTATCGCGGTCATTCTCGTGACGGGATGCATCAGCCTGGGCGAGAGGACGATAGACCAGACCGGGGGCGATGCCAACCAGACCGCCCCGCCTCCGCTCACGGATACGAACCTTTCCAACCAGACCGCCCCGCCGCCCCCACCGCCATCGGAATGGAAGCGATACACCGCGATGGGCTTCAGCTTCGAGCACCCGGAAAAGATGGAGGTCGACCGCTCCACAGGCAACTACGGGGGCATCTTCTCGGGCACATACGCCGCGGACGGCCAGACCCTCGAGATGCTGATCGTCAGCTATATTGACACGAAATCGGCCTATGGCGTGAACACGGACGATATCTACAAGGTCAACCCCACCAAGGCTGCCACGGATTTCCTCGAGCAGGACATGAGGGACGACCCAGCCGGGGGCATATTGAGCAGCGCATACGATGTCGGCGACATCTCGACATTCACGGTGGCAAGGGACGGGATGGCGGCGGAATCGGAATTCAAGCTCAGGTTCCTCGGCTCAGACAAGACCTTCTACGGCTACGCGATAGACATCTACGTCCCCGAGCGCTCGTTGCACATCAAGACAAGGGTGCTAGCCCTGGATTATGACCGGGCCACCGCGCTAAAGGACAACTTCCTGCTCTCATTGCGGCTAGAATGAATCACCATACGAACGTCGCGATCAACGCGGAGAGCGCGAGGGCGATCAATGTTATCGGTATCCCTACTTTCACCATGTCCCAGACCCTCAGCTTGCCTGATGAGAATGCCATGGCAGAAGGCGGGGTCCCGGCGGGGGACAGGAAATTGAACGACGCGGCGAGCCCGGCAAGTATCACGATGTCCTTGGCCCCGGCGGCCACAGGCGGCAGTGCGGCGACGATCGGCACTATCAATGCCGCCGTAGAGGTGTTGCTCATCCCCGCAGTGACGGCAGTCCCGAAAGCGGAGATCGCCAAAAACATGCCGAACTCCCCCTGGCCGGCTATCACGTCCGAGAGCATCCTTCCGATTATATCAGAGAGCCCGGATGACTCCAATGCGCTTCCCAGGGCCATGCTTCCCCCCAGGAGGAGCAGCACGCCCCAGTCGATCTTTGAGACATCATCCTTGCGGATTAGGTCTGCGCAATAAAGCAGGACGACCGCGAAGATCGACACGGCCCCATCAGGTATCCTATGGATCGACGATGCCATCCAAAGCGCAACGGTGAGCGTTCCTATCGCAAGCGTCCATATCTGGTCTCTCGTCCAGCCCCCCTTCTCTTTCTTGAACTTCACCCGCCTGATGTCGGGCTTGTGCATGAGGACGATCACCAGCCATGAGGCCGGGATCAAGAGGCAGACCAGGGGTAGCGCATGGAACGACCAGTCCAGGAAGGAGACCGCGATCCCCATCTCGGCGAGTTTTCCCGCGGCGATCGCGTTCGGCGGGGTCCCGATGATGGTGCCCATCCCCCCTATCGTCGCGGCGAAGGCGACGCCTATCGCGACGGCTTTGGCATAAGAGGATGGCTTCCCCTTCGCTCCTGGCGCTGTGAACAGCGCGATCGGGAGCATGATCGCCGCGGTGGCCGTGTTGCTTATCCAGAAAGACAGGAATGTGGTCGCAACCATTATGCCCAGGATGAACCGGTTCGGCTCCGTCCCGAAGAATCCCATGAAGAACGATGCTATCTTGCGGTCCAGGCCGTGCATGCTCATCGCGAGGGCGAGGACCAGCCCCCCGAAAAACAGCGCTATCGTGGGATTGAAATACCCCGCGAAGGCGTCGTTCGCCGAAACGGATCCGGATATGATGAGCAGGAAAGTCCCGAAGAGCGCGGTGACATGCAGGGGCATGGCCTCGGTGAACCAGCAGGATCCCATCAGGGCTGCTATGGAAAGGACCGCCTGCGCCTTCCAATCCAGGCCGAGGGGGAGCAGAAGGATAATCACCGCGATGACCGACGATATGAATAAGCCCTTGGGCTTCAGGTTCTCCATAACCGGATATCCCAGCCGATTTTTTAATCCCTGATATGCCCGGCCCCGCCGTTTTATAAAAGGTGTTAAAAACCTCACAAAGGTAATAGCTCGTCAACTATTTCCGGGTGCTATGCTTATGGATGTCGACAAGAACGCCCTGCGCAAAGAGTTCGGGGCGGAATGGGAGAAGCATTACAAGCTGAAGGCTTTGATCTCGCGCGGATATCTGAGGCAGAAATGCGGCAATTGCGCGAGGATGTTCTGGGCAAAGGAGAAGCGCGCGATGTGCGGGGACCCATCGTGCATAGGCTACCAGTTCATAGGCTCCACCCCCGTCAAGAGGAAGCTCGGCTATATAGACACCTGGAAAGCCATAGAGGCGTATTTCACCAAGAACGGCCATGGCTATGTCAAGCCGTATCCGACAGTGGCGAGATGGAGGGACGACCTGTATTTCACGATAGCATCCATCAACGACTTCCAGCCCTATGTGGTGAACGGCGAATTGGAGCCCCCCTCGAATCCGCTCATCGTGCCGCAACCCTGCATCCGGTTCCCCGATATCAGCAATGTCGGAGTCAGCGGGAGGCATTACACGAATTTCGTCATGGTCGGCCAGCACGCATTCAACACGGACAAGACCGGCATGTTCTACTGGAAGGAGGAGGCGATCACCCACGACCTCAACTACCTCAAGGCCCTCGGCATCCCCGAAGAGGAGCTGATCTTCCAGGAGGATGTCTGGGCCGGCGGAGGCAACTTCGGGCCCTGCATCGAATATTTCTGCCGCGGCCTGGAGCTCGGCAACTGCGTGTTCATGCAATATGAGGTCACCCCCACCGGAAGCCGGGAGCTTTCGACCAAGGTCATAGACATGGGGGCGGGATTGAGCAGGCTCGCCTGGATAACCTCCGGGGAGCCGACCAGCTACGAGGTCGTCTTCGGCCCTGTGATAGACGAGATGAAGCGTGAAGCCGGCCTGAAGATGGACAAGGATCTCTTCCTGCGCTTCGCCAAGATATCCGGAGGCCTCAACGAGGACGAGGTGCCGGACATTGAGAAAGAGAAGGAGCGCGTCGCGCTGATGCTCGGGATAACCAAGAAAGAGCTGTTCTCGAGCTTAGAACCCCTGCAGGCGGTGTACGCTTCGGCGGACCATCTCTGCACCCTGCTTTTCACCGTGACGGACGGCATGCTTCCCAGCAACGCCGGCGGAGGGTACAACCTGAGGATGATAGCAAGACGGGTGTTCGGATTCGAGGGGCGCTACGGCTACTCGCTCGATTATGGCAAGATAATGCAGGGCCATGCGGATTTCCTCGAATACATGTTCCCGCACCTCCAGGACGGCGTGGAGACCGCGATAGACGTCATCGAAGAGGAGAGGAGAAGGTACCAGGCCACCAAAGAGAAGGCCGGAAGCCTGGTCCTCAATATCGTCAAGAAGGCAAAGGGCGCCCAAGGGACCAACAAGGAGCGCGCCGGAGGGGGGCGGATCTCCAAGGAGGAGCTCTTCATCCTATATAAGAGCCACGGCATCCCGCCGGAAGCCGTCGAAGAGGTGGCCGGCGAGAACGATGTGGAGGTCGAGACGCCCGGGAATTTCTACGCGCAGGTCCGCGCGGCGGACGGGGAAGAGGCGTCGGCCGAGCGGGGCCCGTCCGTGAAGGTGCTCTTCTCGGACACCGCCAAGCTCCAAAAGACGAAGGCGCTCTACTATGGCACTGGGGCGAAGTTCACTGCCAAGGTGCAAGCGGTCGTGCATGGCAAATACCTGGCATTGGACCAGACCGCGTTCTATCCCGAAGGCGGGGGCCAGACCTATGATACCGGGACCATAGACGGGTTCCGCGTGAAGCAGGTCCTCAAGCAGGCAGGCATCGTGCTCCATGAGATGGAAGATATCACGCATTTCAAGGCGGGCAAAGAGGTCGAAGGGAACGTGGACCTTGCCCGGAGGAAGACGATCGCCCGCCACCACACCGCCGCGCATATATTGAACGCAGCCTGCAGGGCGGTCCTCGGCCCGCACATCTGGCAGGGGGGGTCGGCCAAGGACGAGGAGAAGGCGCACCTGGATGTGACGCATTACCGGAAGATCACCAATGAGGAGGTCGCCGCGATCGAGCAGAAGGTCAACGGGTATATCATGGCGGATCTGCCGATCACGACCCACGTGCTGCCGCGGACCGAGGCCGAATCCAGATACGGCTTCACGATATACCAGGGCGGGGCCGTCCCGGGAAAAGAGCTGCGGATCGTGAGCGTGGGCGACATAGACCACGAGGCGTGCGGAGGGACCCATGCCATGAACACCCGGACAGGGGAGATCGGCCCCTTCAAGATCGTCAAAAGGGAGAGCGTGCAGGACGGCATCGAGCGCATAACATACAAGTGCGGCCATGTCGCGATAGCATATATGCAGGAGAAGGAAAGGCTTCTCCGCGAGGCATCCGCGGTCTTCAGCGTCTCGGAAGGCGAACTCATCCGCACATCCGAGCGGTTCTTCGATGAATGGAAGGCCCAGAGGAAGAAGATAGAGTCGCTCGAGGAGCTCCTGGTCAAGGAGGAGGCCAAGGAGCTGATCGAAATCTCAAAAGGCAGGCCTCTGATGAAGGTGCTGGACCTCAATGACGCAGCCTTGCGCAGATTAGCCCTCTTTGTGGCAGAGAGCGGGAAGGCCGCGGCATGCGTGATGAACAAGAACGGCACTATCGTGTGCGGGGCCGGGAGCACATCCGGGTTAAGCGCGAAGGCGATGCTGGACAAGGTCCTTTCGCAGTTGGGCGGATCCGGGGGCGGGAGCGACCGCATCGCGCAGGGGAAGGCGAAGAACATAGCGGCCGTGACGCTGTGATATCAGCTCTCGATCCTTCCGAAAAGGTATGTGGCGATGGCGAATGTGGCGATGCCGAAAGCCCCGATCACCCCGGCGCTCATCATGACCGGCATGCCCGAATGCCCAGATAGCAGCAGCCTGAAAAGGTCGACCACATAGGTCATCGGATTGAAATAGGCTATCCATCTCATCGCGGCCGGAGCCGAATCCAGCGGGAACATCGCCCCGGACAGGAAGAACATCGGCATCACCAGGATATTCATCACCAGCTGGAAGCCGTGCATATCCTCCATTGTGGATGCGATCGCGATCCCAAGCGCGACGAATATCGTCGAGATGACGAACATCAGCCCGATCAGGGGCAGGATATCTGCGGTCTCGACATGGGCCCCGAGGGCCATCGCTACCCCCAGCATCAGCAGCCCCTGTATCACCGCGGTCGTCGCCCCTCCGAAAGCCTTGCCTATCACGATGCTCTTACGGTCCACCGGTGCGGCGAGCGTTTCCTTGAGGAACCCGAACTGCCGGTCGATGATCACCATCACGCCCGGGAACACCGAGCCGAAAAGTATCACCATGGCCAGGATGCCCGGGGCCATGAAATCCAGGTAGCTCCCGCCGGCGATATCCACCACGCTCCCGAGCCCCGTGCCCATCACAGCCAGGAAGAAGAAAGGCATGCCGAGGCTCGCCAGCATCCTGCTCTTGGACCTTCCGAACCTGATCAATTCCCGTTTCCAGATATGATATATCGCGGCCAGTTCGCTCAACCCGACCGCCTCCTTGAAGCGACCCTCGCCCTCAGCCCTTCGTTCGGGGCGGCCTCCTCCTCGCGCATCGTCTTTCCAGTGTGATAGAGGAAGACGTCGTCCAATGTCGGCTTGCGCAGGCTCACGGACGTTATCCCTATGCCGTTTTTCCGGGCGGTCTCCAGGAGCTCAGGTATCCTCTTCTCGCCCATGCTCACACGGAGGGTCAAAATCCCGTCGTGGCATCTGGCCTCCTTCACGAAATCCATCTTGGCAAAGGCGCCGGCGAGCCTCTCTGATGAAGCGGTCTCTATGGAGATGATATCCCCGCCCAGGGCGTCTTTGAGGGCAGAGCTCTTATCGAGCGCGATTATCTTCCCATGGTCTATTATCGCGACGCGGTCGCACATGCCGTCCGCCTCGTCCATGTAATGCGTGGTAAGCAGGATCGCTATCCCGTGCTCCTTCTGCATCTTCCTGATATATCCCCAGATGTGCTGCCTGGTCTGGGGGTCCAGGCCTATCGTGGGTTCATCAAGGAAAAGGACGTCCGGCCAGTGCATGAGGCCCCTCGCGATCTCGAGCCTCCTCCTCATCCCGCCCGAAAACGTCTTGACGATGTGGTGGAGCCGGTCCTCCAGTTCCACCATCTTGATGAGCTCGGCTATCCTCTTTTCGGCCTCGGCCTTCCCCATGCCGTACATCGCGGCATGGAGCTCCAGGTTCTCGAAAGCCGTCAGCTCCTCGTCCAGCGAGGAGTCCTGGAAGACGATGCCGATGGATCTGCGGACCTTCCCCTGCTCGCTCTGAACATCGAAGCCGTTCACCCTGGCTGTGCCGGATGTGGGCTTCCTCATCGTGACCAGCATCGATATCAGCGTGGTCTTGCCGGCGCCATTCGGGCCCAGAAGGCCGAATATCTCGCCCTTCCTTATCTTCAAGGAGACATCATCGACCGCGATGAGCTTGCCGAAGGCTTTGGAGAGCCCAGCGGTCTCAATCGAATAGGTTTCTGCCAACGCATCGCCCGGCTCATTTTTTTGATAGCAGGCCCGGCTTTTTCAGGAACTCGAACCTCTTGGGATCCGCCGTGAATTCAGAAAGCAGATCCTTGCATTCGAAACCGTATCTCCGGTTCAGCTCCTTGGCGGATATCTGCTCGTTCTTCTGCACGATGTAATTGGTGTTCTGGATCAGTTCGCCGTCCTTGGCGTAATAGAACGCCGCGCCCTGGAGCTCCTCGTACTCGCTATAGACCGAGCCGAAATGGTCATAGACCAGGTTCCCCAGGACAAGGAGATCCTCGCCCTTGTTGACCGTCACATGGCCCCATCCGGGCGGCAGCAGCACGGCATCTCCGTCCCGGGCATCCACCACCATGGCGTCCACGCTGCCGTTGCGGTTCTTCTTCTGCATGATGAATTTCGCATGGCCCCGCAGGACCTGATAGACCTCAGGGTACGCCAGCCCATCCTCGCTTCCCGGGTGGTAATGGCCGTGGGTCTTGGCGCGCTCCCCGCCGACCACCATCGGGGGGATGAGCGTGATGTCGTAGCGGATGCCCTCATGCACATAGACGCTCCGGTACATGTAATACAGCTCGAGGGCGGACGCATCCTCGTTGAAATCCATCATCACCTTGCGCATCTGCGCGAGCGTGCGGACGGAGCGGGGATGCCTCCCCCCGTTCACGAAAAGGTTCGTCCCTGCTAGCTCTATCTTGAGCGGCTTCTCATAAAGGACCACGTCCATTCTCAACGACCCCCTTCATCTTCTTGAATTCCGCCCGCGTCGCGAGCGGCTTCTTCACCAATATCTTCTGCTTCCGGAATTTATAAAACAGCAGCTTCAGGAAGATCAGGAACTCCCTTTTCTTGATGCCCCTGGCGTCGAACTCCTTCTGCACGGTCTGGATGGTCTTGAACGACGCCATATAGAACGAGAGCTCGATGGTGTTGTTCCCGTTCCATCCCCTGATCTCCTCGTACATGAGCATCCTTATCATGTCGACCTGCGCCCGCAGCCTTTTCGCGCCCGCGTCGTTCCCGTCGATGCCGTGGCTGACCGTCTTGAGCGCATAAGCTAGGTCTTCCCAGCCGGCATCGGCAAGGCTGTCGCTTATGTTGGCCTGCATGCGGTTAGGCATTATGGAAGGAAGGATTTTAACGCGTTCCCCGCACGCGGTTCTTCAGCACGACAAATGAGGGCTCCTATCGAACGGCAAACCGTTCCGATCCCTTCACAAACGTTTTCGAAGGCCAGTGCATCAAGGTCGGTACGAGATCGAAGCGTGCTGACCGCGGCTCCTGGGAAGAGGCCGTCATCATCTATTTTTATTTATTTTGTTACATTTGATATCACGTGCAAACACACGGATCCAGCGCCAGTCTCCGCAATCAGGAAAGGATCGCCAAGATGTGGCCTGCCTTTGTCGACATCGAGAAAAGGAAGAAGCTCGAGGTGCCGTTCATCTTGAGAAATCTGCATAAGCCAGACCCGGACGTCTTTGATTCTTGTCTTGGTTGCGGCGCGACCACGATGGGGCTGAGGATGGCTGGGGTGGAGAGAGTCGTCTCTAATGAGATCGATCCTGAAATGAGGGCTGTGGCCCTTTCAGAAGCCGCAAAAAGGGGGTTGGAACTCGACGTGGTCTCCTCTGACTGGCGTACCCTGCCTCCATCTTTTCATGGGAGATTCGACCTTGTGACGTGCCTCGGAAATTCGCTCACCTACCTATTCGGGCATGACGAGCAGATGAAAGCCCTGCGCGGCTTTCTAGCCCTGCTTTCCTCCGATGGAATCCTGTTGATCGACGAAAGGAACTATCCACGGATCCTTGAGGGCAGATTCTCTCATAGCGGTGATTATGTCTATTGCGGCATAGGGCGTGTGGCTTGCAGACCGGTCCACATCTCAGATGGGCTCGTGGTCATGGAGTATGAACTCTTAGGGAGCGGGGAACGCGCATACCTGGACCTCTATCCTTTCAAGAGAGGGGAGCTTGTGGCTCTTATGACTGAAGCCGGATTCAAAGATATCCGTACCTATGGCGATTACAAAGAACAATTCGACCCTCGGGAAACCGAATTCTTCACTTATGCCGCACGGAGATGACAAAACATCAAGATCGAGAACCTGAAACCGGGTGCTGGAAACCGCCTAGGCGAAACCGTGATTTTTGAAGAGAAATAGGATATAGCCCTTGCAGGAACTTCGTTCCTGGCGGGCCATTTTCCCTGAGCAAAACCCAGGACTCAGAACCCGAAACAAATGGAAAATAGCCCCGAGCGGATTCGAACCGCTGTCAAGAGATGTCCCTGGCCTTTTGGTTTCCTCACGGTTTTCCCCGGGCTTTTGCCCGAAGAAAGGCTGAGGCCAAAAGGCCGCCAGAGTCTCCTTTAAGGACCTGGGCCCGACTCGGGCCTAAGTTATCCTTGACCGCTAGACGACGGGGCTAGAGGACAAGAATCATTCTTCCCTAGAAACAAATAAAAACGGCGATGTAGCGGCAGAAGGCTTAATTATACCTGCGCGCGCCAAAATATCCCATGAAGCTCATCATCCCGCTCATGCTGTTCATCCTGCTTTTCGGCTGCGCTCAGAAAGAGGCTGCGCCGAACCAAAACGCGGTGGCATACTCTCCCTTCTCAGACGGTCCGCTGTCTTTCGATGCGCCATCCTGGCCCGATGCGGACAAGGAGCCGGGCATGTCGATGGCCCGGACCAACGGCACATGCATGTTCGTATCCGCGAGCTATCCTGTGGCATCGATCATGCTCAGAGAGACGCTCAAGGAGAGCTTCAAAGACAGCCCCTTCACAGAGGACGGGGAATACCTGGATTACACGTTCATGGCCGGCGGCAAGAGATACAACGGAAAGAGCCGCATCATCTATTGCGATTATACGACATACTCGCTCACGATGGCATGCACGGGGCCCATCACAGAGACCAGGCCCCTGGATTCAGCAAAATGCGAAAAAGCGACGCCATCAGCGAAACCTAAGCTGGGGATCATCGCGAACCCGAAGGAGGACGATCCCATGAATATGGTCGATGCGATCCGCGAAGGGCGGGACAATGGGGCGGATGTCCTCTACTGGTATTTCACATTCGATACCTACGCGGACAACTGGACCGTGCCGGATTTCCTTATGGAGCCGATGTCCTATGAAGGGAAGACGGCGGTCACGATGAGCGTGATCCACACCACCGTGCTTGGCAAATACCCGCCCCGCTACACATCATTCGATGACCCCGGCTTCAAGGAGGAGTTCGCCTCGCGCACCGCTGAATTCGCCAGGCGCTACAAGCCGGATTATCTTTTCATCGGCAACGAAGTGGACGATTACCTTTGGAACAGAAGGGAGAAATTGCCGGCGTTCAAGGAACTGCTCCGCTATACCCGCGAAAAGGTGCATGAGGCGAATCCAGAGACCGAGGTCGGATTCACGGCGACATATCACGATGCGCTGACCAATAACGCGACCGACATAATCCAGACGCTCGCCGAGGATGCAGACCTCATCGGATACACGACATACGGCTACCACGGCCTATTCGTATTCGACAACGTCTCGCACGGAGTGGAATACCTAGAAGGCCCGGAAAGCATAGTTCCAGGCAAGCCCTATGCGATAGTGGAATCCGGATGGAGCAGCTCTCCGATGCTATCTTCCAGCGAGGAGAAGCAGGCAGAGTTCGCGCGCGAGTTTTTCGCCTATCTTGACGATACTGATGCCGAGTTCGTCAATTGGTTCGCCCTGCATGACGGCAAGGACTGCACGGATGCGGCCGGCAGCTTCCTCACAGACCTCCCGCAGGTGAAAGAGGACGCGGAGTTCATGGCGGTTTTCAAGGAGTTCTTATGCAAACCCGGCCTGAAACAGAGCGACGGCTCTCCGAAAGAAGCATGGTCGATCTGGCAGGATAATACCCAATGATTATATCCCTATAGTGGCTAACTCAATCCATGAAGCTCACCCCAAAAGGCATGCGGGACATCGCTCCCGAGGACATGTTCGTCCGGGAGGAAGTCATCGGAAAGATACGCGGCATATTCCAGTCATACGGCTACCGCCCGCTCGAGACGCCCGCGATGGAATACCTGGACACGCTTCGGGCCAAGGCCGGGCCCGAGGTGGACAAGCAGATATTCATGATAGAAGGCGGGGAGTACGGCCTCCGCTTTGATTTGACCGTTCCGCTCGCGAGATACTGCGCGGCAACGGACGCGCCGAAGCCGTTCAAGCGCTACGCGATCGATGTGGTGTGGAGGAAGGAGGAGCCGCAGCGTGGCAGGTTCCGCGAGTTCTACCAGGCCGATGTGGATATCGTCGGGAGCGCATCGATGCGCTGCGAAGCAGAACTCCTCTCGATCGCCCGCGACGTATGCCTCGCATTCGGTTTCGAGAAGCCGAAGATCATGCTCAACAACAGGAAGATACTCGACGGCATCGCGGCAGCGCTCGGGATAGAAGGCGAGGCGAAAGGCGAGGTTTTCCGCGTGCTCGACAAATTGGACAAGATAGGCGAGGACGAGGTGGAACGCCTGCTCAAGGAGATCCTCGGCAAGGCAAAATCCGACGAATTGGACAAGGTGATCCGTTCCAAAGGAGACAACAAGAAGAAGCTCGCCCTGGCCGCGAAATATAGCGCGGAGGGCGCCAAAGAGATGGAGGAGATAATCGGGCTCTGCGGTTTCGATGTGGAATTCGACATGTTCCTCGTCCGCGGCATGGGCTATTACACGGGTCCGGTCTTCGAGATAAAGCTCAGCGAGGACATGGGGACCGTGCTCGCCGGGGGCCGGTACGACCAGCTCCTCGGAATCTACGGGCAGCCCTCCCCCGCGGTCGGCATCTCCCTCGGCATCGAGCGCCTGATCACGCTCATCGGGGAGAGGAAGAAATCCGTAAAGAAGACCGACACCATTGTGGTTGTCGCCGCAGTCAAGCCGGAATTCTACAAGGATGCCGCGGCGCTCGCGGCGAGGTTCAGGCAGAAAGGGATCCCATGCGAGACCGACCTGAACGAGCGCAACCTCAGGAAGCAGCTCGAGTACGCGAACTCGCTTGGCATCCCGCATGTCGCGATATTGGGAGAGCGCGAGGTGAAAGGCAAGGCGCTCACGCTCCATTCGATGGCGTCCGGGAAGGAGGAGCAGCTGTCCTTCGAGGATGCGGTGAAGCTCATTGCGGGGCGATAGTCTGCTGAAGATACCGGTCTATTTCATCAAGGACAAGCAGGCGTTCGAGCGCAAGGGGGGGAGCCTTTCCCTGGCCGGAAAGCCCCTGGACCTAGCCAAAAGGCTGAAAGGCGAAGGGGTGGTGCTGATGCACCTGATCGACACGGAAGCCCTAAACGGCATGCCCAACAACCTGGACGTCTACAACGGCCTGACATACATAATCAATGTGCAGGTGGAATGCGCACCCAAGGATTCATTGGTGAAGAAACTGCTCTCGCTCGGGTGCAGGGTGGTACTCCCCCCGTCATTCGACGCAACGCCATATAAGGAGAAGAAGCTCCTGGTCGCGAAGATACCAAAGGGCTACGATGGCGAAGCCGTCGGCTTCCATGATGTGATCTTGGAGGATGCGGATGAGAAAGAGATGGGGCGGTTCACGAAACTGGGCAAAAGGATAATCATCTACGAGAAGGACCACGCGAAACTGGGAACCGGGAACCGCAAGCTGCCCTGGGGCGTCATCTCTTCTTCATGAGCCTCTTTTTCGCTTCCGCGAGCTTCTCCGCCAGCGCGGGGGACATCTTCGCCGGCGCTATTTTCCCGGGGCCCTCCTTCGCTTTCGGCGGCGGGGCGATCGGCTTCATGAGCTTCCTCCCCTCGGATGCCCGTTTCTCCTCCATCGGCGCCGGCTGAACCCTGGCCTCCTGCTTAGGGGCGGGCGGGTTGTCCTGGCCGCTCCCGACGGAGAACCCGTCCTTGCTTATACGGGCCGGATACGCCCTTGCGGAATGCTCGACGCCTTTCATCTTTATGACCTCTATGAACCTGCTCCTGGACATGGTCTTCTCGTCATAGCGGAAGAAGATGTTGACCCAGCCGTCCGTGAAGCTCTCCACCCCGTATTCGGAGGAAAGCCTGGAGCCGTGGCCCATCTTGAGGTCCTCGGAGACTATCATGATGGTGACATCCCATCTCCGCAGATTCTCGATGAACTTCAGGAACCCCCTCTTGCGCTCCTCGTCGCCCTTGAAATAGAGCGCGATCGGCATTATGGAATCGATGACCACCCGCTTGACCCCTGTGGAGTTGATTATCTCGGCGATCGCCCCTGCCTGCTCCACTATCTGGTCGACCTCGTGGATCGGGTAGTCCAATAAGATGAACCTGCGCTCCTTCTCCAGGGTGGGGAAATCCCAGTTGAAGCCGCCCATGTGGAAGAAGAAGTCCTTCCTGCTCTCCTCTATCGAGATATACAGCCCCGGCTCGCCGGATTCGACCGCGCCGTTGTAAAGGAACTGCGCGGCGAGCGTGCTCTTGCCGGAGCCTGTCGGTCCGCTGACTGTTATCACAGACTTCTCCAGAAGCCCGCCACCTAGCACCTCGTCCAGACCGGGTATCCCGCTTTTAATGAATCTCCTCTCCATGAAAATTTCCTCCTTTTTCACACCGGTCAAATTTTCATCAAACGTCGTCCGGTCCTCACACCTAACCTGGGTCTCACTTCTCCTCTTTTTTCTTGAGCAGCTTCCTGCCCATCTCGGCCCTTTTCCGCAGGTTGTCCTGCATGCTCAGCAGCTCCTCGGGTTTCGAGAGCTTGGTCAATATGTACCTCTTGTATTCGGCGGTTATCGCGGACATGGTCCCAAGGAGCTTGTGCACCTCGCTGAGCTCCAGCCTGACCTCGTCTGGCCGGAGGATCTCCACGGAATAAGGGCTATGCGCCATGCATATGGCGGCCAATGTGGAGAAGTCCCTGGTGAGGATCTTGACCTCGATCGAGCTGGAATAATTCTTGTCCCCGTCGCCGCCGGCCGGCTCGTCTATCTCGCCCAGGGCGAAGACGACGCCCTTCTTCTGGATGATGCTGTTGATGAATCCGGTGCCCAGCTCCTGCACGAGCTCCTTGGTCTTGGCGTGGATGTCGAAATAGAGCATGGCGAGCACGCCGCCATTGGCGATGGTGTCCTTGGTGAGCTTCTCAACGTCGTTCATGCGATAGACTTACTCCATCTCGGTTTAAAAAGAGTTGGCAGTATATTCTGTTTTATGAAAAGGTTCATACTGGTTCTGGCATCCGTGCTGTTCCTATCAGGCTGCATCAGCGAATCCGAGCCATCATCGGCGCAGGGGGCGCCGTCAGCGCAGTTCGTCTGCCCGGACGGGGTCAATGTCGTGGCGAACCTGAACCTGTGCCCGCCTTATGACCAGGAGTACGAGGAATGCCTGGACATGGATGCGGCATCCGATTACTATGGATCCAGCGCGAGGGACCAATGCTTCTTCAACCTGGCCCTGCAGAGGGAGAACGCGAGCCTATGCAAGAAGGTGCTCGCCACCGATTCGTATTATTCAGAATACAGCTCCGGAAGATGCGGCGCCCTGCTGGCGATGTCAGAGGACGACGCGTCGGTCTGCGAGGGGCTCGGGATGGTCGGGAAATACGACTGCTACGCCGAACTCGCGACGATGCTCGAGGACGCGTCCATGTGCGACTATGTGACGCTCTCATCCAAGAAGGACGACTGCCTCTACACATACTTCACGACGAACTCATACTATATCGACGACTGGAGCTTCTGCGACAAGTTCTCGGAAAAATCCGACAACCGGGACTACTGCTTCAACACGGCCGCCTATAATTCCGGCTCAGTATCATATTGCGATAAGATACAGGGGGACGGGGGCTATTACGGATACTCTCAGGCAGGCTGCTACGCCTCGGTCGCGAGGCAGAATGACGATCCGGGCGTGTGCTCTGGCCTGTCCACAAGCCCGAAGAGGGACGATTGCTTCTACGACTACGCGATGACTTATCCATACGACGAAACCGCATGCAACCGCATTGTCGATGGCTCCAAGAAATCCCGGTGCGCAAACGAAGCCAATTACAGCTACTACTGAAGGCCCCGGACGCCAACGCTTTAAAATACCGTCCAGGCATCTTCAATCCAGGTGCTATTCATGAACGAAAACAGACCACGCAGAGGAGCCCCGGCATACCGCGGCAAAGGCGGATTCAATAGGGACAGGCCCGGATTCGGCCAGGGAAGGCCGGGCGGAGACCGCGGCGACGAACGCTTCGACAAGAGGGCGCGCTTCATGCGCAGGTCCAAGGACAGCGTCATGGAGGCCCTCAAAAGCAGGGATATGCTCCTCGCGAGCGTGACGCGCTCCATCGAAGACCTGGACAAGACGATCAACCTCCTCGGCGAGAGGTTCGAGGACTGGTACGGGCTGTATTTCCCGGAGTTCAAGGCCGAAGACAAGATGCAGTTCGCGAACGCCTCATTGATCATGGACCGTGAGAACCTGGACGAGAAGGCGCTGGCGGCGATAGTCGGCCAGAAAAAGGCATCTGAGCTTGCCGCGTCATCGAAGACGAGCCTCGGTGTGAAGCTCTCGCCCAAGGACCACTCGGAATGCCTCTCCATGGCAAAGACGATACTCAGCCTCGAGAAGCTCCGCAAGGACTATGAGGCATACCAGAAGGAGCTCGGGGTCGAGCTCTGCCCGAACATGGCCGAGGTCGGCGGATCGGACATCGCCGCCAAGCTGGTATCGCACGTGGGGTCATTGCGGAGGCTCGCGATGCTCCCGGCGAGCGCGATACAGGTGCTCGGTGCCGAGAAGGCGCTCTTCAAGCACCTCAAGAACAAGAGGGTGCCTCCGCCGAAACACGGCATAATCTTCCAGCACGCGAGGATATCCTCATCCCCCAAGGCGGTGAGGGGCAAGATCGCCCGCGCGCTCGCCAACCAGCTCTGCCTGGCGGCGAAAGCCGACGCCTTCAGCAAGAGGGACATCTCCTCTATGCTCAAGAAGAAATTCGACGACCGCTTTTCACAGATAATGAAGGAATACGAGGCGGGCAAGGTGAAGAAGCCCGAAGCCCCATCAGAGAAGAAGCCCGATGAAGCGGCAAAGATGCCCGAGAGGCCCCCGGGGCAGATGGCCAAGAGACCCGAGCCGCAAAAACCGCAGGCGCACAGGCACGAAGCGCCGAAATCCTGAGGATCCCCATGAGGATCCTCGCCTTTTCCGACCTCCACGAGGAGGAGGCTGCCCTCGGATCGCTCGCGAAGATCGCCCCGGACTACGACCACGTGTTCATCTGCGGGGATTTCGCCAAGACCAGTTATTTCGCGGAATCGGTGCTCGAGGCGTTTCCCAAAGCGTTCATAGTGCCAGGCAATTGGGACAGCAAAACCGCCAATGATCTCGCATCGAAATCCCGGGGGTGGGCGCACGGGAAAAGGATCGAGATCGAGGACGGCCTGAACATCGTAGGATTCGGCTACAGCCCCCCGACGCCGTTCCACACCTACGGCGAACTGGCCGAGGAGGATATCTTGTCCCGGATGTCGAACCTCAGGATCGATAAAAACACCCTGCTCCTGCTCCACTGCCCGCCCAAAGGGCATTTCGACAAGGTGCATCTCGTGCGCAACATCGGCAGCACTGCCATATTCCGCATAATCGAGGAGAAGAAGCCGCTCGCCGCGTTTTTCGGACACGTGCATGAGCATTTCGGGACATCGAGACTCGGAACGACGGAACTCGTGAAGCTGCCCCCGGCCAATTCGATGAAAGCGTGTTCCATATCCATCAAGGATAAAAGAATTTCCGCGGAGTTCATATCGCTATGATGTCTGTGAAGGTGAGGAGCGTCCGGCCGTCCGAGATGGATGTCGCAAAGAGCTTCATCAGGAGCCTGTTCCCTGATGCGATGGTCCAGGTGACAGACGAGGACACCCTCATCATAGCCGAATCCGAAGGCCGCACCGTAGGATTCGCGCATCTTGTAGATGAGGGGGACCGCATAACGCTCCAAGGGATAGGCGTGGACAAATCCATGCGGGGCCAGGGCGTCGGCACGATCCTCCTCGAGCACATCCTCGAGACGCTCCGGGACACCGACCGGCCCATCTTCCTGAAAGTGAAAGTGATGAACCCGGCGATCGACCTGTATGCCAGGTACGGCTTCATGCTCAAGAAGTTCGACGACGTCCACGTCCTTGTGAAGAAGCCGAACAGCTAGCTTCGCGTTTTAAAATCCTTCTCCACCCATTTCGTTCCTGCGCGGGGAAATGAGCTAACCTGGTATGCTGTCAGCTTTGGGTGAGCTTTTTGGCTCCGGAACATCTCATGGCAAAAACCTTTGCAAGCTTCGCTTGCAAAATTTGCAAACCATCTCTGGTTTGCAAACCTAGGAAAAAGCCGTGAGGTCCGGACGAGCCAAGAAGTTCGAAAAAAGCTGGTTGTCTGAGTTCAAATCTCAGTTTCCCCATCCGTGATATTATGCAAAACCGTAACGTGCTGCTCGAACTGCAGGTCGTCGCTGCATACCCGTTGCTGATATTCGCCCTCTTCTACATCGCGAGCCTCAATCCGGACAGCGTGCCGTTCTCATCCGACGCCTTCATCCAGCCATACTTTGGCGAAAAGGCGCTCGTATCCACAACGCTCCTGTTTGTGGCGGCCCTCGAGATCCCGCTCTATTACTTCATGTTCTACTCCAAATACGCCGGAGACCCGTCCAAGCGCCTGCTGCTCATCACATTCCCATCGGTCTTCGCTGTCTTCGGCTTCGTGATCGGGTTCCTCAACCTCAACCCCTGGGCGGCGCTCCCTTACGCGGCTCTCGGATTCTCCATCTACGCGATCGCTTACATCAAAACCCTGACTCCGGGCGCCTAAACCTGGCAAAACCTGGTGAAAAGCGACGAATCCTTTATATATTTACCGGCGAAAATCCCCTCATGGCAACCAGTATCAGAAAGATCAGATCCCCCAGCATCAAGACCGCCCCGGTCTTCGAGATAGACCTTGAAGAGGATGAACGGCTCAAACGGCCGGACCGCAAGAAGGAGAAACTGAAGTCCTTCCATAAGGCGCCGGACCGCTTCAGCTTCTCGCACCTAGCCAAGATCCTGACCAGCGGAGAGCGCCTCGCCATGCTGAGCGCCGTGGACAGGCTCAAAGGCAAGGCGAGGGTGCTTATCGAGCTCGCCCTCTTCTCGAACTACCAGTTCGTCAGGCTCGCGGCGGTGGAGCACCTCTCCAGCGACACCGAAGCCCTGACCGACATCGCGAAGTTCTGCCACTACGACGACACCCGCGCATCGGCTGTGGATGAGCTGTCAAAGAATTCGGAAGCGCTGGTAGACGTAGCATGCTCATCGCTTTTCGCCGGGACCAGGCAGGACGCCGTCAATGTCATCGAAGACTACAATGCGGTGGCTGACGTGGCGGCCCGCTCGCCCCACAAGGATTCGAGGACGGCCGCGATGGCGCGCATCGAGGATAACCCGGAAGCGCTCAAGAAGGTGGCGGAGGATTCTCCTTACCGGAGCGCGAAGATGAACGCCATCGAGAAGCTGGCATCCAGCGTAGACTCGCTGTGCTCGCTCCTGCTCTCGCGGCAGACCGAAGTCAAGAAGGCGGCCGCATCCAAGCTCTCCTCGTATGTGGAAGAGCTGAGCGACCCGGACGCCCTGATGGAGATCGCGAAGCTCTCCCCGAGCGAGGACGCGAGGTACATCGCGGTCGGCAGATTGTCCAACGACCCATGGTCGCTCCGGACGATAGTCGCCGAGTCGACCTATGCCGACGCCAAGACCACCGCGCTGATGCTCCTCTCCGACATGGTCGCGCAGCTCGACGATTCGGAGATACTCTCCGATGTGGCGATGCTCTCCCCGTACCCGGACTGCAGGACCGCGGCGATAGAGAGGCTGGTCGGCCAGAGCAACGCCCTAGTCTCAGTCGCGAGCAGGTCGCGCTTCAAGGACGCCCGCGAGCAGGCATTGAACAAGCTCAAGACGGATCCTGAGGCGTGCAAGACGGTGTCCAAGCTCTCCAAATACAGCGACACGAGGAAGAAGGCGCACAGCCACGTCTCGAACCCGAAGATATTCGAGTCCGAACTAGCGAGGATCCTCGGATAATCTTTTAGCTTTTCCTTTTCTAATGCCCGTATGGCAAAACGGGCGAAAAATCCGACCCTCAAGAGGCTCGGCCATATCTCTGGGAAAAGAAGCATCGATCCTGCGGAATGGGCATCGATGCGCGACGAGCTCCGGATGGTCTGCTCGGATGCGGCCAGGGAGGACGAGGCGCCCCTTGTGCTCGCCCTGATGGAGGCCTGCAAGGGAAGGTCCGTGATGCCTGAGGGCGGACGCGCCGGGAAGCGTAAAAGGGCCCCGGCAAACAGATAAATACTAGTATCGTCCTAGTCTTTTACGGTGGGAGGATGGAGTTCGCTAAAGTCCGGGAGAGGTTGTCGGAGCGTCTTCTCGATGAGTGGGGAGGCTGCGAATTGGAGTTCGTCAGGGCGCCTGCGGATGCGAGGGGCCACATATCCCTGCAGGGGAGATCCGGCGACTGGTTCTTGGTGGACCGCAAAGGCAAGAGGAAACAGCTCGATGCCTCTTGGCTGGACACCTACATGCTCGCCTTCGGCGGCAAGACGAACCCGGACCGCATATTCAAGCGGGTCAGGGAAGTCGCATCGGTCGACTGAACCTGCGGATGCCTTGTTTTATATCCATTGATGGGAGAATCAGGATTGGATGATCCAAAGCCCCGATGATATGCTCAAATTACCCAAGCTAATGAGGGGCGGCGGGGACTGGTTCTAACAGCACATTTATAACTTTTCAAAGGTACGTCCCGTCATGTTCGAGCTTTTCCTGATCCTAGGCATCGCCATCTTCTTCGGCTTCCTGGCGACCTTGATATTCGAGAGGACCCGCATCTCACAGGTCATCATCCTCATCCTATTCGGATTCCTCCTCGGCCCCATGTTCAACGTGGTCGACGTATCGTCGGGCTCCGTGATAGTGTCCCTGCTGCCGTTCCTCGCGACATTGGCGCTAATAGTCCTTATGTTCGATGCCGGGCTGATGATAGACTGCTTCTCTGTGGCAAGAGCCATACCAAAGAGCGTGCTCTTCACCCTGCTCGTATTCGCCACCACCGTCGCGCTCGTCAGCGTTTTCGCCTATATCGCCATGGGCTGGCCCCTGCTGCACGGCATCCTCCTGGGCGCAGTGCTGGGCGGGACCAGCTCCGCGATAGTGATAGCGATGGTGGAGCGCGCCAAGATAGAGAATGAGACGCGCTCCCTGCTGATCCTGGAATCGACCATCACGGACGCCCTATGCATCATCGTGGCCGTGATAGCGATACAGGTGATATCATCAGACCATGCGATCGAGCTCGCATCTGTCGCGAACATGCTCCTATCCTCATTCAGCATAGCGATAATCATAGGCTCGGCGAGCGCGGTCCTCTGGATAGTGGTGATAGAACGCGACTCTTTCGCCAAATACGCCTACATGCTCACCCTCGCCATGGTCTTCGGGGTCTTCGCGGTCACAGAAGCCATCGACGCGAACGGGGGCGTCGCGGTATTCATCTTCGGCATGGTGCTCGGCAACGCCAAGGAGCTCGGCAAGCTGCTTCATCTGCGCAAGGAGGTCAATGTGAACCCGAACATCCAGCTGTTCCAGGAAGAGATAACCTTTTTTGTCCGGACCTTCTTCTTCGTCTATATCGGCATGCTGCTATCCCCGGCCTATTTTAATCTCAACATGCTCGTGCTATCGCTTGCCCTGCTCGCCCTCTTCATCGCTTCGCGCTGGGTCGGGCAGAAGGCGGTCCTCAAGAAAATGCCTGAGAAAGACCAGAACATCGCCCTCATCATGCTTCCGCGCGGCCTGGCGGCCGCTGTTTTGGCGACCATGCCCCTATCGAGCGGGATAGAGATAGCCGGCTTCCAGCAGATCGTCTTCGTGGTGATACTGCTATCCAATGTCGCGGCGACGATGGGCATATTCATATTCGATCGGGAGACCGAAGAGAAGCACAAGCCCAAGCCGAGCGAGATATTGGAAGAGGCGATAGAGGCGGCGGATTCGCCTCCGGAAGAGGCCGAGCCAGGGGACGATGAAGGAAAATAAGGCTCTGGAGCAAATACTAAAAAAAATCAGAAAGTTTTGGATATGAAACCGCCGACGTTGTACCCAAAGGTCCCCCGCCTATATCTTGGATGGTTTCCCGTCTCGGTCAGATCTGCCGCGGCTCCGACACCCCACCCCATATACTCGATCCCGAGGCGGATCCTCTGGGTGCTGAAACCATGCCCGGCCCGGCTGATATCGGTGATGCTCTCCACCGCTGCGAGCAGGCGCAGGTATCTGCGGAGTTCCGGCGCATACTTCAGCGCGAGGAGCGTCTCGATATAAGGCGCCGCGTCCAGGCCGACCGTCGCAAGGGCATATGCGCTGAAATCCCCCTTTTTGATGAAATACTGCACGCCCGCCCTGGGGACCACCTTCCCGCCGATCACCTGGAGTTCGCCTACCGCGTCCAGCCCCTTGCAAAGGCCGATGCTCAGGTCCGCTAGGCCGAACGCATGGATATCCCCGGTATAATCCACCGAAGGCCGCGCCCTGAAGAACAGGCCCAGCTTCCTCGGCAAAGGGACGGAGACCTTCACATCCACGGTTGCGCTCTTGTCCCCTGCCATGAGCTCTATCGAATCAGCCTTGGCGGCCTTGGGCGTCCCTAGCATGAGCCCAGCAGCAAGCGCCGCACCCGCAAGCGCCTTGCCTATCTTCCTTCCGGCAGCCTTGAACACGCCCGGCTTATGCATCACTCCATCTCCAGTCGTCATTTCGAGTTTTTTTGTCATCATATTATCACCAACTACAACTAAACATCC
>JAZDKI010000027.1:0-47125 GCA_043803165.1 Microcaldota archaeon
CGGCGATCGTCCGGTCCAGGGGGGCGTTGTACTGCGCGATCCCGAACCCGCGCTGCGCCGGGCCTTTGATGAGGTCGCCGAGGGGGGTGAATGCGACGGCGAGCAATACGATGATCGCTATCCCGCAGAGCACAACGGCTGAGCTTGCGCGGCCTTTGAAGAAGAATTTCATCGCGTATAATGTCGCGGCCGCTATCACCCCGGCAAGATATGTCAGCGAATAGCCGAAAGACAGCCCCCCGCCCGAGAATATCGACTGCAGCACCGAGTTGGCCAGGATCGGGCCGATGAGCAGGATCACCGCGTTGACCACGACAAGGTCTAGGAGGCCGTTCCCGTCCTCATCGCGGAGGAACAGCGCGGCCGCCTGGAACGCCACGAAAAGCACGACGGACATCACGACCAGCACCGGCGTCGAGCTGCCCAATGTGAGCGCCGCGTAGGCGATGCCGGCAAGGACCGGGATGATCAGGTCATTGCTGAAGACGGGTTTTCCGTCTTGGATTGTGAGATAATCCTTTTTCTTCAAAGCGAGCGCGTACATCGCATAGAAGAAGAAAAGCGCGAAGAAGGCGTATGGCTGGACCTCCTGCTCGCCTGCGGCGAGCTTGTAGATGAATATCGGGGCGAACGATGCCAATCCCCCTGCGAGCAGGCCCCATTCCCGCTTGGATATCAAGGAGACGAGAAGGTAGGCGAAGAACACGGCCAAAACGGCCGCGATCGGCGGGTAGACCGAAGCTATCGTCGCAAGGAGCATGTTGTCTGCAGGCGCTCCGCCGGAATAAAGCGAATACCAGGTCGCTTCCAGGTATGAGAGGGCCGGGATGATGCGGTGGTTTACCACGACCTCGGGATACCATGATGTCTGGTCGTCGAAGATGTTCTCCCCGGCGCTTATCAGCTGGTATGCCGGGTATGTGTAGTAATAAGGGTCGAGCTCCTGGAACACCGGGCCGTAGCTCCCGATCCTTATCAGGAATGTCAGGACCAGCAGGACCGCCAGCGCTGCGGGAAGCGCATGCTCGGGCTTGAATGTGATTTTCTGCGGGAGCTTGAAGTTTTGCGGGAGCTTGAAGCCCTCGTATGCCCTGCTGAAGAAGAAACATATGATGGATACCGCATAGAGGGCGACCACGGACACCGTGGCGACCATATGGCTGAATTTTATCCCGAGCCCCAGGTAGAGGAGGAACGGGATCATCGGCAGGAGGAAGAAGCCCAGGGCGCACCCGATCAGCGCCTTCTCCAGGCCGCTAAGCGACGCCTCTTTCCGCAGGATGCCGAATGATAGGACCATCCCCGGAAGGAAGGTCGATATGAATACCCATGCCAGGAACGTCAGTAGGTTGAAGGAAACGAACACGTGTCCACCGCTTCAGAGATACTCTAAGTCGCCGTCGCCGCTAGACGATGCGGTCTGGCTTTCCATAGCCTTGCCGAGTATGTATGGGGATTTCACGCCAGTGATGATGGCCGTGATCCGCACGGAGTCTTTGAGCGTCGGGTTGATCCTCGCGCCCATCTTCACATTGGCCCCTTCGTCGAAGCTAGAGGTGAGGCTCTCTCCTGCGCGTATCGCATCGCCGAGGCTCAGGTCGGATCCCCCTTCCAGGTGGATCAGGCAGCCGTGGGCGCCTTCATAGTTCACATCCAGGAGCGGGTGCTCCAGGGTGTCTTTGACGACATCGTCGATCTTGTTGTGGCCGTTGCCGGAGCCGAGGGATATCATCGACAATCCTCCGCCCTCCATCACGGTCTTCACATCAGCGTAGTCGACGTTGATCAGGCTCGGGAACATGATCGTGTCCGAGATGCCCGTCACCGCGCGGGTGGTTATCGAATCCGCGAGCTCGAAGGCCTTGTTCACAGGCAGGTTCGGCACGTATGTGGCGAGGCGGTTGTTGTCTATCACGACGACCGTGTCGCACACCTTGACGAGCTCCTGGAGCGAGGCCTGGGCCTTTTTCAGCCTGACACGCTCGAGGGCGAACGGGTAGGTGACCATCGCCACGACGATCGCGCCCTGCTCTTTTGCGATCTGCGCTATCGGGGCCGATGCACCCCCTCCGGTGCCTCCGCCCATGCCGGCGCATATGAAGACGAGCTCGTTCTCGCCGATCTCCTTGCGGAGCATGTCCCGGTCCGCATCGGCGCATTTCCTTGCGACCGATACGTCTCCGCCGGCCCCCAGGCCGCGCGTGATGGTCTTTCCCAGGAGTATCTTCTTGTTCGCGCCCACCATATTCAGGTGCTTGCCGTCGGTGTTGACCGCTACGGTCCTGGCGCTTTTAAGCCCGCTCTGGAACAGGCGGTTGACGCAGTTGCATCCTGCCCCGCCCACGCCGAGCACGGATATCCTTATGCTTGAGTTGTCCAAATCAGACGCAGCCGGCGCTTGCGCCGATTGCTGATCTGCCCCATCCCTGGCGGCCTTGATGATGTCATCGAACATCGTACTACCCCCGTCATCGATCGTTAAATAGAACGGCAGATACAATTCAGCGGAAAGTAATATAATGGCTCGCAACCCGGGCCGCTCCCGTGGCCGGCTTTCGCGAGAGAGGAGATTTTTTAAACCAGGATGGCACTCCGGCAATTGCCACGTGAAAATAAAATGGGGGTAGCCACCAACCAGAAGGAGGGATGGGTGGGTGGAATGGTGGCCCCCGCCACTAGCGTGATTTTTTTAGTCCGGGTAGCTCCCCCCATACATCTCGTTCATCATGTCTTCCATGGTGCAGGCCTTGCCGGGGGTGCTGAGCTTCGACTGGTCAGGGACCCACGGCATGCAGCTTATCTGCGTGGATGGGATGTCCGTATAGTCCGGAGCCTGGACGCTTCCGGTTCCGCCCGATGTGTCCGGTTCGGTCGGTTCGGACGTGAATTTCAGCCAGTCGCAGGTGGTGCCGGTCGGGTATTTCTGCCCTTCGCATCCCATGTACATGTCGTTGCCTTTCACGATGAATATGTTTTTGGTCGGGCATGCGCTCTCGGCTTCCATGGAGGTCATCTCGCTCCGGAAATGCTCCGAGTCCATGATATAATGCTTCACGAAGGTCGTCACGCCTTGGTAGGTCATCGACATGTCGCACTGCATCGGGATGCCCATGCCCATGAGTTCCGTGTAGCTCTTTCCTGTGAGGTCGTCTATGACATCGCCGCCCGTGTCTCCGGATGAGCCGTCTCCGGCACCGTCGGATGAGCCGTCTCCGGCCGATCCGCCATCCGTCTGTCCGCCGCTAGTCCCGCCAGCGCCGGCCGCAGGTGCCTGCTGAGCGCTGAAGCAGCCGAAGATGAACAGAGAAACCAAAAGCACTGCAGCTAACGTCTTGATGCCTCCCATGGGTCTGGACTACCTAATCAAGGTTTAAAAAGGTTGGGGGGTGGGACAGGTTGCTTATCGACATGGATTGCCACAGCGCCCATCCACGCATTGTTTTTATTCCCTGCATCGCAATCCAATGGTGAGTGTTATGGCATTGGACTGCTCATTTTTCGGGAAGAGGCTGAAGAACCCCATCGTGCTCGCATCAGGAGTCGCCGGCATGACCAGGGGGAGCCTGGAGGCCGCATGCAGGAACGGATGCGGGGCCGTCACGGCCAAATCGCTCACGACCGAGCCGAGGAAGGGCCATGAAGGCCCGAATATCGTCGATGTCGGCTGCGGGCTGCTTAACGCTATGGGCTATCCGAATCCTGGCATCGATGCCGGTCTCTCGGAGTTCGGCGGATGGAAGCGCGATGAGGCGCTCATCATCAGCATTGTCGGGAAGGATGCCGCTGAATTCGGAGCGCTCGCGCAAAAAGTGGATGAAGCGAAGAGATACCTCGGGGCCAGCGCGATAGAGGCGGCGCTCTCCTGCCCGCACACGCCCGGATACGGGACTATGGCCGGGCAAGGTTCGCCTGAGGCGATCTCAGAGATAACCAAGGCGATCAAGGCCTCATGCAAGCTTCCGCTCATCGTCAAATTATCTCCATCGATCCCAGGGGAAGGCAAGGCGGCGAAAGCCGCCGAGGAGGCCGGGGCCGATGCGATAAACATGGGCAATTCCCTTGGGCCCGGCATGAAGATCGACCTGGCGAGGAAGAAGCCGATGCTGGGTTTCGGGGTCGGCGGACTGACCGGGCCTGCGGTGAAGCCCGTGATAGTCCGCGCGATATATGATATCCGGAAAAGCGTGAATATCCCGATCCTGGGGACCGGCGGGGTCACCTATGGCGAGGACGCGATCGAATTGATGATGGCCGGCGCTGACTGGGTCGGGGTCGGGAGCGCAGTATATTATAGGGGCCCGAAGGCGTTCGGGCTCATAGCTGATGAGATGGAAGCGTGGATGAAGAAGAACGGCTATCCGAACCTGAAAAACATCGTTGGTGCTGCCCATGAATGAACTGGCGATCAGGAATCCTGTGCGGACCGCGAAGATCAAGGCCGTCCGGAAAGAGAACTACCGCATCAAGACGATCGAGATCGACTGCACACTCGATGCCGCACCCGGCCAGTTCCTGATGCTGTGGGTTCCGGGAGTGGGCGAGAGGCCGATGAGCATAGGGGATGGCAAACCGCTCACCATCTCTGTCGCGGATGTCGGCAAGGTGACCAAGGCGATATGCGCCCTCAAGGAGGGGGATGTGATCTCGTTCCGAGGCCCGTTAGGGAAGCCATTCTCGCTGCCCGAGACAAAAACCGAAAAAGCGAAACCCGGAACCGGGAACCCGAAACCGATTTTATGCATCGGAGGCGGATATGGGATCGTCCCGATGCATTTCTTGGCGAAAGCCGCGAAAGCGGGCGGAATCGATCCTATCGTGGTCGAAGGCGCGAGAGTCGCCGATGACATCATCTGGGAGAAGCGGTTGTCGAAGGTTTGTAAAAAACTTATCCTGACCACGGACGACGGATCGAAGGGGACGAAAGGCAATGTGATGATTGAAGCCGGACCCCTGATCGAAGGGAAGAAGGTCTCATGCGTCTATGCGTGCGGGCCGGAACGGATGATGGAGGCTGTCGCCAAACTCTGTGCCCGGAACGCGATACCCTGCCAGGTCAGCATCGAGAGGTATATGAAATGCGGGGTCGGGGTGTGCGGGTCCTGCGCGATAGACGGCAAGCTGTGCTGCGTGGACGGGCCGGTGTTCAGCGGGGAAGAAGCGCTCTCTTTTTCCGAATTCGGAAAGACGCACCGGGATCCTACGGGAAGGACGCAGGCCTGATCGGCGCATCAGTGCGTCCGCCCGGTGAACAATGAGCCGTCGCGGACGTCAAGGATGAAATTGCGCTCATCGCGGTGCGAGAATCCGGATGCCTTTCCGCTCTCGATCATGCCGAACATCAGGCTGTTGAGATGCCCGGTCAGGTCCTCGCTCCAGGTCCGGACGCCGTTTATGCAATTGAACGCGTATACATGGTATACCCCCCCACCCTTCGCATCAGATAGGTGAAGTAGCAGGTCGAGCATTGGGCCGACCGCCTCCATATCAGCCTTGCTCCGGTCAAGATAGAGGTGCGCGGCCCCTCCGACTTTCGCTTGCGGATCATGCACCGCGAGCCCAAGGCAGGAGTAGAGGGATATCGTCCCGACGCAGGGGAGCCTGTCCGCCCTTGATATCGCCGCCGCCTCGTTGACCGCCACAAGATGGGTCTTGCCCATGAACTTTTGGGGGAACACCCTGTTGAACCGGACCGCTTCCCTCACGCGGTCCTCTTCCAGGCAGATGCCGAACCGCCCTTCTGGCCTCTCGTGTGAGGGGAGCGGCGTTTTCGCTCTGGCCGGGCTGCAGTAGAATGGCACGCGATAATGATTGTTAAAAGTGTTTATAAATGGCATTATTGCATGGCGGCTCTGGAGGAGGACCGGAGACCATTACCAAAAAAGTGGTAGTTACTATTAAATAAGTAAAGCGAATGAAGTCACACCTATGAAAGAGATTGAAAGGGCGGCAGCCATGCTCAAGGCAGGCTCCATGATACTCGTCTATGACGGGGATGAGCGCGAGGGCGAGGCAGACCTGATGATCCATGCCGCGAATGCGGAACCAGAGACCATCGAAACCCTCCGCAGGGATGCCGGGGGCTTGATCTGCGTCGCGATTGCAAAAGACATCGCGGAACGGATGGAACTCCCCTTCTATGCGGACATACTCCATTCAAGCGGCCTCGGCGTGGCGAAGATGGAATGCACCAAGACCGCGTACAAGGACAAGCCGGCTTTCGCTATTCCCGTCAATCATAAGGGGGTCTATACGGGGATAACCGACAACGACCGCTCGCTCACCATCAAAAAGCTCGCGGAGCTTTGTTCGAAAGACGGGAAGCTGGATGGGGATCTTGTCCGGGAATTCTACTCCCCGGGACACGTTTTCCTTCTCATCGGACGCGGGATAGAGAATCGGCACGGTCATACCGAATTGTCGCTCGAGCTGGCGCGGAGGGCAGGGTTGCCTGGGGTGATGGTGCTCTGCGAGATGCTGGGGCACGGGAAAGCGCTCGCTAAAACGGATGCGAAGCGATATGCGGGTGAACACGGGTTTGTGTTCCTGGAAGGGAAGGATATCGTAGGCGCGGGGCCTGCGAAAAAGAAGGAAGAGGGGTCTGAATGGTTATGAGAATCGGGATCGTCGATACGACATTCTCCAGGGTGGATATGGGCGCGATCGCCCTCGATGAACTGAAAAAGGGCTTTTCCGGCGTAGCTGTGGAGAGGCGGACTGTCCCTGGGATAAAGGACCTCGCGGTCGAATGCAAGAGGCTGCTCGATTCAGGATGCGACATCTGCATGGCCCTTGGGATGGTCGGCGGGGCTCCGATCGACACCCAATGCGGACACGAGGCGTCATTAGGGATCCAGCAGGCGAAGCTGCTCACGGGCAAGCATATCATCGAGGTGTTCGTGCATGAGGACGAGGCCTGGAGCGAAAGGGAGCTTGTTTCGATATTCGAGAACCGCATAAGGAAGCATGCGCATAATGCTGTGCTTCTTGTCAAGGACCCGCTACAACTCACCCTGAACGCCGGCAATGGCGTGAGGCAGGGCAGGGAGGATGAAGGCCGGCTCGGGAAAGAGAGGAGGCCTGTTATCGGCATCGTGGCGGGCGTCTTCAACAAGGGGATGGCTGCCCGGATGAAGGCCAAGGCCCTCGAGACGGCGGAAAAACACGGGGCGCTGTGCAGGGTGCTGGATGTCCCCGGGGTCTATGACATGCCGCTCGTCGTGAAGAAGATGCTCATGGATAAAAACATCGATGCGGTCGTGGCCCTCGGCGCCGTGATAAAAGGCGAGACCGCGCACGATGAAGTGATAACCAAGGACGTGGCTAAAAGATTGGGCGGATTGTCGCTGCAGTTCAACAAGCCGGTGACCTTGGGTATAATAGGCCATGGGGCGGAAAGGCAGAAGGCCGAAGAAAGGGTCGATGAGTATTCCGTGCGCGCCACCGAGGCGGCGTTCAGCCTGCTCAAGACCCTTAGGGAGTGATGAGATGAAGGTCAAGAAAATCGCGGACGCTTTTTTCCCGACAAGATATGGCAAGTTCACCGTGCATGCGTTCGTCGATCAAGAGGGGAAGGAGCATATAGTCTTGACAAGATGCGAGCACGGCTCGCACGGCCAAGTGCCCGTCCGGATACATTCGAGATGCCTGACCGGCGATACGCTCAGCTCGAAAAGATGCGACTGCCGGGACCAGCTGGAAGCATCGATGAGATACCTGGAGAGGAAAGGATGCGGGATGCTGATATATCTGGACCAGGAGGGCAGGGGGATAGGGCTTGCCAACAAGATCAAGGCTTACGCACTGCAGGATAAGGGCATGGATACGGTCGAAGCGAACGTGCACCTGGGTTTTGGGGAGGATTTGAGGGATTACTCGGTCGCGGCAGAGATAATCAAGTTTTTCGGCATCAACGACATCGCCCTGCTCACAAACAACCCTGACAAGATAAAGGACTTGGAGAGGCACGGGATAAGGGTGGCTAAAAGGATCCCGATAAGGGTCAAGGCGAACCGCTACAACAAGAGATATCTCGATACGAAACGGGAGAAGATGAGGCACCTCATCTGAGCGATATCCGTGCTCAGCCTGGAAGCCCGAAAAAGGATTCCGGCACAGTAGTAGAATAATATGTCACATCCGTCTGCTGGGAGACGGACATCCCCCCATCAGGCGAATATTCGAACCGATAAACCGGGGTCAGGTCCAAAACCAGGCTCCGGTATACCAGCACCCCGGTCCCGTCATCCAAGCATTCCTCTATCGGGCCTTGCAGGTGCGAGATCGCCCATATCAGGGCACGCTGGTCATCGCTCAATGACGCGCTCTGGTTTGAAGCGAGCAACGAATCCGCGTACGTCTTATTGCCGAAGATCAGGAACCTCTCGCACCGGAAGCCGTTCATCTCGATCCGGCCGGTGTTGGCGAATTGGAGCAGGAGCGCCATATCGACAGAATCGGGAAGCGGGGTCTTGCCGAAATATCTGCAGGAGGATCTCATCTCATCTAGGGCATCCAGGTGCGCCTGCCATCCGGCGTCCCCGAGCAGGTTCATCGTGCAGTCCGGCGCGCACTGGTATATCCGGCCTTCCTTCCAGATGATTGTCTGGTTCCCGGACGGCGTGATTACCACCTTCTTGAGCCAGTCCCCCCGCACATAGGTCCTCGTCGTCTGGACGCTGTCATAGCCGGATGCGATCGACAATGCGGCATCCCGTTCATCTGAATTCATGGCGAGCAGGCCGCTCACATTGCCTTGCGTGATGTCTGTCGCCTCGATCAGGAAATCATTGGAAAGCGTCCCGCAGGACAGGTTTTTCAGCGAATAGTAGCGCGCCATGCCCTCCGGCATCAAGGTGGCATTGCTTTCATCCGGGATCTGGAAGGGATTGTGCTTGGAGAAGAGATCCATCAGCATGGGCACGAGGATGATGCCGAGAAGGAAGATGGTCGCCGCCCCGAGCAGTATGACCGCCTTGAGGACGTCTGAGAAGCGCAATCCCGGTTTAGCCATGAACGTATTGAAAGCACAAGGTTTTCAATCCTTGATGAGTTCTCATCATATGGACAGGTTCATGAGGCTCGCTCTTTGGCTCGCTAAAAAAACCGATCCATACCCGAATCCGCGCGTCGGCGCTGTCATAGTAAAAGATGGAAAAATCTTGGGCTGCGGATACCATAAAGGCGCTGGGAAGCCCCACGCCGAGATCGAAGCGATGGAGGACGCGTTACGCAAGACACGGAACCCGCATGCCTTGCGCGGAGCCGTATTATATGTCACGCTCGAGCCGTGCTCGCACACCCTCAAAAGGACGCCGCCATGCGCTAAAGCTATAATAGAGGGCGGGATCAGGAAGGTCGTCTATGCCATGGAGGACCCGAACCCGCTCGTGAGCGGGGCGGTGGAGCTGAAGAGGGCGGGATTGGCCGTATCCGGACCGACGGACGGGAAAGCGGCGGCGAAGCTGAACCGGCGGTATCTGGCGAATATCGAGAGAAAACCATTTGTCGCGATAAAGATGGCGATGAGCGCGGACGGCAAGACCGCGACATGCCGCGGGGATTCGAAGTGGATAAGCTCAGCTGAATCGCGGGAGATGGTCCATCGGATGAGGGCGGATTCCGATGCGGTGATGGTCGGGGCCGGGACGGTGATGCGGGATGACCCGGGACTCACCTCACATGGCAGGGGAAAGGACCCGTACCGGGTCATCGTCGACGGGATGCTGAGGGCTTCGCCAAGCGCCAGGGTGTTCAAAAAAGACGGGAAGGCGATTGTGGCCGCTTCCATGGATGCGCCCAGGCAGAGGATATCCGCGATGCGGAAAAAGGCCACGGTGCTGCTATCAGGGAAGGGGATGGTGGACCTGAGGAAGCTCGTGGGGGCCCTAGGGGCGATGGGCATCAAAAGGATACTCATCGAAGGCGGGAGCGAATTGAACGCCGAGGCGATCAAGGCGGGCATCGTGGACCGGATTTATCTTTTCGTCGCTCCGATATTGATCGGCGGACGGAACGCCAAAGGCGTCCTCGGCGGCGATGGTGTGGACAAGGTTTCCAGGGCAGCCAGGCTGGATCTGATCGAGATGAAAAAGGTCGGCCCTGACCTCCTGCTCGTCTATGATGTCATCGGCTGATGTTCCGGTACGGCATGCCGAGGGCGGGCTGGCCCCGGAAAACGAACCATCCGTCCTCTTCTATGGTGTTGTCCTGCGAGATCCAGGCTTCCGGGAACCCCACGTAGTGATATGCGTCCGGGGAATAGAGGAGGCTCGGCACCATCGTGATATTGTATTTTTCCGCCAGAATGATCCCTTCATCCGAAGCGATATCGACCCTTTCCTCCCTGCTGATATGGAGGCCGGCTGAAACGGATATATAGGATGAGAGAGCAGAGACATCGAGGCAGTCCGGGCATGAGCCGTCCTCCAGGTAGATGGCTTCCACCATCCCCCTCACGCTCCGGTTGGCCTCGAGATCCAGATAGGGGGGAGGGACCGAGCGGAGTATGAACCAGCCGTCTTCCACCTCGCCGAGTGCGGATAGGTCGGCGTAGATCGGATATGGGACCAAACCGCTGTCATTGATGAGGATCGTGGGCAGATTGGTGATGCCATAATCTTCGATCAGGTCCTGCGCTTCATCTTCCTCCAGATATCGGATGTCGGAAAAGACGATGTTGGCCGGCGCCGATTCGAGGGCTGAGATGAATTGGACCGAAGGATTGCACTCCGTGCAGCCGTATGGATCGATGAGGATTGCGTCGGGAAGGCCGACCAGCCCCCCGCTTTCCAGATCGTAGTACGGGGGGAAGCGGAGCCTGCTCACCAGGGCGCCGCCTTCCAAGGTGCCGATGGCGCCGGTCCAGTTCGAGACCAGGCCCGCATCGCCTGCGGCATCGCCTTCTATAATGACCACCGGAAGCTCGGTGATGCGGTATCGGGCTATCAACGCCGCTGCCTCCGGATCGGAGAGCTGGAGTTCGCGTTCGCTCTTGACCGGCAGCGAGTTGTGCTGTATCATCAGTATCTTCGCCTGCTCAAGAAGGGCCCCTTCCAGGCAAAGGCTGCAGTCCGGCGCCTGGATTATGATGATGCTCACCGATTTTTCCACGGGCTCCTCTTGCGATCCCATAATGCTCCCGTTATCGGATGGAACGTCGGAAACCTGGGGCGGCTGGAGAAGCAGGAGATATGCCGCATAGCCGATGATTATCCCGGCCAGGATGCACAGGATAAGGAATGTTGGCGCTCTCATGGAAACAATCGTCTCTGAGATATGTTTAAATTAGTTCCTATGGAATAATTGGAAACGCAACCGTACACTCATTTTGATTCCTGTGATGTCTATGACGGACGAAGAGACCCTGAAAACGAAGATCGATGAGCTCGAGGGCAAGAAGACCGAGCTTATCGACCGCATCAAGGCCCTCAACCGCAGGATCAGGTATAAGGAGTACGAGGAGAAGGCCCTCAAACCCTTCCTCGAGCAGACCAAGGACGTCCAGATAGCGCCCTACCGGAAGCAGAGGAGGGCGCTCGAATTCAAGATCGCGACCGCGGCCTACACGCCAAGGATGGAAAAGGAGCTCATCAAGCAGCTCAAGAAGATCGATGAGGAGCTCGAGAAGCACAAAGAGGTGGAGCGGGCCAGGCGCAAGATAAGGTACGTGGAGCAGGACATCGTGGACGGCAAGTCCGAGATAACCACGATAGAGACCGAGCTCAAGACCATCCGGGACGAGCTCCGCAAGCTCTACGACGAGATGAAGGTATACCGCATCAGCGCGAGGAAGCAGCAGCAGGCCCAGGAGAAAGCCGAAGAGGACCTGGTGGCTTTGGGCGACCTCGCCATGATAGAGAAGGAGTGAGCGGTTCAAAGCTCTTTTTTCGCGTCTTCGATCATCTTTCCATGGTCAGCGCACAGCTTCGGCAAAGAATCCAGGCTGAACCACTCCGCTTCGCCGGCGTCGTCCCCCGCGCGCACAATCCCGCCGATGCGCTTGACAAGGTAGGTGGCGGCGATAATCCCGCGCGGATCCCGTTTCGGGTCTGAATAGAGCCCGGTCATCCTGATGAGTACTATGTCTAAGCCGGTCTCCTCTTTCATCTCGCGGATCGCGCACCCCTCTGCGGTCTCATCATCCTCTATCTTTCCGCCGGGGATGGCCCACATCCCCTTGAAAGGGTCAAAGGCCCGCTTGATCAGGAGTATCTTCCCGTCCTCGATGAGGATCATGTCGCAGGCGAAGGGTCTCATATGATTAGCCTAGAGGACCTTGATGTCCCAGATGAACTTGCTCCGCGTCGGGATGGCGTCGACCTTGACCGAGATCCCGTAGTTGTGCTTCTTTATCAGGTCGTTGAGGTCGGCCAGCATCCGGTCGTCGATGAGGTCCGTGTTGACCCACGAGCAGGATTTCCTGGTTATCACGCAGTCTGCGATTAGCATGGCGTCATACTCGGTGATGCCGATAGCCATGAGCTGTGAGATTATCTCGCGTGATTTGTCTGCCATGCATCTGAATTGGAGAAAAAGATTTAAAGAAGCGAGGGCTAAAGCGAGAGCTCCTGCTGGCGTTCTGCGCCGTAGCTCTTCTGCCGCGGCACGAGCGAATCCAAGAGCGCTGATACTTTCGCCTTGAGATCCTTGAAGCGCGGGAGCACCGGCTCCCTGCCTTCCAGGACAGCCAAGGCCACCTGGACGACGGTATCTATCACCACGCCTTTGCTTGCCCCTTCAGTGGCCTCTTTGACCATCTGGACGAGCTCGAGCAGCTGGCCTGCTTCCTTCTTATCCAGGGTCAGCTTCGGCCTCGGGCCCTTGCCGTATGTGACTGCCAGGTTGGATATCTCCATCGGCTTGGGCATAAAATCCACCTCCTTAAGACGGCTTTCCTCGCGGAGGAGCTCGTATGCCGGCTTCCTGCCGTGTTTTGAGAGCGTCCTGAGGCTCTCTTCGAGCAGGCGTATGGATTCTCCGCTTTTCTGCCATCTCCTGACGACGGCCATCATCTTCTCCCTCTTATTTTGTGAAAGGGTATCGAATCGGAGTTGGTTCATAGGGATGTGTGTGTCCATTAGGTTATAAAAAGCTTTATGATGTGGGATTGGGGCTTGGACCTGCCAGGAATGCCGCCGGAGGGCACGTAAGCGGGGGCTGGATGCCCTACGGCGTTCCGGAGGGGCTGAGAAGGAAAGAAAACCCGGGACGTTTGGGTGACCCTGAGAAAGAGAAGTGATCAGACGCTGTTGACTTCATCATCGAGAGTTGGAAAAACCCAAGGCCTCAGAGGTTGTTCACGTCATCATCTCGTATATGATTGCGCTGTCGGAGAATTTAAACCCTCTTTTTGGCTTCGATCAGATACAGGCGCTCGAAGAAGAAGGATTCCTCGGCCAAAACCGTCACCGCGTATCCCATGCGTTCAAACGTGGCGCACGTCTTGCCTTTGTCATTCAGGCTGCTCTGGATGAGGAGGAGGGTCCCGCCCCTCTTGAGGTGGGGATCGAAACCGGAAAGGAACCGGTCTAGGACGAGCCTGCCGTCCGCCCCGCCGTCATACGCGTGGTTGATATCGCCCGGAAGGCGCTCATCATCCGAGGTGGGGAGATAGGGCGGGTTGAACATGATCGCATCGAAAACCGCATCTTTTATCGGCGCGAACATATCGCCCGCCAAGAAACGCGCGTTAGTTATCTTGTTGTTTTCCGCGTTGGCGGCGGCGCACCTGGCTGCGTCTGGATTGATGTCTATCCCGATGATGCGGTTGCCCTTGCCGGCTTTGGCGCACGAGAGTGATGCGATTCCGCAACCGCATCCGATCTCTAGCACCAGGCCCTTTAAGCCCTTGGCGCCTTTGGCGAGCATCAACGAGTCCTCGGCCGGGGGATAGACCGATTTGGGGATATCGAGATGGAGCCCGTCGTATTCCATGCAATTTAATATGTTGCTCCGGATATAAAATAGAGGCATATGGACGAGATACTCCTTCTCCTGCTGCGCAAAGGCGCCGATTCAAGGCCGGTCGCGCTCACCACTACGGAGCTAGGGGAGCTCTCCGGCATGTCGCAGCAGAACGCTTCGCGGAAGCTTCTGGCACTCGAGCGGGGCGGATTCCTGGAGCGGAGCAGGGAGGGCCTGCTGCTCACGAGAAAGGCCGTCGATGAGCTTGCCGATGCTTATTCCGCATTGAAGGCCGCTTTCGAAGGGGAGCGGTTCGAGATCGAAGGCGTCATATCCAAGGGCCTGGGCGAAGGGGGGTACTACGTGTCTTTGCCAGGGTACCTTAAGCAGATAGCCGAGAAGCTGGGTTTCGACCCGTATCCAGGGACCCTGAACATCAGGATCGCGGCATCGGAACGCTGGAAGCGCCAGCGCATGATGCAGAAGGATCCGGTGACGATATCCGGCTTCAAGGACAAGGAGCGCACTTATGGGGACATCTTCGCATACAGGTGCACGGTAGAAGGGCGTCGATGCGCGGTGATAATACCGATACGGACCCACCACGGCCCGGATGTGCTCGAGCTGATCTGCCCGTTCAACGCCAAGAAAAAGCTCGGGAAGGGCGAGGGCGACCGGATCAGGGTGGTCATCTGATCATGATCGAAGGCGTCGTGAGCAGGACGTTCTACACCCGCGGGAAGCGGGAATACATCCTCACGGACGGCGGAAGCGACTATGGGTTCTTCTGCGACGAGCACATCGCACAGGGTGCGGTCATCCGGCTCGAAGGCGAGATGGGCATGGGGAAGATCGCCGGGAAAAAGGCCACGGTCCTGGAAGGGGACGAAGGATCCAGGGTGCTCTCCAAGGTCAGATCCGTGATGAGGTCCTCTTTGCATCTTCCGGAAAGCCCTGTTTTGGCCCCTGACGATTTGACAAGGCGGCTCTGGCCCGCGATGATGGAGGCTGCGGCTGAACTCATCGGGGCAAAAAAGCTCGGCCGGCAGGTGCTGCTCAGGTTCCATGGCGATGCGGATGGCATCTGCGGGGCTTTCGCGCTGACCTCCGTCCTGCCATGCCGGGCCCTCCAGCAGAATTCAGCCGTCTATTCCGTCAAGGACGCGCTCCGTGACATGGCGGGGATCGGGCAGGAGGGGAGGCCGCTGATAATGCTCCTTGATTTCGGCTCGAACGACGCGTCGGCGGAAGCGCTCGGCCTCCTGAAGGCGGGGGGGATAGACTGCCTGGTCATCGACCACCACCCTTACAACGCGAAAAAAGAGAGATGCATCATCAATCCTTTCTCGATCCATGACAATGCCTCCCGCTACACGGCCGGGTACCTGGCCTGCGAGATCGCGGCCGTGTGCGGGCTTGACGTAAAGAAGGCGATGGAGCTCGCGGCCATAGCATGCAGCGGGGATAAGAGCGACCTCGTCCCGAACGGGGAGGCGGAGATGAAGAAGGCGATGGTCCTCGATTTCGTCGCATCGCACGTCTCTTTCGGGAACAACCTGGATTTCTACCGCAAGGTGATGGAGAATAGGGAGCTGTTCTCCTCCATCGCCAGGCAGGCGGACGAATCCATCGGGGAAGCAGCGGCAAAGGCGATGGACAGGATGAAGAAGCAGGAGGCCGGAAGGCTCCTGATCGTCTCGTTCTCCCTTGAGGGCATCGTGAAGAAGGGCGAATGGCCCTCATCCAGCAAGATAACGACCCGGGTTTTCGACAATCTCTCAGGCGAGCGCCCCCTGTTCTGCATCGGCCAGACGGACCGCTCGCTGATCATGAGGCTCAACGGCCCTGCGGCAGCCCTCGGCCTGAGCGCGAACGGCATGGCGGAGAAGATGAAGAAGAGCATGGCCGATTTCGTCGAGGGCGGCGGGGGCCATGTCAGGGCCGGCGCGGTCAGGGTGAGGACCGGATTCGCCAAGGAGGTCCTCAACCAGATCGTCAGGGAAGCGTCCTCGACCGCGCAAAGCGGCCAAGGATAATCTTAATAGGATTTACGTTGAAAGCGGTTATGCTACTTATAGGCGAGGTGGATCAGATGAAGATAGCGATAAGCGGATTCGGCAGGATAGGAAAGGCTTTCCTCAAGGCAGCGGTGAAGCAGGGCGCATTGGGAAGGGATTTCGAGGTCGTCGCGATAAACACCCGGAGCCCGGTCGCCGGCCACGTGCACCTCTTCAAGTACGACTCGGTCTACGGGAGGTTCGACGGCCATGTAGAAGGCAAGGACAACCAATTCACGATCAACTCCCACCACATCAAATGGATAATGGAGACCGATCCGCTCAAACTACCGTGGAAGGAGCTTGGGGTCGACCTCGTGCTCGATAGCACGGGCGCCTTCAAGTCCAAGGCGGATGCCGAGAAGCACCTCAAAGCAGGCGCGAGGATGGTGCTGATATCGGCCCCGGCCAAGGAGGTCGACGCGACGGTGGTCCCGGGCGTCAACGACCATGTCGTCCACAAGGGGATGAGCGTGTTCTCGCTCGCATCCTGCACCACCAACTGCCTGGCCCCGGTGCTCAAGGTGATGGAGGGCAGGTTCGGGATAGAGAGCGGATTCCTGAGCACTGTGCACGCTTATACCAACGACCAGAACATAGTGGACGGGAGCCACAGCGACCTCCGGCGGGCGAGGGCGGGCGCGATAAACATCATACCGACAAGCACCGGCGCGGCCAAGGCGATCGGAGAGGTCCTGCCGGATCTGGCCGGCAAGATGGACGGCCTCGCGTTCCGCGTCCCGGTCCCCTGCGGATCCATGAACGACATGACACTGCTGCTCAAGAAGGAGGCCACCGCGCAGGAGATAAACGCGGAGCTCGAAAGGGCGTCCAACGAGGAATTGAAGGGCATCCTCGGATACACGGAAGATGAGATAGTGTCTTCCGATATCATAGGGACCACGCAGTCGTCCATAGTGGACGGCAAGCTCACCAAAGCCAATGGCAGGCTTGTGAAGATATCCGCCTGGTATGACAACGAGTTCGGATATTCGAACAGATTGGTGGACTTCGCGAGGAAGCTCGCGAAACTGTGAATGACACGCAGGCGCCCGCGAAAAAATTTATAAAGGATGGCTGAGAGGGATTTCCGATGGCAATAGGACTTGAAGTCGCGATATCCAATGTCGCAAACCTGTTATCTACGATCGCACCGATGATAGCCGTCAGCGTCTTCATGCTCGGCGGCATCACATATGGCTTGGCTCAGATGCAGCCCGGCGAAAGCAGGGGCAAATGGCAGAGCATCGGGCTTAGCATGATGATCGGCGCGATAATCATCGGCGCGATAACCGGTGCGGCGTATCTCATCACAGAGAGCGCGGGCGGCCTCCTCAAACCGGCATGAGCGATGAATCGGGATTATGCGGCCTGTTTCTACCTAGTGGCACCGCGGTATTTCCTAAGCGTCTTTTGCGACCGGATCGAACGGCGATGCGTTCGGTATGCTCCGCGGAAATGACGTCTCCTCACGTTTAAATAGGAGGCTTGGGTTAACTCCGTTAGTATATACATAGGTAGTATATGTCTATACTAATGAAGTTTCGCGGGCCTTTATCAATAGAGAAACAGAAGGAAAGGCCCAGGTGAGAAAATGAAAGAAACCGAAGTGAAATTGGATGATGAGGGTTTCGAGGAAATCCCAGCAGAAGCGAAGGGCGCGCAGGAGCAGCCAGTCGGAGGGGGGGAGCAGGGGCGAACAGGCCGGATCTGCGGCTTGTGCAGACAGACCGTGACAAGAACGGGAATGTCGTTTACAAGAATGTCGGGGGAATGTGGAAGAACATCTCCAAGAACGGGAACGAGTTCTACACATTGAAGATCGGGGAGCTGAAACTGCTGGCTTTCCCGAACGACCGGAAGTGAGTGTGTTTGAGTGCCTAAGAGGAGCCCGGAATACCCCCGAATCGAGCAGGGGTATGTACTGAGTCCGATTCGGGTTTTCGTGGAGCCTGAGAAGAGAAGTGTGCTGAAGAAATCTAAGTAAATACGGTGATATTAATGGCTGAAGATAAGGATAAGGAAAAGAAGAAGAAATACTACAAGGATCTCGAGGACCTCCCGGGGATAGGGGAAGTGACGGCGGAGAAGCTCCGCGCGGCGGGATTTGGCGAGTTCTCGGCTCTTGCGACCGCGAACCCCCATGAACTGGCGGAAGCCGGCGGGATGGGCGTGGAATCGGCCAAGAAGGCGATCGAAGCCGCCAAAAGCATGGTGGAGATCGGATTCGAGACCGCGGACGCTGTATACGAGAGGAGGAAGAACATCGCGAGGATCAAGACCGGCTCCAAGGCGCTCGATGAGCTGCTAGGGGGCGGGATCGAGACGATGGCGATAACCGAGATGTACGGGAAATTCTCGAGCGGAAAATCGCAGCTCGGTTTCCAGCTGGTCGTGAATGTCCAGAGGTCCGTGGAGCAGGGGGGCCTGGGCGGGAATGTGCTGTTCGTCGATTCGGAAGCGACATTCAGGCCGGACCGCATCGCGCAGCTCGCCGAGGGGCAGGGGATGGACCCGCACACCGTGCTGAGGAACATCTTTGTGGCGAGGGCCGAGAACAGCGACCACCAGATAATCCTGCTCGAGAAGGCCGAAGAGACCATCGAGAAGAACAACATCAAATTGATCGTGGTGGATTCGCTGACGTCTCACTTCAGGTCGGATTACATCGGCAGAGGAGCGCTCAGCGAGAGGCAGCAGAAATTGAACAAACACGTCCACATGCTCCAGAAGCTCTCGGAGAAGCACAACCTCGCGGTCTATGTCACCAACCAGGTGATGGACAACCCGGGCATCCTGTTCGGGGACCCGACCACGCCGATCGGCGGCCACGTGCTCGCCCATATGTCTACTTATCGGCTCTATGTGAGGAAGAGCAAGGACGACAAGCGTATAGCGAGGCTAGTGGATTCGCCGAACCTTCCCGAGGGGGAGGCTGTGTTCAGGGTCACCCCGGCCGGGCTCACGGACTGAGATCCTGTTTTTCCTTTTTTCTTCTATTTTCCGTTTTATTCGTCAATCGTGCCAGCGCCCAGGGAAGAAAATATAAACCCTCCACACAAACATCACGCCTAATTACGACTTAAAACCATTTCAGAGAGGCGGAGCCTTATGACGAACGGAAGCATTTTCAAAAACCCGAGGTATAGGGAGCACGCGAAAAAGTACGAGATGATGGGGCATACCACCTTGCGCAAGACCGGTTTGGAAGGCGTATTGCGCATCGCGAACGCGAGGAACCTGTCCGTGATAGAAGGGAGGATGTCCGCCAGGGAATTCCGCGAGTTCAAGGAGGAGAACACATCCCCGGAAGCCATCTGGGGCAAGGTTTGCGAGATGGGCCTGCAAAACGAGAGCGGGGCCAAGAGGGTGATAGGCATGTCGCTCGGGAATCCCAGCGCATACCCTGATTTCCCTCCGCACATGAGGCCCTGGGAATGCCTTGAGCAGATCAGGCAGTCTGGCGAGAAGAGCCTCAGGGAGATGGCCGGATACACCTCGTCTTTCGGTTATCCGCCGCTTCTCCGGAAACTGAAAAGGTTCGGCTTTTCCGACCCCGAAAGCATCCATAACGATGCGGAACGGTTCGAGGATGTCAGGGTCTATACTACGGCAGGCGGGAGCGGCGCCTCGCTGATCGCGATGGAGATTGCGGTACTTGAGCCGAAAAAGGATAAGGTAGTAGTCCCGGATTGGACCTATATCATCCATCTCGGGGCCGCTTATAAGCATGAGGCGGGCCTGGTCAGCTATAAGTGCAGGAAGGATGGCAGACCGGACTCGGACAGCCTGCGCTCGGCCCTGCACGTTGGGACCGGGGAGGAAGACCACCAGATCCAGGCGGTTATATTCACGACGATAGGCAATCCCATCGGAGCTGCGATGTCGAGGGAGGATATCGTAGAGCATCTGCACATCATTGGAGACGCTGGGGCTAAGCTCGGAAGGCCGATCCTAGCGATGATCGATGTCGCGTATGAAGCGTTCCGGGGCGATGGGATCCCGCTAGATCCGATAAAGATAGCCCTCGAAGAGGATATCAAGACGCCCATCATTGTGATGGATACTGTCTCAAAGGCATACGGCCTCTGCGGCTGGAGGATGGGGAAGCTCGCCGTCTACTGGCCGGGCGATGCGTTTCCTGATGCAATGGAGGACTTCTTCCTTGCGCTGGAGAATGACATATTACCAACCCTCGGGGGGGTTTCGAATCCGGAGCAGATGGCGTTCAACCGTTTCCTCAACGAACTTGCAGCTGATCCTGCCACAATGGAGGGGACCAAGGCGTTTTTCGGGGCAAGGAGGGTCAGGGTGAGCGAAAACCTTATCCGTATGGCAGAGGCTCTTAGGGAGATACCCGGCGTCTACCTGTCCAAGTATTACGACCATGAGAGGGGGATATCCGGGATAGATCCGGATACCCTCTCATCATTCTACCTGATGTTCGGATTCGATGAGCTCCTGTATCTGAATGCCAGCGAAGGGAATCAGGCCAAGGATTTCGCCGAGTTCGCTCTGGAGACGGCGGGGATCCCAGTCGTGAACTGCGTCCCGAGCCAATCGTTCCTCCCCTTGGAGAGGCGTTCCAGTCACCATGCCCTCATCAGGGTGACCGGATTGACCGATGCGGATGACACCGCTGCGTTCCTTGAAGCGGTCGAAGCTTACGCAAGGCATCTTAGCGGGAAGCCGGTGCATCCTAGATGACCAGCGCATGCCGCGCCATTTAATCTTTTTTGATGAAAGATGCCGATATGGACATGGACGCGCTGAAGAGGGCGCTTGACTGGAGGAGCTACCCGTCATCGGCATACCTGCTTCTTGCCAGCAACGCAGCCGCCATGATCCTCGCCCTTCTGCTTGGCATGGACCCTGCTGAGGTCGTTTGGGCCTATTGGCTCGAGAGCGTGATGATAGGCCTGTTCACTGTGCTGGCGTTCATCCTCATGGCGTCGCGCTCCCTGCCATCTTCGCCAGGCTCGGCGCTCGCCCCCCTCGGCAATGCCGTCTTCTTCATCGTGCATTACGGGATCTTCCATTTCGTATATCTGATGTTCCTCGCGGTGATGCCGACATTCGCTATCGATGAGCCTGATCTCCTGGGCATCGGCATGATAGCGGCCGCTTTCGCGCTCAGCCACGCCTATTCGTTCTTCACGAACGTGCTCCGGAATCCGTCCGAACTCGACAATACGCACGAGAACCGCAACCGTGTGATGATGGCCCCGTACGGAAGGATAATCCCGATGCACCTGGCGATAATCCTTTCCGGCTTCCTGATCCTGCCGATGGCGCCGATATTCATCATCGCAGATGCCTTGGGAAGCGAACCTGCGGCCCAGGCTGCGCTGTGGCTCATGCGTTTACTCGCCATGCTTCTCCTGATTGCATTGAAGACGATCGCCGACCTTGCCGGGCACCTTTCGCGCCACCAAAAATCTTAATATCCTGCGCCAAGACACCAATCCAGGTGTATTTATGGGTTTTATATCGGAGTTCAAGGACTTTTTGACCGAGTATAAGGTGATCGGCCTCGCCATCGCATTCAGCTTTCGCTGAATGGGACACGCGATGTCATGGTCGATGCTTCGACCATGAGCATGCTCGCGAACGATGCGTCGTTCGCGACAACGGTGCGCCGTTCGCTCTGTCGCCTTCGTCATAGGCGCTGCGATAACTGCGGTGGTGAAATCGCTTGTCGACAACCTCATCATGCCGGTGGTCGGCTTGGTATTGCCCGGCGGGGATTGGCAATCCGCGATCATCACCCTAAAAGAGGCCACTGAGACCGCCCCGGCGACCGGACTCGGGATCGGGAATTTCATCTCAGCCCTCATCAACTTCATCATCATCGCTTTCGTGGTGTTCATGATGGCGAAGATCGTGCTGAAGGAGGAGAAGGTGACGAAGAAATAACGCCTTCCTTCGGTTTTCTCCTCTCTTTTTCATTCTCCTTATCCACCGGTTTTTTCAGATCGCCCCACGAGGACAGCTTCTTGAGTTCCTTGGGCTTCTGCTGCTTGTACATGTAGAAGCCTGCTGCTGATAATATCGCCATCGCCGTCAAGGCCAGGATCATCAGTCCGTCCTGGGCCGGAGCCTCGGCATCCCCGATCTCCTTTGTCAAGGCGCCGGCCGCCCGGAGGGCATTGACATATTCTTCAGCGGATATCATGCTCCGGATGCCCTCGATCCGGGCCTGCAGCGACGCTTTTCTCCCTTCATCTAGATCCTTGCTCCGGATAAGCGCCTCTATCGCGAGCAGGCTGTCCGTGCTCTCATCTTCCAAAACTGCGAGGGTCGCTTCCATCTTCGCCCTGCTGGAATTCAGATCCTCGATGCGGGATATCGCCGCCCGCGGATCGCCTTTCAACGCGGATTCGGCATCCTTGATGAGCTTGTTCACCTTGCTTTCGGTCTCGGTGAAATAGCCGCTGTACTCTGTGCCCCGCGCGGCCGAAGCTTCATTGAGATAGCGCTCTAATACGCTGGACGCATCGCTTTTGGCGGATCCGAAAAGCGCTTTGAGGGCCTCTTTTTGGGCCGATAGGGAGGATTCCTGGGCCTTCACGGTGTTTTCCACCGCTAAAAGCGCCTGGGCGGCCTGCGCCGCGTATTCCGGCCGGTCGCCTGTCTCGAGCTTGCGCAATGCCTCTTCGAATAGCAGGAACTCGGCAGGGGTCGTGGAGTTCCCACAGAGGAAGAAGCGCTCTTTCAGGTCGTTATAGGACTTGTAGGCCTCTTTCCTATAAGATGAAATCTCTTTCTCCAGCCATTTCGGATCCGTTTCCTCGAGTGTGGCGATCCCTTCCGCAAGATCCCCTGCTTCGGCCTCGGATATCACCTTGAGGAGCTCGGATTTCCTTGATGAGAGCTTTTTTCCGAGATCTGAATCAGCAGGAGCGGATTGCATAGCTTGATCTATCTCCGTCAGCTCTGCCTGCAGGGCTCCTAGCAGGACGTCATATCGTTTCTCCAGGATCGAGCGCGCCGACTCGTCTTCGCGGGATTTGGCCACCGCCAGGCTTATCAGCTCCAGGGCTCTGCTGCAGTTGCCGGCCTCGGCCTGCATCCGGGCGTCTTCGAGGAGGCCTAACGCGTCCTGGCTCAGGTCGGCTCCCTGCAGGGCTGAAAGCTGCCTCTGGACATATCCAGGGGTATCGTCCACGGTATAGCTGATGCGCAATACCGCGGTCCGCCCTTTTTTCAAGCCGGACAGCTTAGCGAAATATTGCGTGTCGGAGAGGCGGCCCTGTTCCTTTATGGCCTCCCCGGTCGCAGGGATCACGCTGAATCTCGTGATTGCAGAGTCGTTCATGCTGTCTATGAAGATGATGACACGGTCGAGATCCATCTCCGGCTCGATGCGTATATCATACTCGACCTTGCTCATCGCGCCGAGCGGATATGCCTTCATGTTCGCCATGCTCTCGCTGTATGCCTCGTACACCGTCCTCTCGCAGGTGAGGGTATGCGTTCCAGCGGATAGCGCGGCCTGGTTCGATGTGCCGTCTATGAGCATTTCTGCGCAGCCTTCAGGAGATGCGACTGCCATGACCGGGATGTCAAGAGCGAACTCGATGGATTCTTTCACGATAGCCGTCCCATCCCCGATGCCTTCGGCGACAACGGTCCGCTCCAGCGTATGCGCGATGATCGAGCTTTTCTCGAACGATACGCGCTTCGTCTCATAAGGCCTGACCTCGCGGAATGCCACGATAAGGCCGTCATCGTCTTCGCGGACGCCCGCTACCTCATCTTTGCCATCTGTGATGTCTGAATACACAAATCCAAGGGGGGTCGTGCGGATAAGCACGGAAACCGGTGCGGCGCTATAAGGGCGGGGATTCGTAAGCACGGCATCGAGGGATATGGGAACCGGTCCATCCAGCTTCACCGGCCCTATCAGGGGCGCTGAATCGGCGGACATCGAATTCCCGATGACGTCCCCCATGTACTGGTCCAGTTCATTTTCTATCTTTTCATAGCCGGAAAGCAAGGCCGACAGCGAGCCGATAGCCTCTGGATAGACGACCGCCCCATCAGAGAGCAGGCCGTTTTCCAGATCAAGCATATCGGTTTCCAGATCCGCTGCGTCAGGGCCTGCGAATGAGAGCTTGTCATAGATGCGCGACCTGGCGGATAGTATGTCCGAATCGTATCTCGCTTCTGCCTTCGCGATTATCGAACCGATCGCCCCCTGGGATAGCGCCTCTGCGTCGGCTGGGGGAAGAGACTTCACGAGGACGAGCATCTCTTTCTCTTGGGCCACGTTGATGCCGTCCTTCTCGGCGCCTTTTATCAGATCTTCCAGGAGCTCGAAGGATGCGCCAGTGGATGCCTCTTCCGCGAGCGAGCCTTCATCCCTTGCGGTCCTAGCGAGCGCGGCCGCCTTGGAATAGTATGCGAAGCGCTCGCCCATAAGCGCGGCCGAATCGCCTTTTTCCAGGAGGATCCTCGCTTCATCTATAGAATCAGCCGCGGATGTGCTGCCGGCGGATATGGAGAATGCGCGCTCGCTCGCGGAGATCTCGCTTTGGGCTTCATCCCGGGCCTGCCCCACCGCATCCGCTGCGTCTTCCTCAAGCGCATCTGCGGCTTCGGATATCTCTGAGTATCCTTGATCAGCCGAGGAGATGCGGCCTATCGCAGATGCCATATAACCGGTTTGGCTGGTCCTTCCCCGGACAAGCGAGGCCTCTGTGAAAATCGCGTCGATATCCTCTTTGTCATCAGAGAGCAGGGTAAACGACTCGGAGACCGAGCCTGCGATCCTGGCTTCGTAGCCTGATGGGGCTTTGTCGATGAGGTAGAGCTTCTGCGCTTTGAGTCCGGCCAGGCTTTTCTCTACGGCTGATTTCCTCGCAGATGCGCTCGCGGATAGTTCGGTGAAATGGTTCTGGGATGCCGTCTTCGAGGAGATGGCGGCCGCCTTAGCTTTGTCGAAGCTCTCTTTGACGCCTTGCTCCCCATAGACCAGTTCGATCAGCGATGCCCATCTGGACAGGTCGGGGGCAGGCTCTTTGAGGCGGCCCTTCATCTCGGAGAGGTATCCCTGGAGAATGGCGGATTTTCCGTATCTTCCCTCTGTGATGTTGTTATCCACGCTGTCGAAGGCGCTGCGCAGTTCGGGGCATGGTCCGCTCCCGGGGCCTGAATAGCCGCTTTCGCAGACGCCCATGAAGACGAGCTCCTCATAAGCGGTGCGCGCCCCGCTGACCGACCCTTCCGCATCCGATGCAGCCATGTCCGCGGCATCCAGCGCCGCGCCTACTGCCTCTTTCCACGAGGCCTTGTATGAAGTGCACCCGGATGATTCGGAAAACGCGTTCATGAATAGCTGCGAGAACATGAATTGCCCTGCCCCCAGCGAGGATATGAGGTTTATGGTGCAGAGCGTCTTCCTATCAGATGCCTGCTTCGAGGATGACGCGGCTTTTGCCACATCGTCTTGGACTTCTTCGGGCAGATCCAGCGAACCTGCCCGCCCGGCATCTATGCTTTCGATGGTTTCGTGGAGCGCGGGGAGGTTCCACCAGAATTCCGCCCCGAATGTCCAGATATGCGGGTTGGACGCCACCCACGTGCGATCAACCCACGGATCCTGCAAACCGGCGAATGCGATGGACGCCAGCGACAACGCTATCACTGCATATAGAATCTTGCACATTCGATCCCCCCTAAAAAACAGAGGGGTTGAATGGCTATTAATATTTTTTTGGGATTGGGTTGGGGAGCGGCACAAAAACGCTAGGAGAAAATGTGCTTCGCCACAGATGCTTTCCTCCAGGGCCAACGATTATATTTCCATGGAGCGAGGATAGTCCATGAGATTTGCGGTAGCGGTTTTGTTGGCCCTTGTCCTCTTCGGCTGCACAGGACAGCAAGCCGATGATGGGGCCGGGGACGCCTCGCCCCAGGCCTGGATCCAGGAGCCGCACCAGCCATTGCCCAATACAGCCAACCTCACATTCTACCGCGACGCGAGCGACGTCTTCAACTCGGAGACGGTGATCCCTGACCCGCCGGTCTTCGATTTCAATACGACAGACGCAGATGGAAGGCTCATGGTCTACTATTTCTACCTGCCCAAGTGCTCTGCTTGCCTTGCGATAACGCCCGAGATAGACCGCATGGAGGCCGAATACCAGGACGCCGTGTTCGTCAGGTACGACATATCCAGCCAGAACGGCTCGCTCGCCTATGACGCGTTCGCAGGCCGATTCAACCTAAGCAGCGACAAGCTGTTCGTGCCCCAGGCGCTTGTGAACGGGACGGTGATCACGGACAGGTTCAATATCAACAAGAGCTTAGAGGGGATAATCGTTTCTTTCAGTCCGGGCTAGCATCGAGTCTGAGTATCCGGCGTGCCTCTTTTGGTGTGGCGACCGGACGGCCGAGCTCTCCGGCCACCCGCGCTATCCTTTTGACAAGCATCTCGTTGGTGGCCGGAACCGCCTTCTCATAATCCATGAAGAGGTTGTCTTCCAGCCCCACCCGCACGTGCCCGCCCATCAGGATCGCGGCCGTGTTCACCGGAAGCTGGAAACGCCCCCCTCCAGCCGCGCCCCAGATCGAGCCTTGCGGCAGGCTGGACACCTGATGGACCATATCGACGAACCGGCCCGGCATGGTCCCCAGCAGGCCGAAGAAGAGGTTGTAGTAGGCGGGGCCCTTGATGAGGCCTTTCCGTGACAGGTAGGATGCGTAATTGAGCATCCCCGTCTCGAATACCTCGAGTTCGGGCCTGATTTCCCGCTCGGCCATCCTTTTGGCGAGGCGCTCGATTATCTCCGGGCTGTTGATGCTCGGCTCGGTCGGGAAATTCATCGACCCCAGGCTGAGGCTGGCGAAATCTGGTTTCGCATCGCCGATTAGCTCCAATACCGCCGAGCGCTGCTCGAAGGTCTTATGCACCCGCCCGCTTGTCGTCGCGCAGATCACAGCGCCCGGGCAGCATCTGCGGATCTTGATGATCGCCTCGGAGAAAAGGTCTGCCTTCCATGACGGCGTGCCGTCCGGTCCGCGGATGTGCAGGTGGAAGAAGGTCGCCCCTGCCGAAAAGCACCGTCTGGCATCCGATGCGAGCTCTTCGGGGCTGTATGGGACGTGGGGGTTCGCCGATTTGTCAGAGAAGTTGCCGGCGAGCGCCACGTTTATTATAAGTTTTTTCCTGACCGGGAGCTCCGAGGAGCCCGGAAGCGAGTATGCATCAGGTTGTGAGCCTTCCATGGATGATGAGATGCCTCGGACAGGTTAAAACCGCTACTGGTAGTTGGTGATGTCCCTCCTCTTGAAGAGGATGAAGGCCAGTATCGAAGCCAGGAGCACGAAATACGTGATCAGGGCGGTGATGTCCAGGACAGGGTTGCCGTCCGTTATCAATACGATGCGGAAGATGCTCGTGATATGGGCCAGGGGCAGGAGCTGCTGGAGTATCTGCGTGTATGCCGGGAGGAGGTCGGGGGAGAATATGATGTTCCCCAAAAAGAGCATCGGGATCGCGAGGAGCAGGCATCCTTGTATCGCGGCGGATTCCGAGCGGGCGAAGAAGCCGATGATCACCCCGATCGAGCTCAGGACGAGCGAGGAGATCGCGGTCCCGAGGAGCAGCGCGATGAAATTGCCTGGCGGCTTCACGCCGAAGAAGAGGAGGGCCACTGCGATTATCAGGCCGACCTGCACGAAAGAGAGGAGGACGATGGTGGATATCTTGCCCACGACGAGGTTGGCAAGCGAGCCGGGTGCCATGAGCGCGCGGATCACGGTCCTCCGCGTCTTCTCCCGGACCAGGGTGATGGAGCTGAGCAGGAAGCAGGAGAGCAGGAGGGAGACGGATATGACCTGCGGCATGATGAAGTCGACGAAGCTCGCCCGCTCGTACTGGTTCTGCACGTCGATCGACAGGGGGGATGCGATCAGGTCCGGATCCTTGCTCGTCTGCTCTGCGACAGTCCTCTCTAGGGAATCCGTCAGGCCTTCGAACTCGTCTATCTGCGCCAACACCTCGTCTAGAGTCGCATCTATCTGACCCGCCGTCTCATCCATATCAGACAGCAGGTCTTTGAGGTCCGAGACCTCTTCGCGCGCTTCAGAAAATGAACCGTTCACCTCGATAAGCCTTAGCCCGGCCTCATCGAGGGCGGCTTCCATCTGGCTGGTGCTCCCGGAATCTGCCATGTCCACGATGTCCGAGTATCCATCCAGCGACCCTTTGAAGGAGAGGAGCGTCGCGTTCAGTTCTTGCAGCTCAGCCATCTCCTCATGGGCGGCGTCTATCTGTTCCACGCTCGAGCCGCGGAGCGACTCCAGGCTCGCTATGTTGAACTGCAATGCCGCTTTCAGAGTCGCGTCGCTCGTGGCATCCCTGATGGCGGTCAGGCCGGCGATCGATGCGTCCAGGGACGCCACCGTGCCTTCTAAGCTTTCGCTCTGGTTCTCCAGCCGGAGATATGCCGACTGGACCGAATCCAAAGAGCTGTTGAGCGCGCCGCTGGCGTTCTCCAGGAAGATGCGGGTGTCGTTGAGGAACATCTCCTGCTCCTGCCCTGCAAGGCGTACCTGGGCCTTCTGGTCTTCGAGCATGGATCGCAGGTCCGATATGTCGCTTGATGCCGAATCGAGATTGTCTTCGAGGGCCCCGATATCAAGGTCGCGGATGTCCCCGCGGACAGAGTTGATGGAGACGCGGGTCTGCTGCATCTGGACGCGCGTGGAGTTGATGTTTCCCGCAAGGCCTGACGCGGTCCGGTTAAGCTCGGAGAGCTCTTCCCAAGCGCCTGAGACATACCCTTTGGTGATATCGGCCGATGACGCGCTGACCACGGAGGACATGGCGGCCAATACCGATTGCTCGAGTGCGATATCGGAGTTGTCGACGATTATCTTGACCGTGGAGCCGTTGCCCTGCCGCAGCGATTCCTCGAATGTCTCCGGCACCACGATGACCGCCCTTAGCTGGCCGTTCCGGAAAGCGGTCATGGCATCAGCTTCGGTATCGAAGCTCTGGAGCTTGAATGCGGTGGAGCCGCTCAGCCCGCCAAGGAGGGCATCGGAGAACGTGGAGTTGATCGGCCCCGCGATGCCTATGGGGAGCCCGTTGATCTCGAGGGAGCGGAACGAGCTTCCCATGAAGATCATGATGAATATGGGAAAGACCAGCAGGATGGCGAGCATGGCGCGGTCGTGGAAGATCTCCTGGAACTCCTTCTTGATCGATGAGAGCGCCCTCATCCGACCACCGGCTTGACCAGATGGGCGAACACGTCCTCCATCTGCTTGAGGTTGTATTTCTTCTTGAGTTCCGCCGGCGTCCCGCTGTCCACTATCCTGCCTGCGAACATGATGGCGACCCGGCCGCAGAGGCGCTCCACCTCCTCCATGTAATGCGAGGTGATGATTATCGTCTTGCCGGATCTGTGGAGGTTGACGATCGCCGCCCAGATATCGCGCCTGATGACCGGATCCAGCCCGACCGTCGGCTCGTCCAAAAAGACTATCTTCGGGTCATGGACCAGCGAGCAGGCGATGTTCAGCCTCTTCTTCATCCCCCCGGAGAGTTTGCCTGCGAGCACGTCCGTCTTGTCCACCAGGCTCATCTGCGCGATCAGCTCCTTGTTGCGCGATTTTGATTCGCTTCCGCTGACCCCGAATTGCGAAGCGAAATAATCGAGGTTCTCTTTCACCGTCAAAGTCTCGTAGAACGAGTCTTCCTGGGTCACGAAGCCGATCTCCGGCTTCGACTTCTGGTTCTCCTTGAGGCTCTTTCCCAGGATCGAGACGCTGCCTGATGACGGGGCGAGGAGCCCTGCCATCATGTTGAACGTGGTCGTCTTGCCCGAGCCGTTCGCCCCGAGAAGGCCGAAAACCTCCCCGGCCTGGACTGAGAAGGAGATGCGATCCACGATTATCTTCTCGTTGATGACCTTGGCCAGCTCAACGACCTCGACTGCCGCCATACTGAAACGTCTTCAGACATCGTATATAAATCTTTGCTGGGATTATCTACATCGGTGGGAGAACGTACGTCGATTTCAGATATGCCGAGGACAGCATAAGGAAAGGATCTAAATCGTTCTATTTCGCATCCAGGTTCATGGGGCGCGAGAGGCGCGACTCGTTCTACGCGATATATGCCTTCTGCAGGCACACCGACAACCTCATAGATGATAATGAGGGCAAGCCGAAGCTCCAGCGCATGCTCATCCGGGACTGGAAAGGGAGGTTCCTTTCGGACTATGAGAGGGGCTACTCGACTGATCCTATACTCAACCCGTTCATACACATCATGAAGAAGCACGAAATCCCCCTCAGGTACCCTCTTGAATTGATACGCGGGGTGTCGATGGACATCCGGAAAAAGGAATATGGCACGTTTTCCGAGCTCCGGAAGTATTGCTTCAGGGTGGCTTCCATCGTCGGCCTCATGCTCATGCATGTCATGGGCATCGGGAACATCCGCAAGGCCAAGAGATACGCGATCAAGCTCGGGATAGCCATGCAATTGACCAACATCCTCCGCGATGTGGGCGAGGACGCGCGCATGGGCAGGGTGTATTTCCCCAAGGACGAGCTCGCCCGCTTCGGCATCACGATCCAGGACGTGCTTTCGCTGCGCAGGACCGAGGGCTTCATCGCATTCCTGAAATTCCAGGTCGAGCGGGCGAGGCGCTACTACCGCGAGGCTGTGGCCGGGCTCGCCATGATCCACAAGGAGGTCCGCGTGGTCATCGCGCTCGCCCTGACGATATATGGCGAGATACTCGACACGATAGAGAAGAACGAATACGAGGTCTTCGGCAAAAGGGCGTATGTGAATACGTTCCGGAAGGTCATGCTCTACCTCAAGCTCGTCCTCTTCGGATATCCCCAGCCGGTCCGGGCCGGTGCTTGATGATGCTCGGAGAGGCGCTCCTTCTGGCCCGGATGTGGAAGGACCAGTGGAAGAGCGAGGAGGAGCTGCAGGACCTGTCCGAGCAGAAGCTTCTTTCGCTGATAAAACATGCCAAGGCGACGGTCCCCTTCTATAAGAGAACGTTGTCAAGCGTCCCGGTCCGCAGCATCCAAGACCTCCAAGATATCGGCCTGGTGAAAAGATCCGATATCCAGGCGGATGCGGATTCTTTCATCAGCGCTATTTTCGACAGGCCTGCCTTGCATCTGGAGCACACGTCAGGATCCAGCGGCGTTCCCCTCGCCACCTACACATCACGGAAAGACAGGGATTATTTCGGCGCCTCCGAGGTTTGCCACGCCCTAGGGTGCGGCGCCTCCCCTTTTGATAACCAGGCGAAGATAACCCATTACCAGATAACCCCCCATCCGCTGCAGCGGCTTGGCATCCTCAGCTGCGATTATCTTCCGGTCCTGGATGACGAGGCGGCGTTATTGGGAAAATTGGAGCGGATCCGGCCTAAGATACTCAAGGCGTATCCGTCGGTCCTGCTGGCGATCGCCCGGCTGAACTCTTCTAAGGGCCTGGGATTGTCGTTTCGGATGATCCTTCCCATGGGGGAGACGCTTTCCCAGTCTGTCCGCAAGGAGGTCTCGGAATCGTTCGGGTGCCCGATATATGACCGCTATGGCACTACCGAGGCATCATGGGTCGCGATGGAGTGCACCGAGGGGAGCCTGCATCTCCAGGACGGATATGTGCACACCGAGATAGTCGATGACCACGGCCAGCCTGTCCGGAGGGGCGCGGTCGGGCGCATCGTGGTGACGCCGCTTTGGCGGAGCGCGATGCCGCTCATCAGATACTGCCAGGGGGATATCGGGGCGATAGGCGGACCTTGCAGGTGCGGAAGGGGGCAGAGGACGTTGCGGATGCTCCGCGGGAGGGAGGATGACCGGATAACCCTTCCGAGCGGGAAGGTGCGCTCTGCCAGGTCGATAAATTACCTGGATGACATCAAGGTGGGCGGGTATCAGATAATCCAGGAGAGGGATGATCTGTTCGTTTTCCGATATGTCGCGCCAGAACCGATGGATGTGAAGGAGGAGGCGCGGGTGCGCAATATGATCCGCGCAGGTTGCCTAGGCGAGGTGGTCGCCGTCGAATTCGAGAAGGTCGATTCTCTGCCCAGGGGAAGGACAGGGAAGCTGCGCACGATCATATCGAAGGTGAAGCCTGATGGCAAGTAGGGAGATCAGGATAGCCCTTAGGCAGGCCGACGCTGATGACGCCACACACCTGTTGGATGTGTTCCGCGACGGGATCCAGAGCCTCAAAGAGAGCAATGGCGGGAAGCACCCGGATGCGGAGATCGAGAGCTGGAAGAAGAAACCCGACAAGGACCTCCTTTCGCACATCTGCGACGGATCGTTCGTCCTGGTGGCGCAAGACGGGCGGGGGGCGGTGGTCGGCATGGGCGCGATCACGATCGACATCGTAGCCGGCCTCACCGGCTCTTCTTACAGCCATGCATTCTTCGTCAGGCGCTCGCACCAGGGGCAGGGGGTGGGCAGGCTCCTCCGGGATGGGTGCATCGCAGAGGCCAGGCGGAGGGGGTACCGCAAGATGTACGGCTATACGTATCCAGAGTCGATAGGCTTCCATAAAAGGTTCGGCGCCGTGTTCTATCCTGAATTCGATACCGGGGAAGGGAAGCGCGGGGACATGGTCCACTATTACGAGATACCGCTCCGCCCGAGCATATTCAACGGCATGATGATCGAGCCGTATATGCAACCGGCGGCATGGGTATGGGTCAGCGTGAAGAGGTGGATGGATAGGGCGCTCGCGGCATTGATCAAGCGGGGTTAGTGGACCGGTGTCCTGTATTTTTATTGCTTGACCGGCACGTTTATCCTGGTGCTTATATGCGAATCGCGATAATCGGCATAGGTCGGCTCGGAACTGTGTTTGCCAGGGTGCTCTCGAAAAACCATGAGCTCCTGCTGATAGACCGCCATTTCGAGGATGCCCGGAATGTAGCATCTGAGATCGGGGCGCAGCCTGTCAAAGACCTGACCGAAGCCAGGACCGCGGATATGGCCATCGTCGCCGTCAAGCCGGAGCATGTCGAGGATGTCGTGAAACAGCTCAGGGATGCCCGGCTCGTCGTTTCTTGCGCCGCAGGGGTTCCGATAAGCAGATACGAGTCCTGGGGCGTGCGGAACATCATCAGGATAATACCGAACATCTGCGTAGACGTCGGAGAGGCGGTGGTGGCTTATTCCCTGCATCCTGAGGTGGAGCAGAAGGAGAAGGTGTTCCTGACCGCATTCTCATCATTGGGGTTGTGCGTGAAGACGGCCGAGAGCCACCTGGAGGCCATGAAGGCGTCTTCCGGCTCCGGGCCGGCTTTCATCGCGTTTTTGGCTGAGGCCATGATAGAGGAAGCCGTAGCCAACGGTTTGGCCCGCGAGACCGCCGAGAAGTGCGTCGCGCAGACTCTCCGCGGGACAGGCAGCCTGATGAAGGCCGGCTGGAGCACGAAAAAGATAATAGAGACGGTCGCGAGCCCTGGCGGGAGCACGGAAGCCGGATTGAAGATGCTCGAGAAGAAGGATGCGGCGAAAGCGATCAGGGATGCGATAAAGATGACGACCGCCAAGGCCAGATCGCAGGGGAAATGATCATTCCCTTATCTTGAATTTCAGCATCGCGGCGATCTTGCCCAACCCTTTCAATCTCGCCCCAGCGTCGCCTTCTGAGGATAAAATCAGGATTTCGGCTTTCGCCTTGTCCGCGAGCTCCACCACGGATTCGGCCTCCGGATCGGCCCGGAGATATTCGTCTAGGATCAGGAGCTTCTTGACCGCGTAGGCTTCTATCGCCTTCTTCACTTCCTTGATGCCGTATGTGGCGCGCCCGGAGTCCTTGTGCACCTCGATCAGGAGCTCTTCGACCGCCTTCATCTCTTTTTCGAAGCGTTCCTCGCCCATCAATTTTTCTATGACGCCCTTGTTGAACAGCTCGTTCACTCCGCTTCTTTCCGCGTAGCTCACATTCTCGAATGTTATCCGCTTGAGAAGCTCCGGCTTCCGTTTCGATATGAAGGATTTGAGGTTGTCCTTGGAGAACCCGGGCCCGGCCACGATGTATCGCTCGGGATGGCGCTCGATCTCTGAGAGGATATTGCCGAAATACTGCTGCTGCTTGCCTTCGTAGTCGTCGCCCTTCTTGCTGCCCGAGCTGAAGAACTCCGCCCCGTATTCCACGCCGAATACGCGGAGTATCGCCGTGAGCGCCTTCTCCTCATCCATCACTATTATGCGCATCTTTGGGCGCTTGGATTCCTTCTCCGCCTCCTTGAGGCGGTTCACCTCGTGGTTTTTCCACTCTTTGGTGATCTTGATGCGGTCGCCCGCCCCGACGTCTATCGTGTGGTATTTGCCGAGCTGGACGTAGTCCTCCGGCTCGCCCCAGACGATGGGCCCGAGCACCCGCAGGCGGTTCGCGTTCTTGGCGAACTCCACCCGCTCCACCTTCACCCTTATCGTCACGGATTTCTTCTCTTCCTTCGTGCCGACCTTGTAGGTGCGGAAAGTGTGGGATTCGACTTCGTCGCCCGGGGCTATGACCTTGTCCAGGTGCCAGAGGTCGTCTAACGTCTCGGCCTCGATCTTCATCTGGCCGAACTTCCGGTCGAAATGGACTATCCTCATCTTCATTCCCGGTATTGGTTAGGCGCGAAACATATTAATCTTGCCGGGCAAGTGGGGGTCATGCGATCCGTGCTTGTCTTCGCCCTCGCGGCCCTGTTGATGATATCGCTGTCTTTCGCGGATGTCGGACCTGCGCCTCCGCAGCCGAAGGTGACCATCGAACTTGTCAGGAACGGCCAACCTGACACATCGATAAGCGAGGTATACTACATCTGCGATGCGATACAAGAGCCGTCCGACAGCCCCGTGGGGAAGAATACCGTCGTTTTGCCATGCTCTGGGGGCGCTTGCAGGAACGACGGCGAGTGGTTCTACAAACTGAACCCATGCTACGGTTTTCCGGGCGGCTCTCTGGCATATGATGCAGGTGACGGAAACCTCAAGAGCGCCCCCATACCTGGAGGGGTCGCGGGTGGAGAATATTACATCATTTTTGATACAGAAAAGATGACGGCGGCGCAGAGGGATGTGGACAGGATCCCGTGCATACCGGCGTCAGTCATATTCGCGGTTTTGTGTTTCATCGTCTTGAAGAAGTGATGTCTTGGATTTCTTTTCAGCCCTCGCCCTCACGATAGCGGTCGAGGGCGCGGTCCTTTATCTTCTCCATCGGGACAGGCACGCTACCCCCGTCATTGCGAGGAACGCCGTCATCGCGAGCTCGCTCACCCTCCCCTTCGTCTGGTTCGCGTTTCCGGCCCTCGGTTTCGGGTGGGGGGTCCAGACCGCCATATCCGAGACATTCGCCCTCGCAGCCGAGGCTGTCTTCTATCGGTATGCATTCGCGAAGATGCCTTGGAAGGAGGCGATCCTTACGAGCGCGATGTGCAATTGGACATCCTTCGTTATAGGCCTCGCCCTCATGTAGCGCCGATAGCCCCGGACCCCGCATGGGGCTCGGATTTTTATTGTTTGGGCGGGTTTATGCGCTATGGACGATTTCAAGGTCACGCCGTGGGAGGTCTCCGGCTCAGTAGATTACGACAAGCTCATCAAGCGGTTCGGCACCAGCAGGATAGACGCCAAGCTCCGCGAGAGGCTGATCAAGGCATGCGGAGGGGACGAGCCGCACCATATGCTCAGGAGGGACTTCTTCTTCTCGCACCGTGACCTAGGGGCGGTCCTGGACGACCATGAGAAGGGGAGGGGGTTCTTCCTATACACAGGCAGGGGCCCGAGCAAGGCGATGCATATCGGGCATCTCGTCCCGCTCATATTCACGAAATGGCTGCAGGACACGTTCAAGGTCAACTTGTATATCGAGATAACCGATGACGAGAAATACCTTTTCAAGCGGGAATACGAATGGAAGGACATCCAGAAGAACGCGGACGAGAACATTTTGGACATAATCGCGCTGGGCTTCGACCCTGAGCGCACATTCATCTTCAAGGACAGCGAGTATGTCCGGAATGTCTATCCCCTCCTGATGAGGACGGCGCGCAAGATCACGGGCTCTACGGTGAAGGCGGTCTTCGGATTCGACGATTCGACAAACATCGGGATGCAGATGTATCCGGCTTACCAGGTGGTGCCTACCTTCTTTGAGAAGAAGAGGTGCCTGATCCCATGCGCGATAGACCAGGATCCGTATTGGAGGGTGCAGAGGGATATCGCAGAAGGCATGGGATTCTACAAGACCTCAGCCATCCACAGCAGGTTTTTACCCCCCTTGCAGGGCGTTTCGGGCAAGATGAGTTCGAGCGCCGGGATGGAGACTGCGATACTGCTCACAGATGACGAGAAGACGGTCAAGAACAAGATAAACAAGTACGCATTCTCCGGAGGGCAGGCGACGGTGGAGGAGCATCGGAAGCTCGGCGGGAACCCGGATATCGACGTGCCTTTCCAATGGCTCTCGATCCTTTTCGAGCCGGATGACGCGAGGCTGAAGCGGATACATGACGATTACAAGTCCGGGAAGATGCTCACAGGAGAGCTGAAGCAGATCCTTATCGAGAGGGTCAATACGTTCCTGAAGGGCCACCGCGAGAAGCGGGAGCGTGCGAAGACGGAAGTTGACAGGTTCATGAGGACCGGGAAACTGGCATCTGAGATGTGGAAACGGATTTACGAATAAAAAGGAAAAGAATCATTTTTCGTTTTCGGGTTTCGGGGCGTTGGCTTCGATCTTGTCGCTCACGCTCTGGAAGTACTTGGCAGTGACAGCGCCCATCACGAGACCGAACCCGCAGGCTGCCATCGCGGTGAAGAGCGAGTCGATAAAAGTCTTGGCCGGAACGGCAAACAGCGCTGTGAAGGCAGTGACGAAGGCCAATCTGGACATCTGCACCCAGACGAAATGCCTCTCTATCGTGCCCCAGAGTTCCCCGATGAATCCGCTCGCCGTCTTGGCTGGCTCCTTGACTTGGTTGCCTGAGAACAGCTTCAACGGCTTGAACTCGCCGACGAAGCCGTTCCACTCGTCCCGGATGTTGCCCTGGGGCATGTCTTTGAGGACCCGCTTCTTCCAGATGTATCTGAAGCTGAGGTACTCGATAGCCATCGCAGCGAGATTCCCGACAAGAATTGCTGCCGCAGCGACGAGGGGAGTGACGACCGCGTCGGAGAAAAACCTTGCGATGCGGTCGGCTACGAAAACGTATGCGGGTATCGTGGCAAGCTCCATGATAGCGAAGGTCCCGCTGTAAGTCGATATGTCCGGCTTTGAGAGCAGGGTGGATATCCCCTTCGGTTTCCCTGCATCGGGCTTTTTGGCGTACTTGGCGACCGCCGACACCACGAACGGATTCGAATAGACGAGGCCGCAACTGACGGTCGGACCGGTGTGCCTGCTGATGCACCGCTCGAGGACCGCCATCCCGAGCCAGAACGTGTATCTCGATCCGAATTCGGTCCACTTGGATAGCTTCGGATATTCTTTATGGGCCTGCTCGGCTCGCGTCTTGAGGCTGGCTGATTCGAGGTTGTATGTCCTGTTCACTATGGTGTTTGCCATCACCGTGCAGGCTGACCTGAAGCGGCTTGGCCTTGCCGGGACTGCCGCAAACGGCATGGGCTTCTCTATCTGGCAGGGTATCATGTCGCTCCCTCCGTTTCGGTGATGCCCCTGATCATCGAGCGGCCCAGGAAGATCAGGCCGCTGTCCCCTTCTGATCTGAGCGAAAGGAACGTCCCCCTGGAGACCAGCCTCGCGAGCCTGGAATCCTCCACAAAACCGAGGTCGCTGAATATCCCCTGTGACATGGGCGAGGCTATCACATGGAAACGCGTGATCCCTTCCGCCATCTGGCTGAGCAGGCTTTCTGCAGCCAGGAGCTTGCCGAGCCCCAAGCCACGGAAGTTGCGGTCGACCGAAAAGGTTACCGGCTCGGCTTCTGTCCCCGAGTACCTGGTGAATCCGATGATTCCGAGAGGAAGCCCTCCGCCCGGCTTCGAGACGACGTAAAAGGCATCCAGCTTGGCTCGTTCGATCAATGACCCTGGAGAATCGAACCGCAGGATCCTCTCCCATCGTTCCGGACGAAGATCGGCCTGAACCACCCTCTTGTTCTCAAGGATGAACCTGGATACCTCCCTAGCATCCGTATCCCGGAACTTGCGGAAGACCACGTCTAAGCCTGAACGCATCCGTAAAAGCCCCTCGGAGGACCCGGTTTGGCCTTGCGGTGGTTCTGTCAGGGTCTCTTTACGAGAGAACCCGCTGATTTGGCCGACGATGCGCCTGAATCCCCAAACACATTGGAGGTATCTCAACTGGACAGCGCCCAGCCTGGGGGTCGGTCCGTAAACCGATGTCTTTGACTTCCTATCCGATACCATATCTGACACCTCCTTGTTGTTTGTGGACCAAAGACGCGAAACATGGATATATAAAGATATGACCATGTTTGTCAGATAAGTGTCCAAAAAATAGGCATATTTTTAAGGATAGTTGAATAAACATTCAACATGCATGGATTAGATGATAAGGATTTTGCCATATTAGAGACGCTGAGGGAGGACTCTTCCAGGTCCATCCAGAAGATCGCCAAGAAGACCGGGATCCCGATAGCGACAGTGCATCATCGCCTCAAGAAGCTCAAGGCAGAAGGGATCATCACGAGATACACGATAGTGATGGATAAGGCCAAGCTCGGCAAGAAGCTTGTTGCCCATGTCTTGGTGAAGGCCATGCCTAAGACAGACCATATCGCCCTTCTCGAAAAGCTGATGAAGCATGAATTCGTCGAGGACGGCTCCGCGATCAGCGGCGGATTCGACGTGCTGCTGAAGATTAGGGTGGCGGACGTGGAAGAACTGGACCAGTATGTGCTCAGGCACCTTAGAACTTATGACGAGATAGCGTCCAGCGACACGATGATCGCCTTCAGGAACATGACAAAGGAGTGAATGCATGGGAAGGAGACGCATACCGACGGGGACGCCGATACCAAAAGCGCTCGCGTGCGGATGGCTCGAAGACGGCGGGCGGGTGCTGTTTTTGGTCAGGACGGACCGGAGCGGGATAGCGCGGATAGAGCTCCCCTGCGTCTTAGTTCCATCCGGAAGGAGCCCGTTCGCCGACATCAAGGAGGCTTTCGGCAGGCTCACGGGCATAGCGGATTTCGAGGTGCATGAGCCGATCGCAGAGGGAAGGCATAATGCAGGATCGCGAAGGCGAAGATCCTTTGTCCCTGCGATGGCATTCAAGATAAGCGCCAGGAACCGGACAGCGAAGCCGTCGTCCGAGTTCTCCGGCTTCAGGTGGCTGTCTCTGGATGATGCGAAGAAAGAGCGCTTGGGCTGGAACCTGGAGTGGCTTTTCAGAAAACAAGGAAAATGAAGCCCAATATGGCGACGATGATAAGGCCGACGCCGAGCGCCTTGCTCATGAACGCCTTCTCTTGGACAAGCGCCTTCCCCTCGGTCTTGTCGCTGACCAGCAGGGGGTATTCCTTAGACCCCTTCACGACATCGCCTGCCTGATGCATGGCAGGATCAGGCACCACGAACAATTCCATCCCTACGGGGATCGAGTATTCGCTGATGCGGAGCGGCCGGTTCTCTTTCTGCGATATCTGCTTTGGCATCTTGCCGAAGGCCTCGATGCCGAGCTTCCTGAACCGATCAAGGCCATCCATCGCCTCCTGGGACAGGTATGCATCAGGGGGGACCTCCACGGCGCCGATGCTTATCTTGCTGTTGATGTCACGGATCGTCTTGTTGAACCGCTCCATCATAAGATTGTCATGCTTCAGGTAGCCGGAATAAGCCAATGCGCCAGAGAGCCGGACATCAGCATGGTCCAATTCTATGCGCTTCCCGTTTATCGAGAAATCAAGAAGCGCTACGGCGCTCTCGAACTCCTTCCAGCCCATATTGCCGCCGAAGAAAATCTCCTGCACGACCTTGAAGTATACGACCGGCTTCCTGGAGAAGGGCGATTCGATCGGCCTTTCGCATCGCACCCTGCCGTGGATTTCGGAGGCCCCTGACTCCCTTTTCATCCCCCTCGATATTAGATATGCCCCCGTCGCGGCGGTGATGATAGGGAAGATCAGCGTTATCGGATCGAACGCCATAGGATCAACATAGCCTGAACTTGAACCCGTAGTGGATCAGGCCTTCGGGATCGTCGCTCTGTATCACGCGGAAGACGCGGTCCACCTTGGAGCCTATCTCGACATCCTTTATACGGGCGTCGACTATCTGGCCCGTGAGCCGGGCCCCTTCGTCCAGCTCCACGACGGCGAGGAGATATGGCACCTGGTCCTCGAAGCCTTCCGGAGGCGAGGAGACCTCGGTGTAAGAGAAGACCTTGCCTTTTCCCGAGAACTGGACCTCGACGAGCTTGCCTCTGCGCCTGCATTTCGAGCAGACCACCCTTTTCGGGAAGTAGCAGTTCTGGCATGTCTCGCACCTGACACCTATCATGCGGTATCTCTCGGGGATGCGCCTCCAGTTGAGCGGTATGGATGCTTTCATGTCAATAACCTGCAGGTATGGTGATAAAAACGCAATAAAAAGCTATTTTTTCGTCTTCGCGTAGTCCTCCTTGAACTGCGCGATGCCCTTGTCGGTCAATGGGTGGCGGAACATCTTCTCGAAGACCTCGGCGGGCATGGTCGCGATGTGCGCGCCCATCCTGGCCGATTCCACGACATGGAGCGGATGGCGGATCGATGCGACGATGACTTCGGTCTGGAACCCGTAGGCGCAGTATATCTCCAGGATCTCGGCGATCAGCTTCATCCCGTTCTCTGAGACGTCGTCAAGCCTGCCTACGAAAGGCGAGACGTAGGTCGCCCCTGCCTTGGCTGCGAGAAGCGCCTGCGACGCTGAGAAGACCAGGGTGACGTTCGTCTTGATGCTCCGCTCTGAGAGGACCCTCACCGCCTTGAGGCCTTCCTTTGTCATCGGGATCTTCACGACGATATTCGGGGCCCATTTGGAGAACTCTTCCCCTTCCTTGACCATGCCGGCGGCGTCCTCCGCGACGCCTTCGACGCTGATCGGGCCCTTCACGATCTTGGCGATCTCTTTTATGACCGTCTTCTGGTCCTTCCCGGACTTCATGATCAGCGTCGGATTGGTTGTGACACCATCCAGCTCAAGCACTTCATTAATCTTTTTTATCTGGTCGATATCGGCGGTATCAAGGAAGAATTCCATTTATCGCACCTCGATTTTATTCTATGATAATAACGTCTTTGCGATTCGTTTTTTCTATCCCGGTATTTTGCATCGCGAAGCAATCTATCCCTTCTTTTCCTGTTTATTTTCTCTTTGTTTCTTTGATAATAAATTGCATTGATGTGATTTACTCTTTCCCTATTAAATAATCTTCTTTTCCGCATCACTACCCTTCCGCTTTTTCGAGATTTCTCCAGATTGCTCCAGTAGTAATACACTCGTTTTTCATTTACCAAGCGCCTATTATTCGCTCGATACCGGTAAGCTCGTTGCAAAGCCCGGTCGTGATTTTGATAATACCATATTTTTCGAAGGTGCTTGTAACGCTGGTCCTCATGTTTGAGTTGAATGAGGTTTTTGTCTGAAATATGACCCAACTTATAGACCATACATTCTGGGATGTGGTCCTTCAAAATATAGAGAAACTTGTCCGTCTCTTCCCTGTTGAATACGAGTTTGTAGTAGGTTTTGTCTATGGCATTTCGGCGATCTCTTTGGATGGAGGCCTTGACACCCCATTTTTTAAGAAAATATTCCTTGAGCAATAAGTGCTCATCATAGGTAAACCCTTGGGTCGAGAGAGCGCATGTTTTGTCTCTGACAGTGTATGTGCCATCATCACAGTACCAAATTGCCAAGCCGATCCCGGATAATTTCTCGAGAACAAGCGGATTGATTATTTTCCTCCATTTTCTTTTGGGTCTGGCGAAAGGCACGTGGAAGAGATTGTGCAGGGCGGTGAGAATTGGGGGACAGTTTGTCCTGACCTTGTATATCCAGTATTTAGGGCCGTTACTACCATAGCTGGGTTTGACCTTAAAGTGTCTGCTTAGTGTCCGCGCTTTCCAGAAAAGATAGTCCTTTTGTTTTGGACTGTGCGCACAGCAGTAATAGGCGTTCTTCGAACTTTTAGATAGACACGCATCGCCGAATAGGCTCCCTAACAGAACCTGGTTCACATCTTCACTGATTTCCACATTGTAGTTGCTGAAAAGTTTATTATAAATAAAAGCGGGGTCCATTTCCGCAGGAGCAGATTGGATAGGGGGTAAGTCGTTAAATGATTGTGAACGGATTACTCACTAGTTGTAATTTTCTTACCGCTTCCAGATCCGCCGTATCCATGAAGAATTCCATAGTTTCACCTTAGAAACAAACCACCTTATCGCTCTCTTTCGCTATCTTGTATAAATCTTTCAAAGAGGACGTGGGACAGGTATTGGTGCTTTCCTGGTGCCGGGATTTCATGCAGGTTCCGCACGCTTGGATCGAGCCGCCCGCATCTACGAATGCCCTGGCCTGCCCGACCGAATCGAACTTCTGGCTGCTGTTTTTTTCATATCCGACAGCTTTACCGACAAGGAATATCTTCACATCGTCCTTCTCTTTGATAGAGAAATTCGCAAGGCGGAATGCGTTCCATACCGTTTCAGCATCGTCCGTGCTTATCACAATCCCGAGTTTCATAGAGGCACCTCATTTCGGCTCGAATCCGGCTTCAACAGCTTTCACAATCCCTGCAGCATCCAAACCATACTTCTTGAATAGCTCATACGCGCTTCCGGATTCGCCGAACTCGTCCTTCATGCCGAGACGGACGAGCCTGGCCGGGTGCTTCTCGCACAAGACTTCGGCTATCGCGCTTCCAAGCCCGCCAGCTATCTGGTGGTCCTCGACCGAGACGAGAAGTTTTGTTTTTTTGGCGAACGAGACGATTACCTCGTTGTCGATCGGCTTGATGGTGTGCATATCTATGACCGCGGCGTCAATCCCGTTCTTCTTGAGCTCCTCGGCCGCTTTCAAGGATTCGTAGACCTGCAAGCCGCAGGCGAATATGGCGACATCATTGCCATCGCGATAGATGTTGGCCTTCCCGATCTCGAACTGGGTTTGGGGGGTTGTGAAGACGGGCGAGTTCTCGCGCGAGGTGCGCAGGTATGCCGGGGTCTTGGTCTTGCCAAGTGCGAGCGTGGCTTTCTTGGCTTGCTCCATATCGCACGGGACGATGACCGTCATGTTTGGAAGCGAACGCATCAGGGCGATGTCTTCGAGCATCTGGTGCGACGCCCCGTCAGGGCCGACAGCTAAGCCGGCATGCGATGCGTGCACTTTCACATCCACGTCGTTGTAGCAGACCGAGACGCGGATCTGGTCGAAATTACGTCCAGGAGAGAACGCGGCGAAGGCGGATATGAAGGCCTTCTTGCCGCAGGAGGCTATCCCCGCCGCGACGCCGGCCATGTTCTGCTCGGCTACGCCGACCTGGACGAAGCGGTCTGGATATTTCTCCGCGAACCAGTGTGTGCGCGTGGATTCTGAAACGTCGGCAGAAAGCGCCCAGATGTTCGGATCATTCTCGGCGAGCTCGACAAGCCCGCGCCCGAATCCGTCGCGGATCGCTTTTTTTGTCATTGTCGGGGCGAAGATGTCCGGGACCAGGTACATGTCTTTTCCGGTTGCCGGATGCTGTGCGCTTGCCGTCATGATCCCGCCTCCATCTTCTTCCTCGCTTCGGAAAGCTCCTTGAGGGCGGCCTCGCCTTCCTCTTTGCTCGGGGATTTGCCGTGCCAGCCGAACTTCCGCTCCATGAAAGACACCCCCTTCCCGCTCACCGTGTTGGCGATTATCACCGAGGGCTTGCCCTGGCAGGAGCGCGCCATGTCGAACCCGTGCAATATCGCGTTCATGTTGTTGCCGTCCACCACTACGACGTTCCAGCCGAAGGAGTCGAATTTCTCGGATAAAGGCTCGAGCGGAAGGACATCGTCGGATGTGCCGTCTATCTGGATGTTGTTCCGGTCTATTATCGCTATCAGGTTGTCGAGCTTATACTTGGAAGCGAGCATGAACGCCTCCCAGGCCTGCCCTTCGTTGAGCTCGCCGTCGCCGAGCGCGGTATAGACGCGCCAGTCTTTGGCCTCCCTTTTCCCGACGATGGCCGTCCCGACCGCCATCGAGACGCCCTGGCCGAGGGGGCCTGACGAGTTCTCGATCCCTGGGAGCGCCCCGCGGTGGGGGTGGCCCTGGAGATGCGAGCCTAGCTTGCGCAATGTGAGCAGTTTCTCTTTGGAAAAATAGCCGGCTTCTGCTAGAGAAGCGTAGAGGACGGGGCATATGTGCCCGTTGGAGAGGAACAGGCGGTCCCGATCTTCCCATGACGGCTGGGAGGGGTTGTGCCTCATGATATTGAAATATAATGCGGTGAAGATGTCCGCCATGCCCAATGACCCGGCAGGATGGCCGCTTTTGGCCTCGACGAGCATCCTGATGATGTCCTGTCGTATCGAATTCGCCCCAAGCTCCAGCTTATTCATCCCGTCAGCCTTTATGTGAACACCCCATTTTCGCCCGTTGTTTCAGTCCCTCTATCGCGCTTTTGATATCCGGTGAGGAGAAGAGTGCGCTCGCGGCGGCGATGATGTTCGCACCGCTCGAATACGCGTGCCCGATGGTCTCGTTGTTCACCCCGCCGTCTACCTCTATATCGAGCTTCGGGAACAGCTCCCGGAGCCTCCTGACCTTATGCTCCATCTCGTATATGTATCTCTGCCCTGAAAAGCCTGGACGGACGGTCATCACCAGGATGCGTTTGGCCTTGTCTGCGTATGGAAGGAGCTTTTCGAGGGGCGTCTCCGGGTTTATGGCAAGGCCTAATCTCCCGCCCGCTTTTTTCACAGCCGCTTCGATCTTGGCAAAATCCGTAATGGTCTCCACATGGACCAGGTGCATATGCGGCCCGATGGTCTTGGCTATCCACTTCTCCGGGTCTTTCACCATCCAGTGGAACTCGTATCTGGCTTTGGGCAGGTCGATTAGGTCTTCCAATCCAACCGTCTTATTCGGGACGAAGACGCCGTCCATGATGTCGAGTTGGATCTCCTTGACGAGGCCCGAGACGAGGCCGATGCGGTGGAGCAGCTCTTCCCTGCTCTTGGCTAGAATGGCTGGTATTACCTCTGCCTCCATATGCGTTACCTGTTTCCCGCATCCGGTTCCCGGTTTTGCGTTCCGTGTTCCCACGAAACCGGAAACTGGAGACGCAATTCGAGCTCCCGCTTGCCCGTTGAACCATATTGGCTATTACGCTATATAAATATTGCAGGGCAACCTTTTTATAGAAACTCTTTTAAATACTTTTAGCAACAATATAGATATCGCAAGCGCGCAGTGCGTTTTTTGAAAAAGATTTTTCGAAAATGCGCGCGCGGTGGAGAAAAAAGCTGGAAAACGGGAATAGCTTTTTAAAATAATTCCCAGTAGAAAATAGCAAGCGGTAGGAAAATAAAAAAAGATGGAACGGAGAAAGCCGATCCAAAATGACCAAACTAGAACACATACATATAACAGTGAACGCGAAGATCGATCCCTCTTTCAAGGCGTTGCCGCGGGACGATGCCAAGCGTTTTGTGGATGGGTTGCTCAAGACGGTGAACATGAAGCCCCTCGGCCCCCTGAACTGGGCTGATGCCGAGGACCTGGATTTCCCAGGGCAGAGCTTCGTGCAGATGATTACCACCAGCCACTGCTCGCTGCACTTCTTCAACCACAAGGACGGGACCAACGAGATCTACTTCGACCTCTATTCCTGCAAGCCTTTCGATGACGAAAAGGTCATAGAACTGCTGGACGGCAAGTTCGGCCTGCGGGAATGGCACGGCGTCCTGTATACTAGGGCTACCGGGCAGAAGCCAAGGGTCAAGATGATCGGCTCCATGGCCAAAGAGGTCATGGTTGCCCGCGTCAGGAACTGATCCCTTTCCAGGTTTTTTGTTTTTTCGCCCAGCGCGAGCCCTAGGGGCAACGAATCTTTTTAATGCGAGCGGGAGAATCAGTGCCATGAGACACCAGTTCATGATCCTGATTGTGGTGGTGCTGCTCTCCGGAGCGGCTTTCGCGGCCGCTGATTGCGCAGCTAGCGCATACCGCAAGGCATGCACCCAATGCGAATTCGACGAAGATGGCATGATCGATAAGGCGTGCCAATCGACCTACCAGTCCGGCGGGACGAGTTGCGTGAGCATGTATTATCCGATAATGTCCGCAAAATACGCAAAGGGGGAATGCCCGGCTGTGGATGCCTGCGCCTCGGAGCTGCAGTCATGCGTCGCCCAGTATTCATCCGGCAATGACAAGGAGGACTGCCAGGAGGGTTCGGTCGGCGTGTGCTACGCTGCTGCGGACAGCTGCGTGAGATCGGCGGCCGTCAAATGCGGCGAGATAGAGAATCCGTGCCCGGGCTCATCAGCATCGTTTATACTGCTGCTGGCTGGAATCGGGTTCGCAAGGCTGAAGCGATAGCTTCAGAAGTCGCCTTCGAGGAGGCGGTTCCAAAGCTTGGCGCTATCCGCCTTGCTTACCTCGCCGCCCTCGATTTCGCCCAGCGTCTTTTTCGGTTTTACCCACCTGCTGTCTTTAGGCAGGAGGTTTTCTTGCCACTCAGGATGGGCAACGCCAAAAGAGGCCGGCTGCTTGGAAAATGGGGACGTCCAGCCGGCAGAAGCCCGCATCCCTTTCAAGACATCGAAGAACGCCTGGTTCAGGTCATTTATCTTGCTGGAGAGCTCAGGATCAGGCGTTCCATTAGCCTGGATATGCTCCCGCTGGAGGAGTTTCAGCGGCGCAAGGGCTTTGCGCCTTTCTTCGTTCAGTCTCGCTATGGGGCTCTGGATTTTTTGCAATTCTGCCATATCTACACCTGTATGTGAGGTTGTTGTAAGTACTGATTGGGGGGTAAGGATATTTAAATGTGTTTTATTCTGGGATTGTCAGGTTTTAGAAGGGGCTAGGCCCCTCAGTCGGAAAATCATCAAAGGAGAACGGCGAGAGGCGCTCGAGGAAATTCCTCTTGAGGCGCCCGTCCTTGAAACGTATCGAAAGGGCGCCGCTTTCGCGATCGATGGCGTGCCTCGCACCCCATT
>JAZDKI010000028.1:0-9311 GCA_043803165.1 Microcaldota archaeon
GCTGATCTCCATGGGTTTGGCGCGGTCGTAGAACGCTATCAGCTCCAGCAATGGGTGCATCTGCTCGAAGGTGAGCCTCTGCTCGAGGCGGGGCTTCATGCCCATGCCACCCTGCATGCTGAGCCCTAGCGAAAGCATCGGTCTTTGGTCTGCCATATGTTGTATTATGTGATAAGAAAAGGATATAAAGGGATGTTTCTCGGCGGATTGAAGAGGCTGGAAACAAGGAATTTGCCCGTTGCAGTTCGCTACGCTCCTTCACTTCGTGCCCAATTTCGCCTGAGTCGAAACACAGGACACGAAACTGTGAACAAAGGCAAAATTGGGCCCGCCCAGATTCGAACTGGGGATCCCCGCTGACCTTCGCTTTGTTGGGAGTTTTTTGTCAAACTTTTTTCCCAAAAAAGTTTGTAAGAGCGATGCCTTAACCGCTCGGCTACGGGCCCTTAAGGAAAAGAAGATGATGAAAAAGGAATAAAAAGAGAGATTCGGGGCTTGCCCAGAAGCTTCAGACGTTGAAGTACTTCTGGAGCTCGAGGCCGCTCACGCCTTTGATGGCCTCTTTGTGCTGCCTTAGCTTGAGGTCGAGGTAGTCCCCGAGGAGCTCGGTCGGCATCACGCCCTTTATGAAGGCGGTGTCGCTCTGGAGCGCCCCTGCGGCTTCCAACAGGCTGGTCGGGAGCTCTTTTTCCGTGCGCTTCTTACCTCCTGATTCCTCGGTGGGATCGCCCGGCTCGGTCTTCTTCTTTATGCCGTCCAAGCCGGCTGCAGTGACCAATGCGTGCGCGAGGTAGGGATTCGCCGACGGGTCAGCCCCGCGGTAGACGATCCTCTTGGCCTCCTTGAGGTTCTTCTTGTAGCTCGGCACCTGGATGAGGGCCTCAGGAGCAGACACGCTCCATCCGACCTTGAAGCCCTCCGCAGCGAGCCTGCGGTATGAGTTGGGCGTCGGCGCGGTGAAAAGCGAGAGCGCCTCCGCGTGCTCCAGCAGGCCGCCTATGAAGTACCTTCCGGTCTGGCTGAGTTGCCCGTATGCCTCCTTGCCCTCGTAGAAAATGTTCTGCTCGCTGGTCTTCCAGAGGCTCACCGAGATGGAGAGCGAGTTGCCCTTCTCCCCTTCGATGGGGTATGGCATGAACGTAGCCGACGCGTTGACCGCTGACGCCAGGTTCCTGGTGATGAATTTCAGCGTGTTTACCGCGTCTCCTGCGGATTTCAGGCCCCGTGGCGCAAGCTCGAAAGACTGCTGGGCTGTGGGCCCCTTGCCGTGGCGGTGCGAATCGACGAGCACGCCGAAGCTGTCCTCCAGGGTCTCCGAGACCTGCGTCCTTGCCGAATACATCGAATCGTGCGGGGTAGCGACATAGGCTCCCGAATGGTCGTTGGATAAGGGCGAGGGGCCCCATTTGGCTTCGCGGGAATCCAGTATCATGCCGGTCCCCCTTCCCCGGGTGGTCTTGTCCGCGCTTGTGGTGTCGAAGAGGTAGCAGTCCACCTCGCTTCCGACCAGCGCGCTTTTCACCCCGGCCGCGCCGAGGTTGGTCTCCATCCTCTCAGCGACATATCTCGGGTCTTTGAGGAACCTCTCTTTCTTGACCGCGACTATGACGTCGCAGATGAGCCTCACGGTTGCCGGCTCCCATGGGAGCCTGGATAGCGTGTCCGGATCCGGCAAAAGCACCAGGTCCCCCTGGTCGGACTGGCCGAATACGTCGGAAAGCTCAGCCGCATGCATGCCGTTCCCGAAGCAGGCTTCCTCCAATTTCCGGTTGGATACGCTTATCCTGTGCATCTGCCCTTTGATATCGAAGAATTGCAGGTCGATCCATCTGATCTCGTTTGTAGCGATATACTTCATCACATCGTCTATTGCAGACAAAATACCACCTGTAGGACTTAGCCATATATAGGAATATATAGGTTTCTAGTTTCGGCGGAGCCAGGCTGCTGCAGATTAAGACGTAAGAGAAGCACCATCTACCCAAGCGGTGCGTTAAGCACCGCTTGAGCAAGGCCGTCCAGAAGTAAAACGCAAGACTAGGCCGGCAGAGCGCCAAGAGTTAATTTGCAGCACGCTCGGCGGACCGGACCTATCCGCAGCAGGATCCGTCCTTCTTCTGGGCGGCATTCTTGCGCGCCGCCATCGTCGCATAGTCCTCATCCAGGCATCCGGTGCATATCGGCAGGCCAATCGCATTCCGGAGCCCGCCTAAGGAAAGGTATCCCAGGCTGTCGGCGCCGATGAAGGCCGAGACCTGCGCCACGCTCTTATCGTGCGCTATCAGCTCCTTGTAGGTGGACATGTCCACGCCGTAGAAGCAGGGCGCCTTGATGGGCGGGGACGTGATGCGCACATGCACCTCCTTGGCCCCGGCCATGCGCACAAGCGCGACTATCTCTTTCAGGGTGGTCCCCCGGACGATGCTGTCATCGATCAGGACTACCTTCTTCCCGGAGATTATGGAGCGGACCGGGTTCAGCTTCAGCCTGACGTTGCTCCTGCGCTTCTCCTGGTCCGGCATGATGAACGTCCTGCCTATGTAGCGGTTCTTTATCAGCCCCTCTTCCATAGACAGGCCGAGGGCTTTGGCGTATGCCTCTCCGGCCGTGCGCGCCGAGTCCGGGACCGGCACCACCACGTCCGCTTTCGCCGGATGCTCCTTGGCGAGCTCCATCCCGAGGCGCCTGCGAACCTCGTGGACCTCCTTCCCGTTTATCACGGAATCCGGCCTGGAGAAATAGACGTATTCGAACATGCAGTGGCGGGGCTCCTTCTTGATCAGCGTCTTCCGCTCCATCCGATCCCTCATCACGACCGCTTCGCCCCCTTCCACGACCCCGATGAGCGGGATGCCGTTCACATCCAGGGCACAGCTCTCGCTCGCGAAGCAGATCATCTTCTCGTTCTCGCCCCAGACCAGGGGCCTTATCGCATACGGGTCGCGGAAGATGGCGAGTTTCCCGTCGATTATCGCGGCATCGGAATACGCCCCGTCCAACGTGGCCATCACGTAGGCTATCGCATCTTCGATAGAGGACCCTGAGCGGATCCTGGAGTGGAGCAGGCACGCGATGGGCTCTGAATCCACAGCACTCGAAAGCTTGTATCCATCTTTAGTTACGATACGCAAGACATCTTCATAGTTCGCGAGATGCCCGTTGTGAGAGACAGCGATGCCGTCGATGATGGACGGCTGGACATCCTCCAGCAGGCACCTTCCGGTCGTCGGGTACCTGGTGTGGCCGATGCCGAGATGCCCTTTCATCCGGATGTCTTCCGGGGTGAATATTTCCGAGACCAGGCCGAGGCCGCGCTTGGCCTGCAGGCCTTTGGGGCCGAGGATCACAAAACCGGCTGCGTCCTGTCCGCGGTGCTGTAGCGCAACGAGAGCGCGGTAAAGATACGGGCCGACGTCTTCGCCTGTCTTGGATAGGATCGCGAGCATCCCGCACTCTTCTCTTTTTTCAAATGAGGATACCATAAGCATTTGTGGATGCGGAGGTTTAAAGCGATTTCTGGTCACATCTATTCTGTGTTCGGGACATCAGGGATAAGGGGGGTCTACGGCAAGGACGTCACGGAGGCCCTTGCGCAGAGGATCGCATCCATCTTCGCGGAAGGCAGGCTTGTGATCGGGCGCGACATCCGCGGGAGCGGACCGTCCCTCCTCAAGGCGGTATCGGCCGGCGCGATGGATGCAGGATCCGACGCGATCGACCTGGGCATCGTGCCGACGCCGACGGTCGCTCTTGCCACCAGGCTCCACGGATGCAGGGGCATCGCGCTCACCGCATCCCACAACCCCCCGGAATACAACGGCTTGAAGCTCATAGAAGGATCCAAAGAGATCGGAAAGGCATTGGAAAAAGAGATAACCGGGCGATATGGGCAGGGGTCCGTGCCCAAATCTGCTGCGCGGGGATCATTCCTGCATGACCGGACCATCCTGGACGAGCACAGGCGGCTCGTGATCGGCATGGTGGATGCCGATGCGATCGCGAAAAAGAGGCCGAAGGTGATAGTGGACTGCAACGGGGCAGGGTGCGTCATAACCCCGTATCTGCTCTCCGATCTCGGATGCAGGGTGATAAGCGTCAACGGCTCCACCGCATGCTTCAACCGGCCTTCAGAACCCAATGCGGCCAACCTGGCTTATCTGTCCTCTTTCGTCCGCGGAACGGGGGCCGATTTCGCTATCGCACATGACGGCGACGGCGACCGGTGCGTCGTCTTGGATGAAGCGGGCGCCGCCCTGCCTTTCGATGCCCAGCTCGCGATGATGATCGAGCACGAGCTCGAAGGCGGGGATGGGAAGGGCATCGTATCCACGGTGGAAGCCTCGCTCACGGTGAGGGATGCCGTAGAGCGGAAAGGGGGGAAGATCGAGATAACGCCTGTCGGGAGCACCTATGTCGCGGACATGATGGAGGAGCGCGGCTCATTGTTCGGGGGCGAGCCGTGCGGGGAATATATCTACAGGGACGGCGTGCACGTGCCTGATGCGGTGCTCGCGGCGGCCAAGTTCGCGGAGATGTTCTGCCTCAAGGGGCGCTTCTCAGCGCAGAAGGCGCGCTTCCCGCAGAATTTCATGGCCCGGGAGAGGTTCCCCTCCAAAGACAAGAAAGGGGCGGTGGAGCGCATCAGGGGGAGGCTGGACATAGATGGCGTGGTCCGCTCCGATGACGGGGTGAGGGTGGATGAAGAGGACGGATGGTTCCTCATACGCGCTTCCGGCACAGAACCAATAGTGAGGCTCACGATGGAATACAAGGATAGGAAAAAGCTGGAGGAAAGGAAAGCCAGGCTGGTCAGCCTGATAAAGTCCTCGCTCTAGGGGAAAAGAAAAACCGGATCGATCCGGAGAATAAAAGAAAAGCGATATAAAAAAAGATTATTTGCGGAGCGCAGACTCTTTCTCAGTGAGCTCGCGCATGACGTCCTCGTGGATGAATCTCCTGCCGCCGATCTTGACATGCGGGATCCTTCCGCGGTCCAGGCGCCTCTCGAAGGCATTCCTCTTTATCTTGATGCCCGTCTTGTGGAGCTCCTTGATGGCCTGGCTGACCGAGAAGTAGTTGGTGCTGATGTGCGTCAATGCCTCGACTGCGTCCCTTGGCACCAGCCTCCTTGTCCCGAACTTCACGCTCGGGATGGAACCCTTCTCTATCCTGCCTATAAAGGCCCTGAAGTTGATCTTCTGGTTGGCCTTGCGGTACTCCTCGAAAGCCTCCTTCACCGTGTAGAACTCGGATTTGGTGCTCGTGATGTCATCCAGCACGCTTTTGGGGATGTACCTCTTGCGCCCGACCTTCACGAACGGGATAGTGCCTCTCTCTATCCTGCCCCCGAAGGCCCGGAATGATATGAATACGCCGTTGCCCTTGAGATAGTCGTATGCCGACCTCACCGAGAAGAGCTCGTGCTTGCCTTCCAGCTCGTCCTCGCTCGCCTTCTGGCGGTATAGGTTCTGGGCGACCTTGAACACGCTGGCCACCGAAGACGACAAGCCACGCTCGACATCCTCGCGGTCCTTCTTGATCTCTTCTAGGTCGATGGACCTGAACTTGTCCACAAAGTCGTCGTCTATCTCGGTTTCTATGATGATCTTCTTTCCTCGAGGCATTTTCAACCACCTTCTCTAATATGTTAGTTTGTGATTATGAATGTTTATAGTTATAAAACACACAATTTATAAAGATAATGCCGGCTAGGCCCCTCCAACAGCTTTTGATTTTATACGAAACACCAGATAAACGGCCAAAACTATTAAAATTACACCACCAATTATGTAAATAAGTGGTATACCCTGGTCTTGAGGGGGCGGGGGCTGGGGATTTGTATCGTTTTGGTCCGGTTCCGGGGTGGCAGTAGTCGTCGTAAAGCTCCCTTCCTGCTCGGCCCGGTTGCCCGCCTTGTCCTTCAATTCTATCTTGAATTTGACCAGCCTTCCGGGGGGAAGCTCTGGGAAATCCGCCGTGAACTGGTTGCGTCCCGAGGTGAACACGACCGCATTGCTCCACGGCACGGTCGCATCCGCCGGCTCCACGCGGTAATATGCCTTCATGGACCCGAGGTCGATGCCGCTCGCGAACTGGTTCATGTCCATGGCCGCGATCTGCAATTTGTATGAGCCTTCCTTGAAATCAGGCGTGATGCTCTGGATCAGGGGGGATGTGATGTCATAGCGTATCACGAGCATCGGCTCGACCGCAGGCTCGATCACGCCTTCCGTGACAAGCCCGTGGTACTCCACCACGTATGGCACCTGGTCCCCGAAAGCCCGGGCCTCCTCATAATGTCCGCCCTCTATCACGAAGGTGTCGTTGAATATCGTGATGGTCGCCTCAAGCGGGTCGCCCGCGTCGTTGGTGACATCTATGCTGATCCGGTTATGCGGGAATATGACCACATAGTTCGACTCGTTCTGGATGGTGAATTTCCCGGCCTCGGATGCGCTCTCGAAGCTCGCCATATAATCATAGGCGCCCTTCTTGAGCCGGTAGACGATCATCCCGCCGCTATCGGTCTTGTCCGTAGCGCCCATGATCGTGACCGACGCGTTGGTGAGCGGCGCCCCCAGCTGGTCCCTAACGTAGAACCTGAAAAGGAAGACGTCTGAGAGGACCACATCCACTGTAGGTCCGTGGGTTTCCGCGACGATCGTCTGGAGCTTGGATGCGTTGCCGGCGGTCGCGTTTATGACGATGTTGCAGTCGATCGGCCGCGTCAGCGTCCCGCCGTTATAGATGTCGTAATGGACTTTTCCGGATGCGTCCGTGAGCTTCACCGGGGTCGTGAAATATTTCTCGCCGAAGGTCGCCCCGCGGTCGTATTTCACCGTCACCTCCGCGCCTTCAATGGCCTTCAGGCTCCCGTCGAGCACGCGGACGTCGAAAGAGTCGCTGTATCCGACGCAGTCGGCGAAAGCGGGGGCCGAAAGATGGAGGAGGAGGAGTGATGCCAGCGCGTAGCGGAGATCCATAAGAAGTCGTTATCCGCCAAGATTAAAAACGGTTTCCCCGTTTTTTGCGGCGTTTCTTCGCGTCCGCTTCGACGCGCGGATTGGGCCTGCGATTATCCGGCCGCTTCCGTTTTTCCTTCGATGCTGGATCGGCCCTGGTTTTTTTGGATCCGCTTGGACGGATCCCTTTTCGGCTTTCGGAGCAGGTTTTTTCCGGGCGGTTTTTTTTGTCTGCAACGCCTTTTCGGCGATCTCCGCCTTCGCCGGTTTCTTAGATGCGGGAGCCTTTTTTTCCGGAAGCGGTTTTGATTTCTTTCCCTTCGCGCTTTTGGCCGGTTTTTTTTCCTCTGAAAGCCGGGGTGGCTTTCTGCCCTTGGGATTTTTCCGGGGTTTCCTTCCGGCTTTCTTGGCGGGCGCTTCGGGCTTGGGCTTCTCCTCCGCTTTTTTCCGCTTCGGCTTTTTCATCGGCCCTTCGGCCTTCAATTTGAAGCGGTTCGCCGTCTTCCTCATCTTCGCGTTCTTACCATCGGATATCGCCGTGGCCTTTCCGCGCGGGGACGTTTCTGCCGGACCCTTCGGGGTTTTGATGATCCCGAAGCCGTCTTCGAAGATGAGCGGCTTGACCTTCGGTTGGACCGATTCCTGATCGTCCGGGCCGAGGGCTTTCCCTGCTGCCGCACTCGGCCGATATGCCATATCCATCGGAGGCAGTATTCTCCTGAAGGGCTCCCTGTCTCGGGATCCCTTCTTCGCTTCTTCGGAAGCGCCGTCAGCCTCTTTTCCCCTTTGCTCCTTCGGCCCGAGCCTGAGGGTGAGCCAAGCGGGCATGGAAAGGCCCTTCAATGAAAACCCGGGCCGCACGCCTCCCTGGTTTTTCCCGCCGTCAAGGGAGATGGTCTGGCTTTCGCCATTTTCATAGGATTCGGCGCGCCGGGATTCGGAAGCTGCCGGAAGAGCATCCGCCTTGGAAGAGCGCTTGTCCACTTCTATATCTGCGTTCCATATGGCAGCTGGATGCATGCCGACCGCATCCACAGGCGCCTGCGTGGGCATGGGACTGTTTTGGGTCGGGTCGTTTTGGGAAGGTTTCGCGCTGACCGCTGCGCCCTCGCTTATTTTTTCCGCAGACTGATCGGGCATCCCGCTCACCTCAGGAAACCTCATGCCCGCCCTCGCCGTAGCGACGCCTTCTATCGAATCCAGCCTGCCCGCTTCGAACTCCCGCTTTGCCGCCTCTGACGCCTCTTTCGGGCAGTCCGAGCCGCTTTTCCTGAAACCGGCGCGCGCCATCTTCACCAATGATTTCGCTTTGACCCTGCCGCCGGTCAGCTGGTAGTTCCTGAGCATGGCTTGGGGGATGGAATCGGCCCTTTTCGGATCCGCGAGCATCTCGGAGTGCATCTCATCGAGGAATTCCGGCAGGTGCTCGGGCTTGACCCCCTCCGCCACGTTCTTGATGCGCCTGGAACTGAGCTGGACGAAGTCATTGGCGATGCGCCCGCTGGCCAGATCCGAGAATACGCTCCGGATCTTTTCGCCTGCCCCCCTCTGGCTCCGGTCGGCTGCAACGAGTGCGCCATGATAATTAGCGGATATCCTCGAGATCGCTTTAGGGTCGAGGTTGTCGGACCTCTTGCCCATAACGACGTATTCGAACTCGCTGCGCCTGTTCCTGGATCCTGTTTGATGGGGAGAAGCCGTCCCAGTAGTCGGACTGATGGTTTTTCTCCCCGCTCCCATGGATATACTCCTGTCTCCAAGATTTTATAAGCGTTTTTAGAGCGTGGTCTGCCTTGAGCGGAGCATCTGCCTCATCAATGAGCCCTGGTCCAGGAAGCGCGATAGCGGGAGCTTCAGCCGGGTCGAGACGTAGTTGAGGGAATCGCGGAATGAGGGAAATTCACGGCGGGGCCCTTTGAGCGCGTTGCGCACGTTCTCCCGGACATTGAACACCCCCAAAGGCACATAGCCTTCATACGCCTCGCGCAGGACTACCGCCCCGGCCTGCTTCTTCATCCGCTTCAATGCTTCAAGGACCGCGAACTTGCAGCTGTAGTAGCATCCGCCGACCGATGAATACCCTTTCTTCGGCTTCCATTCCTCATAATCGGAGAAGACCATCTCCTCTTTCCCCATGATGTGGATGAACGCCTCGATCCACTCAAACTGCCAGGGAGTAGGGAGGAGTATCACCGCATAATAGTTGTTCAGGCTCGAGAACTCATAGACGTGGTATCCTTCTATGACATCGAGCCATCTCACCTGATCGTAGAGCTGATTCGCAAGCGCGCTATCCACCGCAGTGATCGACCATCTTGTCGGGACGAGCCTGCGGTTCTTGCCTATCCC
>JAZDKI010000029.1:0-39712 GCA_043803165.1 Microcaldota archaeon
CCCAGAACTCCTCGGCATAGTGAGGCATGAAAGGCGCTATCATGATGGACCATTTCTCGGAGAAATCGTGGAGGTTCGGCTCTTTGGAGCGCTTCATATACCATTGGAGGTCTGTCGAGACATCATAGAAGATGTCCAAGGCGAGCTCGCGTATCGCCAAGTCATCATACATCTTCTCCGCCCGCTCGATTTTGCGGTTCAGGCGCGATAGCAGCCATTTCTCGATCCGGCCGTGGGTTTTTTTGGCGGTTTTTTTCGTCTCCGACACGAGGCGGGCGATGGATGCGAGGCGGGTGCGCACGCCGTCAGCGACGCTCCGGTTGAAATCCGTGTCGCTCGAGAGATCCGCTCCGGCGACGACCGCGAAACGTATGACATCCGCCCCATATTCGGCTATCGCTTTGCGCAGCGGGAGGATGTTGCCCATGCTCTTGCTCATCTTGGCCCCGTCCATCGTGACGAAACCGTTGGTCACTATCTGCTTAGGCCATAGCCTCTTATCATCGAAGATGCCGACATGGTTGAAGATATAGAGCGTCAGGTGGTTTCGGATAAGATCCCCTGCGCTGTGCCTGGAATCGACCGGATACCAGTAAAGGAAGCTCTCGCGCATCTTCGCGACCGCCTTATCCTTGGATTTGGGGCCTTTCCCGAGGAACAGCGCGTCGAAAAAAGCCTCGTCCATCTCAGAGGCGGGGACCTTGGCAAGGAGATGGGCGACCGTATAATAAGCCATATAGATCGTCGAATCGGAAAGCGCTTCGATCATCTTGCCCTGATCGAAGGGGAATCTCGTCCCCAGGCCGGCCGCGCGGGTGCAGGGCCGGGTCTTGAACCATTCCACGGTGTATTCATACTCCGGGCGGGTATCCGCCGGGATTATCTTCATGTCTTTGAGGCATTCCCTCGCCTTCCCCTTCCAGGCAGGGACGCCGTAGTCTATGAACCATTGGTCCTTGAGGATATTGACGACGACATGCGAGCCGCACCTGCAGAAGATAGGCCCGTTCCCAAGCGTGACGATATCGAACGCCTTGCCCTCCTTCTTGAGGTCGTCCCCTATTTTTACCTTGGCGTCGATGGCCTCCTGGCCCTTGTATTTCCCGACGACCATCACCCCGTCGTGGGCTTCCTTGGTGTATATCTCCTCGGTCGCTTCCTCGGATCTGGGGTCATCCTGGTTTTTCACGCCCATCTTCTCGACGAGCTCCTTGGCAGGGGCAGGACCGAATCCCTTGAGGGAGACGACCTGGGGCATCTTCATATCGGCTTTGCCGATGTCCCGCAGGGCCAAATAATCCAATGGGGCGTGCGCCGGGACGCTCATCACTATGCCTGTCCCGATCTCGGAAGAGACGAAGCTGGCCTCATAGACAGGCACCTTCTCGCCGGTCATCGGGTTGATCCCGTGCATCTTGAGTATGGCTGAGGCACCAATCGCATCGAGGGTCTCGAGGCCAAGTTGGGGCTGGAGCACCTTCGCCGCTTCCTCGGCGATGATTATCGCCTCGCCCTTCAGTTTCGCGCGGATATACCTGGCTTTGGGATTCACCCAGATGTTTGTCACCCCGTAGACGGTCTCGGGGCGATAGGTGGTGACGACAAGCGATTCCTTGCCCCCGTCCACCGCGAACTTGATCACCGTGACATCCTCGAGCTCGGGATCGACGTCCCCCCTGGTATCGTGGGCGCTCACCGCGTTCCGATCAGCCGGGCACCACGCGATAGGATACTCCCCTTTGATGAGATAGCCCAGCTCCTTGAGCTTGTGGAATTGCCACTCTATGAACCTGTTGAACCTCTCGTCGTAGGAGTAGAATTTCCGCCTCCAGTCTATTGAATAGCCGATCTCTTTCATCCCATGCTCTATCTCGTCGGAGAAATAGGAGACGAGGGCTTTTGGTTCGCCCAATGTTGCGGCCTTCTCCGGGCTGATGCCATAAATCCGCTCGAAAACGTCCAAAACGTCCTTCTCTTTGGCAGCGATGCGTTTTGCCATGGCGAGTATCGGGGTGCCGGTGACGTGGAAAGCCATGGGGAATAAGACGTTATAGCCCTTGAGGCGGAGGAACCTGGCGTAGATGTCCGCCGTCGTATAGGTCCTGCCGTGGCCGATATGCTGGGGGGAATTGGGGTAGGGGAATGCCGCCGTGATGTATCTTTTCTCCCTCTTCGGGTCCGGATCGCTCTCGAAAGCGCGCTTTTCGGCCCATCGCCTGGACCATTTAATCTCGATAGAAGCATCCATAGCTCGCTATTTTCTCGGAAGTGTTTTTAGGGGTTTGTGGGGGCGTTCGGACGCGCTGGACGCGCTATTAGTGTTAGAGTATGTATAAATACGAATATATTTAAACCCGACCGCGCATAATATGTTCAGACGAAAGGAAAGCGGCCGCAAGGCCTAGGGAATCTTGATTTATAAAGATTTCCGATGAAGTAGATGTTCATGGGATCAGATCTGAGAGTGGGCGACATCATGACCAAGAAGGTCGTGTTTGTCCCATTCGGCAAAACCATCCTGGACGTGGCCAAGGCGATGAAGAAGAATGGCATCGGCTCGGTCATAGTCGTCGAAGACAAGGAAGGGAAGCATGCCAAGGGCATAATCACCGAACGCGACGTCGTTTACAAGATACTCGCAAAAGGAGAGGACCCGTACAAGAGCAAAGCGGAGGACATCATGTCCAAGCCGCTGCGGGTGGTGAAGCCGGATACCACGATCGAGGATGCAGCCAAGGCGATGAGGGAGAACAAGGTAAAGAGGCTCCCGGTCGTCAATGACGATAACGAGCTCATAGGTATACTAAGCGAAGGGGATATCATGAAGATATTCCCGGTCGTAGTCGACCTCATAGAAGAGCGGGCTGCACTATCTTGACGCTGACGCTGTGCACGGATGGCCCCTGAGCCGTCTCGAGCTGTGATGGAACGGCATCTCCGAAAGGGGATGCAGGCCGGTGTGTTTCCGGTCTCGGGTTTCCGGTTTCGAAACCGGGGACACGGAACGGGAAACGCGATTCGGCGGTCAACAGTGCACAGGTCATTCTCTAATCCTGAATCCCAGAGCGCCGGATAGGCAAAGGAGGTAAACGTGGAGATAGGTGAACGCCGTAAAAAGGCTGACAAGCTGCTGGAGGAGCTCCGGGGAAGCTGGGTGCTCGCCGAAGGCCAGCGCGACCGCAAAGCGCTCGCGGCCCTCGGGATAACGAGCGTCCTGACGATCTCGGGGAACCTCAAGCAAAGCTGCGACCTGCTTTCGGCGCGCGCCGTTGAAAGGGCGTATGTGCTGAGCGATCTCGACCGGAGGGGCGACGAACTGGCAAAAAGGGCCGGGGAGGAGCTTGAGGCCCGCTCGATACGGGCCGACCTCGTGGCACGCAAGAGATTGGCGCATCTGCTCCGGATAAGGCATTTCGAAGATGCCAAAAGAGCTTACGAAAAACTGAAAGATGAAGGTGAAATGAATGGCTAAGACATACATAGATACCGTGAAATACTTGATATACACGAATGTGGAGATAGGAGGCCTGGTGGAGAAGCCCGACGTGGTCGGCGCCATCTTCGGCCAGACCGAGGGTTTGCTCGGGGACGAATTGGACCTGCGCGACCTGCAGAAGAACGGCAGGATCGGCAGGATCGAGGTGGACCTTTCCGGCAGGGACGGAAAGACCATGGGCGTGATAAAGATCCCGAGCAGCCTGGACATGGTCGAGACCTGCATAATCGCGGCGGCCCTCGAGACCGTGGACCGGGTCGGCCCGTGCGAGGCCAAGCTCCGGATAACCAAGGTGGAGGACACCAGGAACCAGAAGAGGAAGCAGCTTGTGGACCGGGCGAAGGGCTTATTGAAGACATTGCTCAACACCGAGATACCTGAGAGCAAGGAGATATCCCAGCTTGTGCGGGACGAGGTGAAGACGGCCGAGATAATCGAATACGGCCAGGACAGGCTCCCGGCAGGGCCTGCGATCGACCGCACCAACGAGGTCGTGTTCGTGGAAGGCAGGGCCGATGTGGTGAACCTGCTCAAAAACGACCTGATAAACGTCATCGGGATCGGCGGGGCCAAGGTCACAAGGACCATCGTGGACCTATCCAAACGGAAAGAGGTCACATTGTTCCTGGACGGAGACAGGGGCGGGGACATCATCCTAAACGAGCTTGCCCAGGGCGGGGTCGATATAGACTTCGTCGCGAGGGCGCCCGTAGGCCTCGAGGTGGAGGAGCTGACCAGGAAGGAGCTCATCAAATGCCTCAGGGGCAGGACGCCCTACGAGCAGAACGTGAAGGCGAACAAGGGCCCCGAGAGGAGGGTCGTGGAGATCCCCCGCTTCAGGCAGCAGATGGAAGAGGTCAGGTCGGAATCCAAGCCGGAGCCGAGGGCAGAGCCCCGCGCCGAGCCACGGAGCGAACCAAGGCTGGAGCCGCGCCCTGAACCGAAGCCGGAGCCCAGGAGCGATATCAGGACGCCCCGCGGAAGGCGGAGGGAGGTCTCGGAGGATGTCCCCAGGCTCGAGATACCCGGGCTGGAACCCGAAGCGAAGGCTGAGCAGGTAGCGAAGGAAGCGCCCATGAGCGCGCCCTTGGACAAGCCGGGCCTGATGAAGGAGCTCGAGTCGCTCGCCAATACCCTCAAGGCGAGGTTCTACAACTCGAATCTCGAGCGGGTCGGCGAGGTGCCGGTGCGCGACGTCATAAAATCGCTCGGCGAGAGCAACGGCGTGCATGCGATCGTCTTCGACGGCATCATAACGCAGAGGCTCGCGGATTTGGCCCAGAAGCAGGGCGTGAAGCTTTTGATCGGGCTCAAGATCGGCAACGTGAACAAGGTGCCTGACAACATCGAGATAATCACGAAGAACAAGTGACTTTTTTTCTTCCTTATCTTCTCATTTTTTCATTCCATACGATCTAGCTGATGCTAGGGCAAAACAAAAATCAAAAACAAGACCTTGGGCTTATTGATAGAGCGTCAGGTCCACTTTGGCCAGCGCCGAGGCGCCGGTCTCATCGACCACTGTGGCGAGGCGCCTGATATTGACGACGTTGGAGGCTTCGCCAGGCGCCGCTTCCCCGATCTCGGAGATCAGCGAGCCGTCGGCGACGTTCGTCACGATGATGGATACGCCATAGGGCGTGCCCAGCCGTTCCTGAAGCCATGCCTGGTCCCGGTTCTTTGCGCAATCGAGGACGGATGCGTTCACCCTCCGGTCGTTCCAGCCGACCGCGAGGCCGAGGCTCGCCATATTGCCGCAGTCATTCGGCGGGGATGCGGGCATGAACAGGTTGTTCGAGATGCGCACGGCGTCCTTGGATAGCGGGTCGTTCTGGTAGTCCAGGAACGAGCGCACGCTGTGCCAGTATGATAGCAGCGCCACCAAGGCGAGCACGAATATGACCGCGGCGATTATCGCGTCGAAGCTGAAGTATTGGCCTTTCATAGTTTCACCCTGGCACCTGCATTATCGTCAAAATACCGTTGTTGTTGCTGAGCGTGATCATGTTCGCGCATGACGAGCTTGTGAGCCGGTCCTGGTCCAGGCATGCGCCTGAGACGTCGTATTGGTAGGGGGGCAGCCCGTATTGGTAGCTGAAGTTCCCGTATTCGCCACCCCATTCGAGTATCATCGATTTATCCGGAGAAGCGAGCCCCCGCATGTCTATGCTGTATGGGCGGCCGAATATCGTCCTGGGGAAGGAATAGTTGTACGAGAACCCGTTCCCGCCCTTGACGGCCAGCGTGAGCACGGATGCGAAGCTGTCGCCGGTCTCCTTGGCGACCGTGTTCTGCGCCAGGGGGACCTCGGAGCTCTGCATGTCGCTCACCACCACGAAGGCGGCTACGGCCACAAGCATGAAGACGCCGGTGTAAAGCAGGAATTCGGTGGCGACCTGCCCGCGCAGGTTGCCTTCCTCAAGGGGCGTTCGGGTCACTGAGTTCAACCTCCCCTCTGGGGTTTGTCCTGAGCACGACCTTGAACAGCCCGCCCTTGTCCTGTATCTGGGGGAAGTTCGGGGCGATGCTCGCTATCGTGGGCGAGACCGCATCGAAGCTCCCGCCGGATGTCCTTATCCTGACCACGACCTCCCCGCCAGAGACGTAGACCGTCTCGGTGGATGGCGGGACGTTGAGGAGGATCTCCCTCTCCGCCCCGGGGCCCTGGGCATAGACGCTGTTCATCGCATCGGCGAGCGTCCGGGCGGAGGCGTCCGCCTGCGCTTTGGCCGTATCCTCGTAGCCCACCGAGCTTATCGATAGGATGAGGAACAGCACCGGGATCGTGAATGCCAGTATGACTCCGACCGTAACGAGAAGCTCCAGAGAAGATTGTCCTTTTGCCATGTGTCAGCCACACCCCGCAGCGTTTGGATTATCGCATGTTATCCCGTTCAGGCCGTATTGGTCCCGGATCCACGCGCTCACCGCGAAGATGCCGGTCGTCGGGCTGTCCGAGCATGAAGCGTAGTTCTTGCATCCGGGCATCCCGCGCACCCGTATCCCCGGGTCCCCGGAGAACATCTCGCGGTCCAGCCTGCTAACTGTGTCATATGAGGTGTCGTTGGCATATACGCCGATCACGAACGTCTCGATGCCATAGTCCGTGCTCGTTCTGGAGTATGAGTCGTTGAGGAGCCTTTGGAGGAACGACGGCGCCCCCGGATTGTGGGTGTAATACCCGCACATCACGAAGTCGCGCAGGAGCTCCACATTGTATATGCCGCTTCCGGTGGTCGTCAGTTTCTTCACCGGATCGCTGAGCACCTCCTCTGGCAGGTGGCTGCTCTGGATCAGCACGCACCTTCCCCGAAGGCTCTCGTTGCTGAGCAGGGGGCATTCGATATCATGGGCGCTCGGGTCGAAGCCAGGGGCCACGATGAACGGTTTGATGGTATACGGGGAGCCCATCGTCGGGGCGCATGTAGCCCCGGAGTATGTGATCGGGTTTATCGTGTCGTCTTCGTTCTGCTTCCCGCTGCAGTTTGATGGATAGGCCGGTGCAGTCGTCACTATGTAGCCTGCGAAGCCTTCGATATCGATTTCAGGCAAGGCCATCAGCTCGTCATAGGTGCCCATGAGGATATAGACGCGCCTGTCGCTGGCGTCCACGTCTTCGTAGTTGGGGACGAGGTCTGTCGTGCCGCCCGCCCTGGCCAGCGGGCCGTATAGCCAGCCCTGCCCGCCTTCGATATCGCTCGGCGATGCTATGCGGGAGACGGACACGCGCGAATAATCAAGATAATCGTCCTTGTTGAAGAAGAACTGCCGGTAGACGGTCAACTCATCTCCGGCCAGATTGCGGCTCTCCCGGACCAGGGCCGGGTCCACCAGGCCCGAGACGCCCACGCTGTTGGAAAGATGATACAGCCTTGATACGGATGACGTGTTCGCGAAATCGCGCAGGCCGACCTTGACGTCCATCGAATAATTCACCCGGTCGATGTCGCTCTGGCCCATCTCGAAACCCGTGACCTCGAATTCGCTCACATAGACGCCGATCGCCTTGAGCGACGCGTTCAGGTTCGCCGCCCAGGCCGAGAACGATGAATTCGCCTGCGGCGCTATGCCGACCCCGCCCTTGAAGTGCGAGCCGTCGGCGTATCCGGATACGACCAGCTCGTCCAATGCCCGCTCGATCTCTTGGTTCTCGTCGCCGGATGGCCCCTCGAGGACCGAGTGGGTGAGGGTGTGCTCATCGAGCCTGGAAAGGCTCGTCATCATCAGGATGCGGCCCACCTCGTCCATCTTGGAATCCGTGATCTGCTCGATCGTGAGCTCTACGGTAGATTCCTTGTAGAACTCCGAGAAGGTGCGTTCTGAGGCCTCCATCGATTTGACCCATACCGAGATGGAGAGCAGGATGTATACGAGCACCAGGAAGACGGTCACGGTGAAAAGGAATCCTTTTTTGTCCATGGGCAACACCTTAGATGAAAACAGTAAGCTTCACTATCCGGGCATCCGAGGCCGGCACAAGGTCATCCCCATTGCTTAGGATATAGCGTGGGTGCGTGTTCCCGATTATCGCCCCGCTTCCGGAGCCCCCTCCGCCCCCGCCTCCGGAGCCGGGAAGGACGCCGCATGTTATCAGGGCGAAATCCCAGACCTCATAGCCGTATCCGCCCTGGCCTGTCCCGGCGCCCCATTCATCGCCCCCGACCACGCCCGCGCCTTCGCAGGTGTTGTAGCGGTAGGGCGATGTCTCAAGCTTCGACACCTTGCCTTCGAAGCCGAACACCATCACCTGGGTGGAGACCGTTAGTTTGCGGGTCCTATTCTCGTGCGGATCCCCGGCGTTGCCAGGGTCGGCCGTGTCATATAAAAGCTCCCAGTTCACCCCATCGTCGTCGCTCATCTCCATGGAATAGCCGAATTGCGGCGGGACCATCGCCCCGACGGTCTTCTGGATGAGGCTCGTCCTCGAGGCTTCGTCCAGCACGACGATGTTGTCCAGGACCGATCCGTGCGTGACGCATGAGTCGTAGGCGGACGAGCATGGCGCTGTGGATAATGCGAGCAGCGAATCCCTGGATAGATAGTGCGCCTGCGTGAGCAGGTAGTAATACGCCGAAGGGATGCTGGAGAAGAATATGAGCGAATAGATCGCCAGCAAAGCCAAAGTGAACGCCACGAATGCGTCTAATGAGAATATGAATGCCCGCATGGTAGTGACTTTGAGAGGCTATTATTTAAAAACCATAGGTTCAGAGCCATTTTTGTATTGTTTTACCGACACTGAGGGATTTGCCCCGAGGGGGGACCTTAGGAGCCATCGAGGCCCTGGCAGGGGCCCCAGGATGTCCCGCATCCGTCGCATTCCTTGAGTGCATAGGCGCAGCCGTCCTGGATGCAGAGCTCGCGCGATCCCGGCTCGCATATCCGCTCCCAGCTGCATCCGCCCCACGCACCGCCGGAGCATGCCGAGATGCCGCTGCAAGCCCCGATCGTGCACGCGCGTTTCTCCCCATCTGTGCAATACAAGGCGCGGTGCGAATCGCCTATCACATCGACCTCCTGCGGAAAGAAGGCCAGGTACAGGATGTATGAGAGGATGATGATGAGGATGGAAAGGAAGGCGAGGGGAAGCGGGTTCTTCAAGGTCTCACTTGAATGAGAGCGTCGGGACGCCAGCCCCTGCCCGGAGCCTTCCGAAAAGGGATTCCATCCCGAACAGCCCCCCGCCGGACCCCATCGTATCCACCTGGCAGATGCGGATATCCTCTTCGGATTCATAGGGGATGCCGGCCAGGTCGGCCGCTTTCTTTATCGCATCCCTCTTGCTGCCCAATTCATCGACCAGGCCGGCCCGGTACGCCTGCCTGCCGCTCAGTATCCTGCCGTCGGTGACCTCTTCGAAACGGGCCATGTCGAGCCGGTCTCCCCGCCCCTCGACCACGATGCCGCGGAACTCGGAGTATATCTCATCGACAAGGGCTTGCATTATCGTCCGCTCCTCATCGGTCATGTTCCGGTATGAGGATCCCATGTCCTTGTGCGCACCTGACTTGATGACGCTGACGTTGACCCCGAGCTTCTCGAAAAGGCCGCCCATCTCCGTCACGGTGGAGATCACGCCGATGCTCCCTGTGAGCGCATCAGGGTCTGAGACGATATAATCGGTGCCTGCCGCGATGTAATATGCGCCCGATGCCGCGACCTCCCTGAAATAGGATACCTTCGGCTTCCCCAACCCCTTTACCGAGGAATATACCTCCCGGGTGGCGACCACCGAGCCACCGGGCGAGTTGAACACGAAGACGACGGCGCCCACATCATCCCGCTTATCCAGGGCGTCGATCTGGTAGGCGATATCCTCTGACCCCGGGTATCCGCCATCGAAAAGGGATGGCGATGCGCCTTCGACCGTCAATTCCGTGTCGATATCCACGACCGCCACGCATTTGCCGAGAAGGGCAGGCGTAGCCGATGAGAGCAGGAAGAAGAGCGCTATCACCACGATGAAGATTAGGAGGAGCACCAGCGCCGTCCCGATGATGATCCCGCCCGGCGGTCGCGCTGGGCGTCTTTTGATCTCAGGTTGCATGCAGGGTAATCCCCTGCAATGAATATAAATGTTCAGGACGAGAAATTGGTCATGGCGGAGCTATTTGACCTTCTGGTCTTCCTCATACCCATATATATCGCAAACTCCTCGCCCGTCGTGCTCGGGGGCGGGGCCCCGTTGGATCTGGGCGCTACGCTCCGCGATGGAAAACGGCTTCTTGGCGATGGCAAGACCATCCGCGGATTTGTCGGCGGCACGCTTGCCGGGACCGCGGCGGGCGGGCTCGCGGCGATATTTTATCGGCTTCCGTTCTTCGCCGACGCCCAGCTGCAGTTCGTGGCCGCCTTCGTGCTCTCTTTCGGGACACTCTCCGGCGACGCCCTTGGAAGCTTCGTCAAGAGGCGCTTCGGGGTGGGTTCGGGCAGGCCTTTCTTCTTAGATACGATCATGTTCCTGATAGTCGCATTGGTCCTTGTCTATCCGCTCGCGCTTCCCTCGTTATTCGAGCCATACAACCTCGCCTTCTTCGCCCTGCTCACATTGATCATCCACCCGCTCACCAACATGCTGGCCAACAAGGCGGGGCTCAAGAACGTCCCGTGGTGAATGGTTATGGATGCGTCTGGCCTCACGGAAGCCCTCAAGAAAGGGAAGCTGGAGCGCCTCAGCTGCGAGATAGAGTATGCCAGGTTCACCGACAGGTTCAAAGGTGTCGAAAGGGGCACGGTGATCGCCGGCAAGCGCATCATCCGGGCGTATCCGCATATCAAGCGCATCTTCGCCCTATCAAACGGCCTTGCCAGGAACATGGACCGCCCGTTCTACGCGGAGGAGAAGATCGACGGCTTCAACGTCAGGATCGTCTCGCTCGATGGGAAGATATTCGCATTCTCCCGGGGCGGGTTCCTCGACGCTTTCGTGACAGAGAAGGTGAGGGATGCCGGATTCGAGCGCTATTTCGCGAAAAACCCGGCGCATGTGCTATGCGCGGAGATGATCGGCAACACGCCCTACACCCCGCCCACCGACGACTACGATGTCAGGCTCTTCGTGTTCGATATCGATGACGGGAGGGGGAGGCTCATCCCCTGCGCGGAAAGATATGCGCTCCTCAAGGAATACGGGATCGAAGGCGTGCCGGTGCTCGGCAGGTTCCACCAGGACGATGTGAAGGGCGTGAAAAGGCTGATGCTCGGCCTCAACAAAGGGAGGAAGGAGGGCGCGGTCTTCAAGAGCGATGACCGGTCCAAGGCCGTGAAATACGTGACCCCTTGGTCCGATATCGAGGACATATCGAAAAGCTCGGAGATGCTATTCGACATGCCGATAGGGTTCTACTACCAGCGGATCCTCCGCTCGGCGTTCTCGATAACCGAGTTCGGCCTGGACCGCGATGAATACGCAGGGGCGCTCGGGAAGGCGTTCTACGACGGCCTTGCCAAGGCGATAAACCGGGCCGGGTCCGGCCAGGAATGCGTCGAGGAATTCGAGATATCGATAAAAGACCCTTCGGTCTGGGATGAGCTTAAAAGGCATATGAGCCGCGAGGTCCGGGTGGAAGAGATCTGGAGGAAGCGGATCGGCGCGAGGTTAAGGATACGCTTCCGGAAGGTCTTCAAGAAGACGTCGAAGACCCTGATCTCGCTGGCGAACGGGAAAGCGGTCGCGGACTGATGCCGCTCAGCGGGCTTTCAGTTTTTGAGAAGGGCGTAGAACTTTTCGGCGGGCAGGCGCTCGCATCCGATCTGGTCGGCGAACTTCATCACCCCCTCATCTGATGATACGATCGTCGCCTCGAGCTCCTTGGCGAGAAGCACCAGTTCGAAATCCTCCTTGCTGTCCACGATCCCCGTACGCATGGCTTCGCGATACTTGTCCCGGAGCTTTTTCAATTTCTCATCGTTGTCGGGATGGTTGTTCTTGGCGAACTCCTCGGCAAGGCGCAATCCCTTGTTGACCCGCCCCCGGACGTCGTCGATGAAGTCGTAGAGCAGCGCCGCCGGGAGGTAGATGCCATACGTGTTCGGGGCGCGCCTTTTGACCAAAAGCTCCAATTCGTCGATGGCGCCCGCGCTCACGAAGTTCTTGAGTTCGTTGAAGACCGATGGGGGCATGAAGAACGAGACGTTCAGCTTGTCGACCTCTTCGACAAAGGCCATGACGGCGGCGCTCGGGTCTTTCCCGAACTTCTCCCTCGCATAAGGGTTCACGAAAAGCGAGGTGTCTATGACGAATTTCCTCTGGGCCATGGCTGGATAACAGCGGTGAGGATTAAAAGGTTAGCCGAAAGGTCAATTGCCGCCTTTCCGGTTCTCCCAACCCGCTGTGGAAGAATGGCCATCTATTTTTGACATAGCTTTATTATATACCTGGGGGGGATGATAGTTGAAGAACGTATTGAGTTCCTCTCTGAAACAATCCAAGGCGGCCTTGCCGCGGCCCGCCTCCAGGTTAATGCGAGTCCATCTTTCAATTCCTGCTTTGGTTTTAGCAGTCCTGGTGAAATAACGTTCTTCATCCAACAAGGGCGAGCCTAAGTGTCCCCTTAGAGCGGCGATTATTTCTGAATCTTTCGCGTTCGTGTATCTGCGCGCCACGACAAGCAAATCCATCATGCGGACGCGGGGCCGGTTTGATTCGGTCATGTGTGCACACCCATGTAAATTTATGGCGACCAATTTAAATTCATTCCGACTTGGCGGTCTTCGGATTCTCGCAGGTCCAGCCGTCGAAGCGGAGCTTGTCCTTGAACCGGTTGAGATGGTTTTTTGAACCGATGAGAAGGTGGTTCTCAGTACCTTCCTCCCGGATGATGAGCGCTCCGCCCGTCTCTTCGGAGAGGGCACCCACCACGACATAGGTCTTGCCTTTGTAGTCCACCTTATCGCCTTTCTTCATGTGCAAAGTCTCCTTGGGACGGAAGGCGCCGTCCTCCCAACCCCCGGACTCGAGCTTATAGACGCGCGGGCCTTCGCACATGGGGATCTTCCCTTTCCAAGTCCCGACATCCTGTTTATATAGATAAGCGCAGGTAGAGACGCCCACGAAGAGCGCACCGAACACCGCCATGGCTGGGGCGCCCTCAATAAGGCGGTTCATGAATCGACCGCGCCGGGAACCGCCTGCGCCCCCATCAGCATTGGAAGGCGCCTGGCCCGATTTGAGCGTTTTCATGCACGGTATGTGTGGCCATAGGATTAAAAGACTGATGATGAGCTAGATGAGCTTCACGAGCCCTCTTCCTATCTCCGGGATGTTGCCCCCGAAAAGGGTGGTCGTGTTCAGGACGAATGTCAGCAGGAGGACGAACGCGATCAGCGGGAACACGCACAATGAATTCGTCAGGTGCTTCTCATAATCCCACATCCTGAGGGACATCATCGTGCCCAGCTCGTCCCGGTTCGAGATGAGCAGGCTGCGCATGTCCAGGAATTTGCCCAGATCCGCCGTCCCGCACTGCCAGGGCTCCATGTCCGGGACCTGGGGGAGCACGCAGATGTATTCCGGGCCCCCGACCGCGTTGACATCCAGATCCATGATATTGGACTGCACATGGGGAAGGCCGAGGGTGGCTATCAGTATGTATGAGAGGGGGAAGACGAAATACAGCCCGAACGCGAGGGCCATGACATAGGCCCCGGCGCCCCTGGTCGGAGGGAAGGCGCGGAGCATCACGCCGAATGAGAAGAAGAATCCCGCGTAGTGCTTCACGAAATTCAGGCAGTGCGCGAGCAGGAAGTACATGTACATGTAGAACGAGAATGACTGGGTGCTGTTGAGGATGCGCTCTTCGACCCACTTGAGGCCGAAGCCCCCGGCATGCTCGGACATGAAGATCTCCATATAGAAGGACGTCATGGCCCCCACCGGGATCTCGAGGGCGTATAAGACGTCCATGAACCTCTGCACGCACTTGGTGGGCGTCTCCATGTATAGCTTCATCCAGTCGATCAGCGTGGTGGGCGGATCGGCCATCTGCGGGAGCGCCGCGGTGCAAGGCTGGCCGAGCGAGGTCAGGTATAGGCACCTTGCCAGGCCCGAATTCGGGGCCGCCAGCTGGATCTCCAACGGCTCGATGATGCCGACCGCCATTATCACGATGAGCACGGTCGAGATGGCGTAGACGAACTCGCTTTTGGCGACCTGCTCCAGGTTCTTGAGCGAGAAGAGGCGGGAAAGCATGATCAGGGCGGCTGTAGCGAGCACGGATAGCGCGGCTGCGCCTATAGATATCGTGGTCCAATCCTCGTAGATGCTGGATGAGAATCCGGTGGACATCTATATCAGCCTCGTCAGCGAGCTTATGTCGACCTCGTCCCCGAAGCTCTTGCTCAGGGACTTGGCCGCCATGGTGAATACCATGATATTGATGGCGGGTATTATGAACCCGACCGCGAATGCCCAGCTGATCATCGATACCGGGAAGACCAGGAGCGCCAGGAACACGTTCCCCAGGACCTCCTGGAACATCTTGCCGATCCCCCCGAAGACGCCGGTCACCAGGCCGCCCACCCCGCTCCCGATATCGCTGAAGTTCTTCTTGTACATGCGGTCCAGGTACCCGCTGAAGCATATCTCGCCCGGGGCCGCGGTCTCCGGGTCGCAGCTGTCCCCCATATACTGCGCCATCGTGCCGGAGAAGGTGACGAGCGGGCCGCCTGCCTTGGTGTAGAACATCGTGTAGCTCACGGCCGACATCATCGGGAAGATGAAGAGGAACGCGAGGGCGACGCCTATTATCGTCCCGCCTATGCGCCGCGTCGGGGTGAACGCCCTGAGCATGATCCCCAGCGGCAGGTAGTATTTGAGGAACGCGTGGATGGAATAGACGTAGACCACCATCTGCGCATGGTTGATGATGAACGCGAGGGAAAGGGCGACGCTGGCGTTGTAGAGGAGCTGCTTGATGGGGGATGCCAGGCCCGCCAGCGGAGATGCCACCAGGCCGACTCCCAATGGGCGCGCGTATGGCGTGATCGAAGCCGTCTGGTCGACGTATATGTTCATCACGTAGTTCATCTGGAGCCATCCGCTCATGTCCTTCTCCACCCGCAGGTAGAACATCTGTGCGGCGTCGTAGAGGGAGGTGTCGATATTGACGGCGACGTCGCATTCTTCGGTGCCGGGGGTGCCCGCGTCCGGGAGGTATTCGTCCGGGAGGAAGCTCCCCATGGTGAGGGTCCCCATCGCGCCCACCGCGCCGTAGATGAATATTATCATGAAGGCCGTGACGATGACCTCGGACACCTCCGTCTTGACATATGCCATCAATTGCGGGTTGCGGAAGAGCGTCCCCCACACGTACATGAACGCCAGTATCGCAGAGGAAGCCATGAGGGCCACCCCGGCCATCCCCGCATAGCCCCAGAGGTAGAGCGAGCTTCCGGGAAGCGCCTCGCTTCCGGCCACGATATCCCCTGCGCACAGCATATGCATCATCTCAGATTATCTTGAGGAACGACATGAAATTGACATCCACCCTGAAGAAGTTCGCTATCTCCTTGGCGGCGGTGAGCGTGATGAAGATGTTCAGGAACGGGATGAACACGCTCATTATCACGATGTAATAGACGGCGTTGCGCACCAGTTCGAAGGCGAGCGAGAGGGCGCTCCCCAGGAAGAACGGCATGAAAACGCCCGCCATCAGGAACGTCATCACCAATGCGGCGCCCAAAACATTGAGGATCCCGCTGGAAGCGAAGAAGTTGCCGACCGCCTTCTGCGAATCCACCAGGCTGAACTTCATCAGCTTGTGGATCTCGTAGTCCATGACGAACATGAACGGGTAGAAAAGCGCGAGGGCGAACATGAGCGCGAAGAGGGCTTCGCCGGCGCTCCTGGTCTGCGGTATCGCCCGCAGGAGCATGCTCATCGGTATGAAAAGCGTCCAGGTATAGCGCTTTATGATGCACAATGTCGCGATGTGCATCAGCCACTCGCTGATCCCGAGCGAGAGGTACTGCAGCGCGCTCCCCAGGATGTCGACCAACGGCTTGAGCACCGGCCCGAGGTTGAACGAGTACATGGCGCGCCAGGTGACGCCGATCCACATCGTCGACGAGTAGAGCGTGTGCATCACCATGTTGTAGAGGATCAGCACGCTGTAGTGGTTGACCATGTCGCTCACCATCATCCTGCAGAAGCCCATCGCCGCGTCCATCATGCTGTAGGTCTCGACGTTGTTATAGACCCGGTCCGAGCTGTCTATGGAGTTCACCGAGTAGAAGATCTCCGTCACGCCGAGCGCTCCGACCAGGAACATGACCCGGCCCACCGTGAGCGCTGTCTGGAAAAGCTCGTCCTTGGCGAGCGCCGCCATCTGGGGGGAGTTGAATAGCTGCCCCCACATGTAGATCAGGCCGACCCCGATCAGGCATATCACCGTCACGAATATGGCGGGGAGGTACCACGCGCTCCTGACCACGTCCGAGCCCCCCGTGGCGCTTATCCAGTCGCTTCCGCACTGGTTCGGGGAGAAGGAATCGAAGAGGGTATGGTATGTCCCGACACCGCCCTGGGCGGCGGAGGCTCCCGCCTGGAAGAAGTCGTCGCCCTGGCTCTTTGCGAAATCGGTCGTGGATGTGTAGTAGTCCTGGAGCGATTCCGGGTCCGGATCCGCTGCGTGGATTGCCCCCAAGAGGGACACGGCCATCAGCAGGAGTGCCTGGATGCGCGCCATGTCATATCAGCCTCGTGAGCCCGGCGATCTCTATGTCGCCTCCGAATGTCATCGACAGCGACCTTATCGCGGCTATGGTCGCGATGATGCCGAAAAGCGCGAAGAACACGGACCAGAACGTGAGGCGGGCGAGCGTCTCTAGGGGGCCGTTTGGCAGCCAGACCCTGCCGACGAACTTGTCGAACTTGCCTTCCCGAGAGACGCTCTTGAACCAGCTGTCGGTCTCTTTCCTCGCGTTTATGAGCGCCGCGTCCTTCTCCTCTTCGGTCCTCTGCGCCGTGGAGGTGAAATCGGTCATCTTCCCCGTCGCAGGGTCATACAGGGGCATCATGGCGTTGCCTGAATCGTCCTTGCCCGCTTCCATGTATTTGTAGTATGTCCGTGAATCCAGCCCCTCGTAGTTCATGAGCTTGTCCCGGGCTTCCTGGATGCTGAAGTTTGTCTTGCCACCGCCGATCATGGGGATGTCCCCCTTGATGTACATGGTGTTCGCTATCGGCGGGTCGGGGCAGTCGGCCATCTGGAGGGTGGGATGGCCCTTGCAGAAGTTGGCATCGCTGTTTTCCCAGGCGGTCCGGACGTCCGGATCGTTCTTCAGGTCCAGCATCACCAGGGCCCCGAAGGTGTAGAAGGCCGGGAAGACGAAATAGAGCGCGATCGCCATGCCCAGGAGCAGGCCGCCCAGCTTGCGCGTGAAGGTGAATGTGCGGAGCACGACGCCTATCGCGAAGAGGGGGGGGAACAGCGCGCTGCCTATGAACTGGAGCAGGACCTCCTGAAACTTGGTGAGCATCATCATCTTGATGACCCAGTCGAAGAGGAGCTCCTTGACCTTGTTTCCCATCGTGAAGAACCCCCTCCACGGGGTGAACGTGAGGAAGCCCGCCTTCTCCAGGAGGAACTCTATGTTGATCGTGAAATCCGCCATCATCTGGGTCTTGATGTAGCTCATGTAGATGTCGAAGGCGAATGACTTCCCCTCGTCGAAGACCTCACGGAGATACCAGATGCCCAGGCGTATATGGCAGGATTCGACCCCGTGGTAGACGGAGAGCTTGCTGGCCGCTATGGGCTCCCCGCAGATGTCGAGGGCCTCATAGCGCTGGCGGGGCGCGAATGTGCCGTAATCCGTCACGGGTATGTAATAGCTCGTGATCGTGCCGAGGGGCCCGGGATTGCCTGCGCCGGCCCAGTTCGGCCCGACCACCGCGCCCTGGACCACCTTGTCGACGAGGATCAGGCTGGGCACCGCCAGGCAGATTATCAGGGCGGAGTAGACGACCTCGGTGAGCTCCATCTTGGCCCAGACCTTCATCTTGTCGTTCTGGAGGAGCTCGGAGAGCATGTAGACCGAAGCGCCGAGGAACGTGGCGAAGCCTAGCATGGCGCCCGAAAGGGCCAGCGCGGTCGACCACATGTCCATGAAAGCCATATCATACCTTCGTCACTATGAATTTCGTCAGGGAATTTATGAATGCGATGGTGAGCATCATCGATAGGGCGGGCATGAACAGCGTCAGCAGCGAAAGGTTGCCGATATGCTTCATTATCGGCACGAATTCCGCCATGGATAATGCGTTCAGCAGCCCCTCCGAGATTACCCGCGAGAGGACCCCCCCGATCACCTGGCCGCCCGGGAACGAGGAGAAAATGAAATTGGCCGGGTTGAAGAGGTATCCCGCCACGCCGTATTTGAAAGGGCCGCAGATGGAGGTTATCAGGGCGACGGGCCTTTCGCTCGGAAGATTGTACGGCTTCATGCCGACCTCATCGAATATCTTGGCGTTGAGGAGATATGATGCCGGGAATACCACATAGAAGCCTATCGCCACCGCGACCAGGAACGCGCCGGCATCACGCGTCGGCGGGAAGAACCGGAGGATTATCCCGGCGGGCAGGATGAGCGGCGATACGAAGGCGTCCACCAGGTATAGGAGCATCACCTGGGCCTTGGCCGTGCTGTATAGCGACAGCAGGGAGAATGTCAGGACGTTGGTTATCGAGACGAACGTGTCGAGCCCCGGGAAGACCTTGTACGTCTGGGTCAGGACGGCTTCCCCGATACGCTTGGTGAACGTCGAGAGCACGGATGTGCACGCCTGGATCTTGTATACGTCCACGGTCGCCTTCAGCGCGCTGTCGACGACAGTCGTCTGCATATAGGCGATGGCCGCCTGGGGCGGGGTCTGGTACTGGCCGTTCGTGTATGCCATCGCGACGATGCTGCCGAATGTGAAAAGGCCGAGCACGAAGAGCATCATCAAAAAAGAGTTGAAGAGGCTCCCGAACTCGATATTCAGGTACGCCTCCCATTCCGGCACCTTGAGGATCTTTGCGACGAGGTATGTGATGAGTATGAAGACCGCTATGAAGAACACCACGGTCGTCATGATGCCGGCATAGTAGTTCACCACGCTCCCGAACAGGCCGCTTAGCATGGGCAGGAGCTGGAACATGAGCAGGTACAGCACCGCGGTGAATATCACGCCGGCGATCAGGGCCGAAGACCATGACGATGCCCGGCCCCTCGCTTCCCCTCCGAGCATCATGCCTGCGGTGTACACGGCCGCGGCCAGGACCACCCCTATGAATATCACGCTCATGAGGAAGGACGACGCCATATTTGCGAGCTGCTCTATCTTGGCGACGAAATCGACGGTCCCCACATCCCCGCTGAAGAAGGCCGGGAGCACGGCGTATACCACGACGATGAGCAGCGCGGATATGCCTACGGCGCTTATCAGGCCGTGGGACCAGACCGTGGCACGCGCCCTCGCTTCGGCCCCGAGCATCTGCCCCGCCGCATATACGGCCGCCGCCACGGCGACCATAGCCAGCATGAGGGGCACTATGATCGACATGAAAAAGGTGACCTGGTTTATCACTTCGACATCCGGGGCGCTCGCCTCCCCGGTGAAGAACGGCTGGCTGGCGAAGGCCGCCGATATAGACAGCAGGAGAAGGAGGGCGCGCCGCATCATATCACCTTGGTTATGCCTGTGAGCTCGGCTTCGCCGCCGATGAGCATGGAGATGCTCCTATAGCCGGTGATGGTGATTATGACCTCCAAGAGGGTCGTGAACATCAGCAGGATGATGAACGGGCTGATGGTCGCGACCTCCTTGATGATGAAATAGAAGAGGCCGGATGAGGCGCTCCCGAACATGAGGGGGTTGTTGAACCCGGTGAAGAAGAAGTCCCCGGTCATGCCCACCATGAACTTCCAGATGTTCCATATCGTGGAGGCGAGGCCCTTGGCCGCGTCCAAGAGGCTCGTCGCCACGTTCGTGACGCTGCACATGGCCTTCGACATCGCATTGCCCGCGCACGGCGATGACGCCTGCTTGGACGCCTCGCCCACCACGCTGGGGGAGAAGAACTGGCTCATGAGGTCCGTGGTCCGGTCGTTGTAGCCGCTCGTCACATCGCCGCTCACGTCGCGGGTGGTCTCGAAATAGCTCGCGGTCGAAGGGGTGTATACGAAATCCACGGGATGGAATGCGTCGAATATCAGGTAGTTGGTGAATATGACGGAGAAGGGGAATATGAAATACATCGCGAAGCAGAGGGCTATCAGGCTGGATCCGGTCCTCCTGAAGAAAGGCACGGCGCGCATCGCGAGCCCGACCGGGAATATCACCAGGGGGACCGCGTCCCTGGAGAACTGGAGCAGGAACTCCTCGGCCCAGAGCAGTGAGATCGAATAGCCGATGGCTTCGACGATGACGGTATGGGCGTTGCTCAGCAGGCCTAGCCCGCCGAAGGGGGCGACGGAGAACGAGATCACGTTCGTGGCCGGGATGGGCGAGCCCAGGGGGAAGCTTATCGTGGATAGGAACCCTATCAGGATCTCGAAGAGGTAGAGGTCTATGTACTGCGCCTTCAGCTTCTGGATGATCAGGCCCAATGTCCCCAGGGCCAGGTCCAGATGGCTGTGCGTTATGCTCCCGGTGGCGGAGGATATGTAGCCCTGGTGGCTGGCCGGCAGGCTCATCATGAGGATGCCATTGACGATCGTGTTGAGCAGCTGGTCGGAGCCCAGGAAAAATATGATGATGAAGACCGTGAGCAGCAGCGATGCGAGCTCTTCCCGGGCGAGGGCGACCATCTCGGGCATCTGTAGGGCGTAGGAGAACATGAACATGACCCCTACGATGAGCACGCTGAGCCCGACCGAGATGGCTATGGCGGCGCCTGCTGCCGGAGGCAGGGAAAGGAGTAACGGCAGGAGGACCTCCATGAGGGTATTCCCCTGTCTGCCTTTTTATAGATTAGCATTCACATATAGTCGTAGGAAGGCCTAATTCACGACGGTGATCGCAATATGCACAGGACGCATTACATAAAGGACGCGAAGAAAGCCGGGGGGAGGGTGCAGATAGCCGGGTGGGTCCATGACTTCCGGGACCTGGGGAAGCTGAAATTCGTGCAGGTCCGGGACATCACCGGGATAATGCAGGTCACGATGAAGAAAGGGGTCGTCGACGACGCCCTGCTTTCCGCCGTGAGCCTCAATAAGGAGGACGTGGTCTCTTTCGAAGGCGAGCTAAAGGGCAATAAGATCGCGCCGGACGGCGTCGAGCTGATCCCGTCCCGCTTCGAGCTCCTCAACAAGGTGGAGCGCAAGCTGCCTGTCGATCCGACCGGGGTGGTGCCTTCCGAGTTAGACACCCGCCTCGACAACCGGTTCATAGACCTGAGGAGGAAGGAATCGACATTGATCTTCAAGGCCAAGGCGATAGCGGCTTCCGCGTTCCGCGAGAAGCTCCATCAGATGGGCTTCCTGGAGATACAGACATCCGCGATAACCGGGGCCGCCACGGAGGGCGGGGCGGACGTGTTCAGCCTCCAGTATTTCGAGAACAAGGCATACCTCGTGCAGTCGCCCCAGCTGTATAAGCAATTGGCGGTGATCGGCGGTTTTGACCGGGTGATGATGAGCGTGCCGGTGTTCCGTGCCGAGAAGCACAACACGACGACCCACCTCAACGAGATAACCCAGATGGATATCGAGATGGGTTTTGCAGACCATAACGACGCGATGGACGTATTGGAGAAGACCGTCCTTCACATGCTCGGCAGGGTCAAGGAGGAGCTGGGGGATGAGATCGCGGCGAAATTCGGCCCCATCGTGGTGCCAACGAAAGTCCCGAGATACACATATTCCGAGCTCGTGAAGAAGCTCAATGCGGGCGGGCATGAGATGAAGCACGGCTGGGATTTCACAAAGGAGGCCGAGAAGAAGCTCCACGAGCTGCTCGGCGACGAATTGTATTTCATCTACGACTGGCCGACAGAGGTCCGGGCGTTCTATTCGATGCCGGACGAGAAGGATCCGTCCATCTGCCACGCTTTCGACCTGATGTACCGGGGGCTCGAGATATCGAGCGGGGCCAAAAGGATCCATCAGCCCGCGGTATTGGAGGAGCAGCTGAAGAAAAGAGGGCTGGATCCCGCGGATTTCGAGTTCTACCTCAACGCCTTCCGGATGGGCGCGCCCCCGCACGCAGGGTGGAGCGTCGGATTGGAGAGGTTCACGATGAAATTGTGCAACCAGGAGAACATCCGCGAGTGCATGCTATTCCCGAGGGACAGGGTGAGGCTGCTTCCGTAGGCGGGTGGCGGATATATGAGGATCCTGGTCACCAATGACGACGGCGATTCCCCCGGCCTGAGGATGCTCCTTGAAGCCGCGAAGCGTTTCGGCGGTGCGTATGCGATCATCCCATCCAGGCAGAGGAGCGCGATCGGCAACGCGATAACGCTCCACAAGCCCCTCCGGATGCGGAAATTAGCCCCGGACATCCACACCGTCAGCGGGACCCCGTCGGACTGCGTGCTCTTTTCCATATATTCGGGCGAATTCCCCAGGCCTGACCTCGTCCTCTCCGGCATCAACGCAGGGGACAACACCAGCATGAACGCGATAATCGGCTCCGGGACGATAGGGGCGTGCTGGGAGGCCGTGATGGAAGGCATCCCGGCCGCCGCCTTCTCGATGAGGATGGAGAAGAAGGACCCCCATGATGATTCAGGCTGGGGGGATAGGGACAGGCTGGTCGAGCGGACGGTGGAGATACTGAAGATGCTGATACCGGAGCTCGAGAGGGACGGGGGCAGGTTCTTCAACGTGAATTTCCCTTCCAGGGGGGCGGATGCCAGCATCATACACACGAACAAGATACAGAAGGAGAGGTTCCTGACCAAGGTGGAGAAGAGGGCGGATCCGGACGGCGTCCCGTATTACTGGATAAGCGGGAGCACGAAAAACGTGGAGAGCGGGACTGACACCTTCGAAGTGGTCAAGAACCGGAAGATAGCCATCTCTGAGATTTCGCTGCGGATGTTCGAGAGGGATTAGGTGCTCGTTGATGAGCATGGTCCGGATACGGGAACCCGGAACCGGATGCCCGCGGGCAGGATAGTCCTGCCATTTGAAGGGAATCGGTATTGCCGGGGGCGTTGTAGGAGCGCCACCCGGCGGCGCATATCTGTTCAACCCGTCTGTCATCGCTAAAAGCTCAAGGGGCCATTGGATATGCGAGAATAATCTGTCAGGAATCGGTTAAAAACAAGCGGTCAGCCGCCTTCGGGAGGCTTCTCCGTAGCCACGCTTTCCGGTTTGGCGCTTGCGCCGCTTTCGGATTCCGCTTCCCCGACGGCTTCGGGTTTTTTCTCCTCTTTTTTCTCTTCCTCTGCGGGCTTCTCCTCGGCCTCGGGTTTCTTCTCCCCGGCCGGCTTCTCTTCCTTTTCCTGCTTCTTCTCCCCTGCGCCTTCGGCCTTCCCCTCCGCGGCCTGCTCGATCGTCGCTATGGATTCGTTGGCCACGAAAACCCCGCGGCTCTCTATGCCCCTCCCGCGCTCGCTGCGCCGGGTCCGCAGGTGCAATGTGGCGTTGAATTTCTTCTTCAGGAACGCCTTTGCGGCCTTTATCCTCTCGCCTTCGCGGCCGATCGCGATCCCGCGGTCCTTCTCGTCGATCGTCATCATGATGGCCTGCTCGCCCATCACGTCGCGTATCTCGATGCCGTGTATCGTTATGTTGCCGAAGAAGGCGCGCACGAAACCCTCCGGATCCGAGCTGTCAGGGGCGATTATCACCCTCTTGCGGAAGACCTGCCGGAGCTTCTCGATATTGACCGCCTTCTTCCCGATCGCCTTGCCCAATGAGTCCTGGCTCACAAGGAAGATTATGGAAGTGTCGGTCGACATGTAGTCGGAAGGCATCACGTGCGTGACGCCTTCGAAAGAAGAAAAGATGCTTAGGTCATCGTTGGTCAGTTCAACCATTGAAAATTTCCCTCAGTACCGCTCCGGATAAATTTTCATCAAACTTCATGAGGACGACATTCAGATCTACTTTTTCTTGGCGAGTTCCATGATGCTCGACGAGCCTTCCTCGTATACGGAGAGCACGGAGACCGGGAATGGCTTGCCGCAGACGGAGCCGAGCTCCATCGTGTTGCCTTCGAACTCGATCACCGGGACCTTGGATGTCTTGGCATACCCTTCGATCTTCGTCTTGGTGTCTTGAGGCGTGTTGTTCGCGACCACGAACAGCTTGGCCTTGCCCAGGATGCTCGCGGCTATGCCGGTCCTTGCGCCGAATTCGACCTTCCCGCTTTCTACTGCGAGCCTCACAGCCATGGTCAGCGGGTTCTCCCTCTCCTTCTTGGTCTTGCGCCTGCGTACGACCTTCTTCTTTTTCTTCTCCTTCTTCTCCGCCGCTATGGCTTCGTCGGCCTCTACCGCCTCTTCGGCGGCCTCTTCCTCTTGTGTAGCGGCATCTTCTTCTCGTGTAACGGTCTCTTCTTCATCTGCCATCGTATCCACCTTGATGATCATCTCTTCTTGGTCTTCATTATCAATCTGATCTTGCCAGTCCCGACAGGGACTGTCTGGCCTACGATTATATTCTCGGTCACTCCGATGAGCTTCTCCTCCTCGGCGAACGCGCTCGCGTTTATCAGGTGCTTTATCGTCTCCTCGAACGCGGCACGCCCGAGCACGCCCACCTTCTCTCCGGAAAGCCCGTGCCTCCCGATCGATTTCACGCTGCCGCCGTATGTCATGGCGTCGGCGATGAGCATTATATGCCGGATGTCGACATACAGCTTCTGCATGTCCATGACGTCCTTTATCTCGCGGACTATGGCGTTCCTGGCCGCCTCGATGCCGTATACGCGCTCGACCTCCTTGATGTTGTTGGTGTACACGCGCTTGGCATCCACCGCCTCGTGAGCGCATGCGCCGAGGATGTTGAATCCGCCCGCCCTGACGAAGTACTCCTCGGGGCCCTTTATCACGACCGCCTTGTAGATGCCCGGGACCCCGCGGACGATTCCGTCGTAGACCTTCTGCGTCAGCTTGCGGACCATCTTGGCCGTCAGTTTCTTCTTGTCCTTTTCGCCCTTTTCCGCGGCGGCCTTGGCCGCCTTGGTCTCGCGCTGGGGCTTGAGGATTATGCTCTGGTCGTCGACCTTCATCTCCCCGGGGAATGCTTCCAGGGCCTTCTTGAGCATGGCGAAGGTCACTCCCTGGGCCTTCCCATCCTTCTCGTTGTAGGTGACCCTTATCGTGAGGGTCTCCAGGTCGTCCTCGACATCGGCCACATCCGAAACGAATACGCTCGCGAGCTCCTTTGCGACCTTTTCAGCCTCAGGCCTGCTCCGCGCGTAGGCTGATTTCAGGTACATGTCGATGATCGGCTTTTTCGGCTCTTTTTTCGCATCCACTATCTCGATCAGCCTGGGAAGGCCTGTCGGCACGTGCTCTGCGACACCTGCGTAGTGGAAGGTACGCATCGTCATCTGCGTGCCTGGCTCGCCGATGCTCTGGGCGCAGACCACGCCCACGGCCTCGAACGGAGCGATCTTGACGACCGGTCTCTTGGTTGTTTTCATAATCACACCTTATGCGGTATCTATATCGTCCTGCTTCGTCACGTCCGCGAGGTCCGCGGTGGACGAATACATCGGGTCCTTCCCGTCGCCACCGTATATGAACTGCACGATGCTCATGTCCGCGTTGCGGACCGTCATGTCATCGAAGACCACCAGGTCCTGCAGTGCGTTGATGAGCCTCCTCTGCATGTAGCCCGAGCGGGCCGTGCGGATGGCCGTGTTGACCAGGGCTTCCCTTCCTCCCATGGCGTGGTTGAGGAACTCGTATGGCGTGAGCCCCTTGTGGAAGGAGGAGTACACGAACCCCTTCTCCTTGCCGGTTATGCAGCCCTCCTTGAAGTAGGGGAGTATCCTGCGCCGGAAGCCTCTTGTGATCCTCTTGTTCCGGACAGTCTGCTGCGCGACGAGCGCGGACATCTGGATGGCGTTCAGTAGGCTGCCTCTTGCGCCGATCTTGGCCATGATGATGGACGGGTTGTCGAAGCCGAGGTCGGTCTCGACCACCTTGCCCACGTCTTCGCGGGTCTTGGAGGTGATTCCCATTATCATGCCTTCCAGCGTCTCGCGCAGGCTCATGCCGGGCGCGCGCTCGAGCGACTTGTTCTTGAACTGCATGATAAGGTTGTCTATCTCGCGGTCCATCTTGCCGGTTATCTCGTCCACCCTCTCCTGGCCCTTGGGGGTCAGGGAGTAATCCTTGAGGGATACGCTCAGGCCTGCCAGCGATATCGCTTCGAGGGCCAGGCGGGTGGCCCGGTCGATGAAGGTCTTGGTGGCTTCGGGGCCGTGCGTGACGAACATCTTTTCGAGGAGCTCGCCTTCGGTGGCCTTGCTCTCGACGGCCCCCTTGACCAGCTTCCCGTTCTTGATCACGATCTCCTCGCCCAATTTAGACTGCACCTTCAGGTTGACATCGGGGGTCAGGAGCTGCGAGAAGAGCGATTTGCCCGAGTACGAGCCGTCCGGCCCGTCAGGTTCAGGAAGCTCGGTTATCCCTATCAGGTAGAGCATGGAGGCAGCTTCGGTCTTGGTATAATAGCTGCCGTCCTTGGTCAGGAAATACAGCCCTGAGACGTGGTCTTCCTGGGGCTTGATTATCGCGTGGCCGTGCCTGGGCGAGAGAAGCTGCTTCTCGACCTTGGCCAGGTGCCTCGCCTCGGCCTGCGCCTCCTCGGTCTGCATGATGTGGAGGTTCATCTCGTCCCCGTCGAAGTCCGCGTTGTATGGCGATACCGTGACGGGGTTCAGCCGGAACGTCTTGCCCGGGAGCACCTTGACGATATGGGCCATCATGGAGATACGATGGAGCGATGGCTGCCTGTTGAAGAGCGCGACGTCGCCGTCTATGATGTGGCGCTCGATAGTGGATCCGACCTTCAGGTTATCCGCCTGCTCCTTGCGCATCTCCGGGGTGTCGCCGATCTTTATCCTGCGCAGGTCGTTCCTGATTATATACAGCGCGCGGGGATACCCTTCATGCATGATGAGCTCCTTGCACCGGTTGAGGTTCCATTCGGTGACATGGAGCGGGATCGTCATCTCCTCCGCGATGAGCTGCGGCACGCCCACCTGGTCGAGGTCTATCCTCGGGTCGGGCGAGACCACGGTACGGGCCGAGAAGTTGACACGCTTTCCCGAAAGGTTGTACCTGAACCGGCCTTCCTTGCCCTTCAGCCTCTGCGCCAGCGTCTTGAGGGGCCTTCCGCTCCTGTGCCGGGCCGGCGGGATGTTCGCGGTCTCGTTGTCGAAGTATGTGGTCACATGATACTGGAGGAGCTCCCAGAGGTCCTCGATGATCAGCTGCGGGGCGCCGGCGTTGATGTTGGCGTCCAGCTTCTGGTTGATGCGGATCACATCGACCAGCTTGTGGGTCAGGTCGTCCTCGCTCCTCTCCCCGGTCTCAAGGGTAATCGACGGCCTCACGTTCACGGGGGGGACCGGCAATGCAGTTATCACCATCCACTCCGGCCTTGAATAGAGCGGATCGAAACCGAGTTCCCTAAGGTCGCCGTCAGAGAGCGCCGCGAGCCAGTCGCGGATGTCTGTGGGGAGCATCATGTCCTTGTCCTTGAATATCGTCGTGGGCTTGAGCAGCTTGATCTCGGGGAGGTCCGCCCCGCAGTGGTTGCATTTGCGCGAGCCTTTCTCCTTCTTTTTCTTCTTGCCCTCTTCGGCCGGGGCGGCCGCCGGCGCGGCGACCTCTGATTTGGCTTTCGCTTTTGCCGCTTCGGCCGTCGCGATATCGAGCAGGGAGGGCACTTCCGCCGCAGGCGCCTTCTCAGGCTTCTCCTCCTCGATGACGCTCTCGACGACCTTCTCCAATTCCTCAGCCTTCACCGGGACCTTCTTGGAGAGCACCTTGTGGCACGAGGGGCAGGTCGATTTCAGGACATAGTAAAGGTATTTGGCGAATTCCACATGCATGATCGGCCTGACCAGGTCGATATGGCCGAAATGGCCCGGGCACTCTTTCACCGTGCCGCCGCATGTCTTGCACCGCAGCCCGGGATCCACGACGCCCAGGCGCGTGTCCACAAGGCCGCCGTCTATCGGGTAGCCGTCGTCGTCGTATGTATCCGGCACTATGATCTTCGCCGTCGACATCTTCCGGATCATCTCCGGAGAGAACAGCGAGAACCTCAATTTGTCCAGGACTTTTTGGATCTCCATAAAAATCATCCTTTGTTCTTGAGTATGATCCTCGGGAAAATATACAACGACTTGATCTCGTCTAGGAGGAGCTTGAACGCGTAGCTCATCTCCACAGGCTCGACTATCTCGGACTGGCATATCGGGCATACGTCCCGGTTCCTCGCATAATCATGCGTGGCGATCGAGCCGCAGTCCGTGCACACCAGCTGGATGGTCTTGTCGCTCTCTTCCAAGAGCCTTTCCTTGATGAGCATGCTCGCCCCGTATCCGATGAGGCAGTCGCGTTCCATCTCCCCGAACCTGAGGCCTCCTTCCCTGGCGCGTCCTTCGGTCGGCTGGTGCGTGAGCAATTGCACCGGCCCGCGCGAGCGGACGTGCATCTTGTTCGAGACCAGGTGGTGGAGCCTCTGGTAGTAGACGACCCCGATGAATATCTTGGCCTTTATCTGCTTGCCGGTCAGGCCGTCGTAGAGGACCTCCTCGCCGTTCTCCTCGAACCCGTTCTTCTTGAGTATGGCCTTGAACTCGTCTTCCGTGTTCCCGCTGAATGCGGTGCCGTCCATCATCAATCCGCCGATGGCGCCTGCGGTCCCGCCCAATGTCTCGAGCAGGTGGCCTGCGGTCATACGCGAGGGTATGGCGTGCGGGTTCACCACGAGATCTGGGACGATCCCGGATTTGGCAAACGGCATGTCCTCCTGGGGGACCAGCAATCCTATCACGCCCTTCTGGCCGTGCCTGGAAGCGAGCTTGTCCCCGATCTCAGGGGTCTTTATCGCGCGGACGCGCACCTTGACGAGGCGGTTTCCGCTCGGGCCTTCCGTTATCATGACCGAATCCACTTTGCCCTTCTCCCCGCTTTTCAGGGACAACGAGCTCTCGCGCTTCTTCTCTTCCACCGCCCCGAAGACCGATATCTCCTCAAGGAACCTGGGCGGGGATGTCTTTCCGACGAGGACGTCCTTGCCGTTGACTTCGCTTTCCGGCATCACGATGCCGTCTTCGGCAAGGTAGCGGTAAGCCGGCTCGCCGCGGTATCCTACGACCTCGGCCGTCGGGAGCTCGATCTTGTCCTTCTGGCCCCCGGGATACATCCTCTCTTCCGTCTCGTATGTCTTGAACTGCGCGACGCGGTGTAGCCCGCGGTCTATCGAAGAGCGGTTCACGACGATGGCATCGGCCATGTTGTACCCGTGGTAGCTTGTGAGGGCGACGACGCAGTTCTGCCCGGCCGCCTTGTCCTTGAGGTTCAGCGCCCGGTACAGGCTTGTCGTGACCATCGGCTGCTGGGGGTAATACATCACGTATGCGCGGGTGTCGTAGCGCGAATTGAAGTTCGTCGAATAGACGCCCAGCGACTGCTTGGCCATGGCGCAGGCCATCGTGATACGCGGGGATGAGTTGTGCTGCGAGTAGGGGAGCACGCCGGCGACCACGCCGAAGATGTTCGACGCGTCCACTTCCAGGTGCGTATGCTCGGGCGTGAGGTCCTTCTCGTTGAATGCGACATAGGAGTTCTCCTCCTCCTGCGCGTCCAGGTACTCGATGATGCCCATCTTCACCAGGTGGTTCCAGTTGATCTCGTTGTTCTTGAGCCTGGAGAGTATCTCGCCTGTCAGCCTGGGTTTGCCGTTCTCGACTACGATATACGGCCTCCTGACCCTGCCCTTGTCTGTGAGTATGTGCAGCTCGTTGAGCTTGCCGTTATAATATACGTTGACCTGGCTGCTCAGCTCGTTCATCCTCCTGCGCTCGCGCAGGCGCTGGGCAAGGCTCTTCCCGTCCGGGTGCATGCCGACTATCCTGCCGTTCAGGAAAATGACCGTCTTCTCCGGGGCCCTCTTTCTGCGTCGTTTGACCATAAGTATCACTCCTTCACATCATACGCCTTGAGGACGCGGTCTATCTCCCCCTCGTCCACGCCGATAGACACCTCGGCCATCACAGCCAGGTTCTTGACCAGCGAACAGCTCGGCCCTTCGGGCGTCTCATTGGGGCAGAGCTTTCCTATGTGCGTGCCATGAAGGTCACGCGCCTTGAAATGAGGATGCTTCTTGGATAGCGGCGAGATCACGCGGCGCAAATGCGAGATCGTGGAGAGGTAGCTCACACGGTCGAGCAATTGCGACACGCCGGTCTGCCCGGCTATCCAGTTGCCTGTGGCCATCGCGTATTTGATGCGGTCGCCCATGACATCCTGCCTGATCAACGTGTGCACCTGCAGCCTGCGGCCCCTGGCATCCGCCCTGGAGGCCTGGTAGACGAGGTCCTTTATCAGGAACTGGAAAGCGTAGCGGAAAAGGTCCTCCATCATGTCGCCGGCGAGCTTCACGCGCTTGTTTGCGTAGTGGTCCTTGTCGTCCGGGGCGATCTCGCGGTAGGCGACGCGCGTCGCGCGCTCTGCCATCCTGGCGAGATACTTCGCCTTGTCCATCCTCGCGGCCTTCGTCACCCCGATGTGCGGAAGGAGGTAGTTGTCCAGGAGGTTCTCCATGCGGTTGAGCCTGAATTCAGGGGGCTGGCCGGGAGACAGCCTCCTGCTGAGCATGTCCACCGCCTCATCGCGGTTCGTGGACTGCTCGCTTTCTATATTGAGCACGACGTCGTTGCGGATGTGCTTCTCCTGCGAGAAGGCGGAGATCATATCCTCGTTCTTCTCCATGCCGAGCACGCGCAGCAGCTGCAGCAGCGGGATGCCGGATGGCGTCGATGGGAATTCCGCGGTGAATACGCCGTCATGGTTGCGCTCGACGACACAGCGGGCCCGGAAGCCGTAGTGGGTCGAGAATATCTTGGAGACCACGCCCCCGCGCTCCTTTGTGACCATGAGCTTGTTGGGGACAAGGTCCTCGATGGATGTGAGCACGCGCTCGCTCCCGTTGATTATGAAGTATCCTCCGGCATCATCCGGGTCCTCGCCGTTATCCACGAGCTCCTCTTTCCTCATGGTGGAGAGGTAGCAGAGCTTGGATTTGAGCATGACGGGCAGCTCCCCGATGAACACGTCCGAATAGACGGGGCGCTCGACACCGTTGAAGACAGGGATTATCTCCAGGAATATGGGCGCCGAGTAGCTCAGGTTCCGGAGCCTCGCCTCATTGGGCAGGATCTGCCTGTATCCGCCCTTCACCTCGTAGTATCTGGGCTGCTCGATGCGGACCTTCCCGAGCTTCAATTCGAAGCCTTCCACATTCGTCGAGATCTTGCCGATCCGGTCGATGACCTGCTGGATCCCGACGTCCAAAAACTTGTTGTACGACAATAGCTGCTGGTTCACCAGCGTGTTCACCTTGAAATAAGCCTCGGTCAGATACTCAACCATCTGCACACCTCGCACCCCGGCCTGATCCGGCCGGAACTCCCTAAAGATCCTAGAATCATTCGACGACCACTCTATAGGTCGTATACTTCCCCGTGCCGTCGTCCCGCTCTATCTTGACGATGTCGCCTACGGCCGCCTTGAGGGCGAAGACCGCGGGATCCTTGAAGCACATCCGCGGGAGCTGCTCGTCGCTGATGCCGAATTTGGCAAGCAGCTTGGATCTCTCTCCGCCACTAAGGATCTTCATATCTGACACGAGAAAATGGGACAGAACATCTGCCGTGGGGACATCTTTCTTTCTCTTCAAGCAGGACCACCTAAAGCGAGCTAGAAGCTAGCCCAGCGATATCGCTAGCTTCCTCGGTGTGAGGAATTATAAAGGAAAGGTTTATAATACAGGGGGATGGCCCGGCCGGAAACAAACCGGACCTCCAGCCAACCGGTTTAATACCCTTGCGAAGAAAATGCCTTTTGATGATCCTCATAATCGACAACGGCTCGCAGTACACCCACCTCATAAAAAGAGGCTGCAGGGAGCTCGGCTTCGAGGCCGAGATGCTCTATAACAAGGCAGGGGCGGGTGAGCTGGATGGGCTCCTGGAAGCTGGGATAGCCAAAATCATCCTTTCAGGAGGCCCGAGCTCGGTGTATTCGGATCCCCCGAACCTCAGCTCGCTTATCTGCCAGAGGGTGCGGGACGGGGGGATGAAGCTCCCGCTCCTCGGGATATGCTACGGCCACCAGATGATAGCCCATTCTTTCGGCGCGAAAGTCGATAAGGGAAAGAGCGCTGAATACGGCCTGGGCGAGGTATCTATCGAGAGCGAGGACGTCATATTCAAGGGAGTGCCGAAAAAGATCCGGGCCTGGGTGTCTCATTTCGACGAGGCCAAGGAGCTCCCGGCCGGCTTCGTGAAGCTCGCGCGCTCGGGCACCTGCGGGATCGAGGCGATGCGCCACGGCCAGAGGCCCATCTTCGGGGTCCAGTTCCATCCTGAGGTGTGGCACACCGAGCACGGCGAGGACATATTGCGGAACTTTTTGGAGATATCCGGGCACCGCTGATTTTTTTGGGCGCAGCGCCGGATCTAGGCGAATTTGTCGCTCGGGCCTATCTTCTGGAGGGAGGATACGAGGTCCTCCTGCGAGATGAAGGCATACTCCGCCTTCATGAACCTCTCGGCGAAGCTTATCTTCTTGCCGAGCCTCCTTGAGGGCTCGAGCAGCTTCTCGAAGCCCGACCACATGGTATACCAGATCAGCACCGAGAATATCGTGAGGAACGGGACCGTCTCGAGGAGCGGGATGAATATCAGCGATGCCGAAAGGGCGATGCCTAATAACAGGAGGAAAGCGCCGTGGCGTATCTTCTCCTTGCGCGAGACCTCCAGCTCCCGGTAGCGGAAGCGGAAATGGTCCCGTATCCTTTTCTTGATGAGCGATTCCGTCTTGTCGGAGCGCAGAGAGCCGGGGAGCGTGAGCTTGACGACGAAGCTCCCCTTGTCCTTGGCCGCATGGCGGCGCCGGAGCTCGATTATGAAGTCCTCGGAGAGCAGGCGCGTCTCGTAGGGGGAGGGGTCGAAGTCCGAGAATATGTCGTCATAGCCGTCTAGCGCTATCTCAGCGGTCTGGAAGACCTCTGTCGCCGTCTTTAGCCCGATTGGCTCTTCCATGGAATTGTTCGGGCATCTATATTTTATAAATCTGGCGGGACACATCTAATTTCTGCGCGCCTCTGTAGCTCAGTGGTAGAGCGGCTCTCTTGTAACCAACTTTTAGGAAAAGTTGGATCAAAACCGGCTGTTCGCAAACCCTCGGAGGGTTTGCCGACATGAGGTTTTGGTCCCGCTTTTACCAAAAGCGGGAAAGGAGCAGGTCGGGGGTTCAATCCCCTCCGGAGGCTTTTATTTTTAAATACGGACGAGATAATGCACAAAAAGAAATGGTGAACATGATGGATATCAGCGGACTCAAGCCCGGGACGGGCAGCGTGAACATCGAAGCCGAAGTGGTCTCGATCGACAGCGAGAGGGAGATCAACAAGTACGGGCGCAAGCTCAGGGTGGCCAATGCCACTATAAAGGACGACAGCGGGTCTATCACGCTCGTCTTGTGGAACGACCAGATCGACACGGTCAAGGCCGGCGCCAAGATAAAGATCGAGAACGGCTATGTCAACGAGTGGCAGGGAGCGCCCCAATTGACCCTCGGGAAATTCGGCAAGCTCACGGTTCTGTGAAAGAAGCCGACCCCCCTATATTTTCTATATATACCTTTCCTTTAGGCAGGGATGACGGCTTCGCCTCGCAGAGCGAGTCGCGGACGACCGTTGCGTTCGCGCCCCTTATCCTTATCAGCCAGCCGTCCTCAGAGCGCTCTGAATCCACTTCCACCGCGCTCGCCAGGTAAACCGAAGCGCGGTTGTTGTTCCCCGAAGCGCACACCTCGTCCACGGCATCCGCGAGCGATATGGCCGATGCCCGAAAATCACCCATGTCCAGGCTCCGCATGGCCGAATCCCGGATCGCGCCCAAAGAGACCGCAGAGACGCCGAGCAAGGAAAGAGACACCATGAACAGAAGCATGTATTCCGCAGAGACCTGCCCTCGCATATCCATCCCCGATAGATGCGCCGGGCTGCGGCAATAAAAAGATTGCCCCCGCCTGGCAGTGGGGATGCACATAAACGGAGCGATCCGGACGGGCGGCTTTTCTCAGCGGATGTATGAGACGTTCCTGCTCGACTGGTCGAACTGCTGCTCCATCGTCTTCTGGACCTCTGCCTGCACCTGCTTGAGCATCTTCTGGCTCTCTTTCGCCTTCTCGTCCAGGCGCTTGAGGTCGATCTTCATGTCCAGGTATTTGGAGAGCATGATCACGATCTGCCTTGCCGAGGCGGTGTCCACATAGCTGCCGTGCGTCTCGCCCATCACGCAGCCGCCTTCCATGCCTTTTATCTTGCCCAGGGCAGGTATCAGGCCGGCCGCACCCACTATGGAACCTTTAGCCTCGCCGAATATCACGCCCTGCTTTTTTAGTTTGGATCGCATGGCGTCAGATGTCGCGACCCCGAATATCCTGCGCTCCTCGCTTATCTGGCCGGTGCTGTAGCCCCCGACAGTGAGCAGCTCGATCACGCCGGCCTTCTTGCAGTAATCCAGTATCGCCCCTGTGACCTCGTATTGGCCGACAGAGCTCATGGCCTGGATGTCGCCGACAAGGATGATCATGTCCCGCTTCTTGCCCCTATGCAGGTAGAAGCTGTTCTTGATTATCCGCATCCCGCCTTTCTTGGTCATGAAGACCTGGTGGGGGAAGTGGGGGGAGATCAGGTTAGCGACCTTCTCCGCCTTGAGCTCTTCTACCAAGTACCTGCCTACGACCTGGCCGACGAGGCCTATGCCCGGCAGCCCTGTGATGAGGATCCCTTTCTTCAGCTTCTTCGGAGCCTTCTTCTCGATGATCAGCGTCTCCTTCATATGAATCCATGTGGATTCGTCCCCGGGTTTTTATAATGCTATGCCCTTGGATCTGCGCCGGAGCGCGCCATAAGGGTCGTTCGGGTTGAACCGGGCCGGGTGGGCTGAATCCGTCTGCTTCCGGCAGTGGGCCTCTAGAAGGGAATATGTTCCGCACACGGCGCATCGGCGCATCCGTTTCATCTGGTCATTTCTCGTAGTCGGAAGAGTAGTCGCAGTTGTTCTTCTGCGCATATGCGGAGACGCGCTCGAGTGCGGCGGCCAGCCTCTTCTCCGCGGTCTTATAGTCCGGAGCGGTGAGGGTTATCTTGTATCGCGGGGCGCCCAGGTAATGGACGGCGACACCGTCGCCGACATCGAGGGCCTTCTTGATGTCTTCGAGGCCGGACGGGTTGTAGCAGACGAGAGTCACGATGGCGTTGACCTCGACCACCGGCTTCTTGATGCTCTTCACCGCGATCTCGAGTATCTTCGCCTTCACGTTCTTGGGCAATTCGAGCTTTTTTAGGGCGTCTTCGCCTTTGAGGCTCGCCTCCTTGAAGCACGAGTATACGTCTTCGAAATGGGCCTCGATCTCCTTGCGCGCCTTCTCCGCCTCGCCCGGGGCCTTGGCCGCCTCCAGGGCGAGCTCGAGGAGCTTCGCCCCGCGCTTCTCGTTCTGGACGAATTCCAGCTTCAGCTTCTTCTCCTCCTCGCTGACGCGCTTTATCGAGACGTCCACCTGCCCTTTCTGCGAGTCGACGCGGTGGACCTTCATCACGTGGCGCTGCCCTTCGGATATGAATTCGTGGATGTTCTTTATCCATCTGGGGGCGACCTCGGAGACATGGAGGAACGCCTCGAGGTTGTTGTATTCGGTCAGGACGCAGAACGCGCCGTAGGGCATTATCTTCTTTATGACCGCGATGACGAGTTCGCCCTCATCCGGAAGCTCGACTATCCCATCACCCGAGCTCTTCTAGGATCTTGCCGTGGACGACCGCCGCCCCGCCGCTAGGATGGGCGAGGGGCTCCTTGCAGCCGTTGCACTTCACGATCGAAGTCGTGTGGCTGAAGACGACCTGCTCGGCCCCGCATTTGCATTGCACCTTCAAGTATTTGCCTGCCATAGATTCACGCCTTGAATTCTATCTTCTTCGTGGTCCTCCCTCCGACCACGCGCTCCTGCTTCTTCTTGCATACGTTGCATGTGAGGACGACCTTCTGCCTCTTGCCCTGCTTCTTGACGGTCTTCTCGCCCTTCCTCTTGCTTCCGTGCCCTGCGAGCCTGCGCTCGTGCCTGCGGTTTCCCGCGGCTAAAGAGCTCGCGCGGCCCTTGCTGACCGCCTTGGCCTTGTGCACCTCGTGCTTCTTGCAGAATGGGCAGTATGTGTTTACCTCTTTCGGGAATTTCATCGTTTTTCACCTTATCTGTTCAGCCATGCCCGCCTTCAGCATCCACTCGGCCTCGGACCTCGGAAGGAGCTTCTCCTCTCCGGACCTGAAAGGGCCGTATTGCGTGTTGTCGGGACCGCTGTACTGGGGGACGTCCTTCAATATCCTTATCCTGTCCAGGCTCGGAGCGTTATCTTCGCTGCACCAGACATTCCTGACGCTCTCCCTCGATTTCTTAATAATCGATGACAGCTCTTTTAAAAGCTCCCTTTCTTCAGCCGTGAGGCCCGCGCCCTCCCGCTCCCCGCGGACGGCCATCAGGACGATCTTCTCCTCGCGCTTCCCTTGGATGGACATCACGACCTTCTTGATGTTCTCGTGCTCCTTTATCACTAGGAGGGATTTGGAGTCCATCGCCTCGCCCCCTTTTTTCAGAAGGAGCGCCGATACCGACTTGTAGAAGTCGTCCGGAAGCGGCACTATGGCTGAGGATTCCATCTCTTTTCGCTGGATATCCCTGAGTTCAGAATAAAGCATAACCCTCCCATCAGGTATAGGGGGTTGGAGTTTTTATTACTGCTTGGGCTCCGGCTTTTTCCTGCGGGGTATCTTCTTCATCGTCTTTCCCCCCTTTTGTGAAAAACGCTCTTCGGGCGTCCTGCTTTCCGGCTCGGGCGCCTTCTTGTCTTTGGTTATGCTCATCGGCCCTTCCATCTGGGGCCTGGGCTCCTCCTTCTTCTTCCCCCCAGCCGCTTTTTCCGCCATGGGCTTGGCGTGCGCGATCGGCATCTTGCCGCTCACCATGATGACTTCTATCCTCTTTTTCCTTATCCCGAGGATATGCAGGATGTCTCCGAATAGGGATTCGAGGAGCGATGCCTTCTTCCGTTTCATCTCCGGCCCCATCGTCACCCTTGATGGTGAAGCCATCGGGCCTCCCCCTATTATCCCCCATTGGTCCTGCTCGTGATCCACGCAGCTCTTGCAGAGCCTCCTTCCGTTGAGTATATACACGCGCCCTTCGAGCGTCTTCCCGCACCGGTCGCACGTCTCCGGGATCGGCAAAGGCTCCAGGTGCGGCTTTTTCATCGCACGCTCCTCGCTCTTCCGGTCGTCGGCGCGCATGTCCTGCAGGCAGTTCGGGCAGGTCCACTGGCCCCGGTACTGCTGGAGCTCGATCGCCGGGAGGTACATCCTGCACCGCCAGCACTGCTTGTTCATCCCGTAGAAGGCGCATGAGGAGCAGTACGCTTGGCCGTCCTGCCCATATTCCACTTCGGTTCTTTGCCCGCACCGGGAGCAGACGCCGGAGGTCATTTAGGCTGGCCCCATCGGATATATTCTGCGACTTTGGGGGTATACGTTTTCTGGTATTGCGGGTCGCACATCTTGATCAGCATGTTCCTGATCCCGTTCATGATGCGCTTATGGTCTTCGCTGGTCAGGCTGAATCCGAATCCCCCGCTGCCGCTCCGTCCCCGGGCGGTTATCCCCGCGACAAACGTTTTCGCGATCGCGCTGGCGAGCTCGTCCCCGTCCACGGTCGTCTTTGCCCCCATCACCGTCTTGAACATCAGCTGGGCGACCGCCCGGGTCTTCGCCTCCCCGATATTTATCGCGAAGGGATAGCGGCGGAGGACCGCTCCAGATTTGGATGATGGCACGGGGACCTGTGTGACCATGGGGCTGTCCATCTTCCCGCTTCCGCCGATGAATCGGGGGGGATATCTCATCGTGGTCGAGACGAGATCTGATGCTGGAGAGCGTGCGATCGGCGGCGCTATCGGACGGTATGGACGGCGCGGGGTCAAGCCTTCGTCTCGGAGCGTGGTGACGGGCCTTCTTGCCAGGGGCGGCCTCACGGGTTCTGCGCGGCTCGGCGTCGCCAATGATGTTTTTGGAGGCGCCGGGATGGGTATCAGCGCATATGGGAAGCTGGCCTGGCGCGGATTTTTGTCATGCTCCCGCAGCATCGCGGCGATGTTCTCCTTGAGCCAGTTTTCCACCAGTCTCTGCCGGTCTGCAGGCTTCTGCGCGTCCAGGTTGCGCGCGAGAGCTTCTACGGCGAATCTCGGGACCCGGACGACCAGGTACTTCATCCTTCCCCGCTCGATCTCGGCGAGATTGGCCAATATTGTTATCCCGACGACCCTTCCGCTTCGGTCCTTCTCGACGCAGTTCGCGATGCGCCTGTTGGCTTCTTCCACGCTAAGGAACTCGACCTTGGCCGTGAAGGACTGTCCCTTCGAGACACGGAGTTCTGGCATGGAAAAAGATTAGCGGGAAAGTATATAAATGGGAATCAGTCGGCGTATCTCCGTATATCGGGGTCGGAGGAAGCCTCTTTGACTATGCGCCGGACGCTCTCCAAGACGCCGCTGCTCCCTTGGGGGAGCCTGCTCCGTATGACCGACGTGATCGCATTCGCCAGCTGGTGTTTAGAGGTCGACCTCTCTATCCCCCGGGCGCTCACGAAACGGATGTCGAAGAACAGGGACCGGGTGGGCTTGTTCTCCTCCTGCACGGTCGATGAGAGCGGCTTTGGAAGCTTGTAGATGAGGGTGCCGGAGGGCTTCTTGGACGGCACCGGGACTTCGATCACATAAGCGAAGTGCCTGGATCCGTTGCCGTCTTTGAGGCCCGGGGAAAGGGGTGCCTGGCGGTTCGCATCCACGAACCTGGGCCTCAGCCCAACAGGGGCCGGGGCGATGACCGGAAGCGGCCGGTCCGGCGTAGGGACCGCCTTCATATCTATGCAGTAGAAGACGGTCTTCTGCACGCCTTTGAGCCTGGCGAGGGCCGTCCTGATGTTTTTCTGCAGCGCTTCGGCCAGGAAAGCGGTCCTCTTCTCCTTATGGACGATCGATGCCCTTGACGCCACCCTCACATAAGCGTCGGGGAGCTCCAGTTTCAGATGCCCCCCGTCAGTAAGCGGGGTCCGCAGGACCCAGGTTTTCCCGTCGCTATTGAGGGGCGCCGAAGCGAACCCTTTCTCGATCGCCCCTCGGCACCGGTATGTCTTTGCCTCAGCCGTGTCCGCTGATGCGATCGAGGCGCTTATAGCGGCCGCGAGCAGAAGTTTTCTCATGAATGGTCATTAATGGTGGCAAACGTTTATAAAACGCGGATATCGCGGTATCGATGTCCTGATAAGAAGGAGAAAAAATAATGAAAAGAAAAGAGAAAAAAGAAGGTTATTACACCTTCTTTACCTGGGCCACGAAGTCCTGGGCTGCCTCGAGCGTGTCCGCGGCTTCCTTGCCCGCGACCACTATCTTGGATCCCTGGACGACTTCCCG
>JAZDKI010000030.1:0-26346 GCA_043803165.1 Microcaldota archaeon
CCCTCGGGGCCGAGCCGGACAATCCGGCGACGCATTTCTTCCTGGGGCTCTGCTACATGTTCCTTGAGGACCCCAGGGCCGATGCCGAGATGAAACGGGCGCTCGGACTGGACCCTAAAAAGACCAGGCAGCTGTTCCTGAACTTCTACACTTTTTTCATCAAGGACGACCCGAAAGTGGGCGCCGCGATGAAAAAGAGGATGGAGGAGCGCATCAGGGCGCTCGGCTGAAGGCTCATTTCCCTTCTATCTTCTTGCGCATCTCGTCGAGCCACACGCGCTCTTTTATCGTATGGGGGGTGAGGGACTGCGCTATCCGGTCCAGGTTCCCCTTCTTCTCCCGGGACAGCCACCCCTTCTTTTTCTTCAAGGAACGCAGGTATCCCGGATTCGAGAGCAGGATCTGCATCACGAGCCGCTCGTAATGCGCCCGCTCTTTGGAGATCGCCTGGAGCTTCCGCAGGGCTGATGTCTCTGCCACCGTGCCCTTTCCGCGGACCCTGTTCAATTGGGCCTGAGCCTGGAGCTCCTCGAAATAGAGCGCGTTGGCCTTTCCCATGTATTTGGCTATCGGGATGTTTATCAGGGAGTCGCTGAGCAGCACCAGCCAGCCTTCCCGCAGGAGGATCTTGTCCACCTTTTCCACCAAGGCGATGGCATCCTGCTTGTCCAGGAGGCCGGTCGAGTAGCCCCGCAGGGCAGGATATGTGGCGCCAAGGGCCCGGCTGTCCACGGAGCCGACCCAGCCCCTGAGGAACCTTTTCGCATCGCGGAGCTGCGCCCTTGATCCGCGGAGCTCCTGGAGCTTGGCCGCCGCCGCCCGGGGGGGCATGGACTGGAATTCCAGCAGCCAGGATTTCTTGGTGAGTATCTTTCCGATATATTCGTCTTCCATGAACGCATGGAGCAGTTCCGGGTAGTATTTGTCCAGCGCGCGGTACTCCTCCAGGTTCATCAGGATCATGTTGTAGACCTCCGAGGTCTTCTTGGCGATGTCTGAGCGGGCCTGGGACATCTCCTTCTTTATGTCGCGGTCATACACCTTGAGGTGCAGCCTGTTGAGCTCCTTGAGGCGCTCTTTCTTCTCTTTGAGGTATGCGGAGGCCTCTTCGAGGAATTCGATCAGGAGCATCAGGCGCGCCCCCTATGCTTTTGGTATTCGCCCTGCATCAGCAGGGCGTCAAGATCGAGCTTCGGCGTCTCGCATATCACGGTCCCGGAATATCCGTTCTCGGCGAGCACCTTCACAAACGGCTTGAAGGGGGGTTCGTTGTTGGAGCCCAGGGGCAGGTGGTTGCGTTCGCCCTTCTCCGAATAGTTGATCTCCGAGAAGTGGCAGTGGAACCGCTTGACATAATCCCCAAGATTGCGCTCGAGGCGCCCGAAGATGGCGCGGTAATCGGCTTCGCCCTTTATCTTTAGGTCGCCCCGCGCGTGGATATGGGCGAAATCCAGGACCGGATCCACCATCTCCAGCTCCTGCGCGAGCCTGATATTCTCGTCCAGCCCTCCGAAGGATGTCTTTTTCCCGACTGTCTCGGCGCCGAGGCGGATCTTTATCTTATGCGATTTCAATCCGGATTCGATCTCCCCTAGCACGCTTTTGGCGCGGGCGAACGCCACTTCAGGAGAGAGCTTCTGGTAGAAGCCTGGGTGGAAGACGGTGATCGAGCCTCCCGCGAGCGAAGTGATGCGGGCGGATCCGAGTATGTGGCGTTTTGAATTGGCGATCTTAATTCCGTCGTCCGTGCAGAGGTTGATGAAATATGGCGCGTGCGAAGAGATGGATATGTCGAGCTCTTTGGCCGCCTTGCCGACCTCGGATGCGGCATCCTCCTTCATCCGGACACCCTGGACGAATTCCATTTCCATAGCCGATAATCCGAGCTCCTTGCAGCAACGGACGCCCTCGAGCGTGCTGGCCCCGCTGCATTGGATGGGGATGCCTGCCGGCCCGAATCGTATCATGCGGAAAGTAGATAAGAAAAAAGATTAATACCTGCCGAAAGGCGCGATCATCTCGAATAGCCCAGGCGCAGCATGACCACCGGTGCGCCTTCATGCGAAGAGAGGCCGGCGAGATAGAGGTCCATCCCGCGGATCCTCGCCATCATGGCGAGCCCGAAGAGGCCTCCGCCGCTGACGCCTTCTGTAGAAGCGCCCATCTCGCCACCGGCAAGGGCGGCTAAAGAGAAGGATCCCCCTTTCCTATTGATCCCGAAGAGGGGCACCCCTGCAAGAGCGCGGAGATGGAGCTCGTTTTTACGCAACTCCGCGGCCCCGGCCTTGCCGGGCGCCTCGTAAGACGTAAGGGGGTGCATCCAAAGCAGATCCGCTTCGAGCCAGGGTTTGTACCCCCGGACCCAGCCCCAGGGCAGGACGCCATGGACCTTTCCGATGAGCGGGTTGAATGGATTGTTGCTCCCCATGAGGGATACGCCGATGTGATGCCCGTACCTGTAGCGCAGCTGCCCCCCGTATTCGAAGGCGTGCTCGGTCTTCTTTAGGCTAGGGCCTTCTTTCGCTTCGACATCCACCAGCATCGCTGCGTAGCCGCCCATAATGACCGCATCCATGCGGTGCCCTTTCCTTGTGAATGCGAAACCTAATCCCAGATCCGCGGATACGCCCCTGAGCGTCGCTTTCGCATCCGGGGTATCGAGCGTGAGGGCGGCAGAACCTGAATAGATCCCTAAGAGGATCTCCATTCCCTTTTTGAGGGGGATGTGGCCTACCGCTTCGGCCAGGTATACGTCCCCTTTGTTCTTTTCCGGCCCGAAACCATGGAGCTCGAAGCGCTCGAAAGCCGCATCGAATAGAGGAGAACCTTCATGCGCAGGCGCCTTCGGTTTCACTGGAGCGGGCATCGGTTTTGGCCGCTCGCGCGGTGCGATGAAGCGCGGAAGCGCGCGGGGCCTGGCGGCGGGCCTCGGGGGGGCCGCCGGCTCCACGGAAACCACCTCGAGGAAGCCGTGGGGTGAGATGAGCCTGAACTGCTGGGCGCCCTTGCCCACGTCCGCAGTGAATTGGATGGGCGTGCCGATCACCATGTCGGACTTCACATCCGGATGGATGATCTGCGAGGGGCCGGTCTTCCCGGCATAGTGGCTCGTGATCTGGGTTTCCCCGGCCGGACCGGAGGCGCATTGGATGCTGAGCGAGGATTCCAGGGCTCCGTCCGCGAATCTGGACCGCTCCACAACCGGGTATACCTTGAGCGTGATCCTTGCGGGCCCTTGGACCTCCAGCATCGGCTTGAGGTTCATCGCCGAGATGTAGACATCGCGGACCTGGCTGCCGTCTTTGATTGTGGTGGGTTCGCCTTTCACCGTAAACAGCTTCCTGGCTGTGGCCGGCCGGGCTTCTGCGGGCCGCTCAGGCTGGTCCACCACTGGCGGGTCGCGAGGCTGCGATAGGGCATCTCTTCCAAGAAGAGGCGTTCCTAAGGCCATCGTGGCTGCTGCGGCGCATGCCAAAAAGGTGCGTTTCATCCACCCTGGACCGGTCCCATGTGATTTGGGCTGGGCATCTTCTTTCGTGGATATCTCTGCCCTCCCGCGTAAAGATTTCATGTAACGACATTAATTAAAACACTTTAAAAAGCCTCCGGGGTTGTGGGAAGGGATAGTCGAAGGAGCGTAGGAGAAGGGGGGTTTATCGGTCAATCAGGCGGTTTAAAATACTTTCGAACATAAAGTGTAACATGGTAAAACCGCGGCCTCCGGGCCAAAGGCTCTCGGATACGAATCCAGACCTAAAGCCGCAGGCCAGCCTGAGGGCCCCGGGCGGCACCAAGCTGGGCAGCGGCCCCGAGCTCGGCAGCAGCAGCACATTACCAGCCCCACAAGAGGCATCAGGCAGGACCGGCGCCAAGGGACCCCTCCTGAGGAATGTGACCCTGCTGGCCGAAGGGCCGGCGCAGGCGGATGCGCTCTCGCAGGATCCTGACAAGAAGGGGGTGTGGGTAGGCGACATCGAGATAATGGGGAAGCTCGGCGAAGGCGGCATGGGTGAGGTCTACTGGGGCCAGACGAAGAAGGCCGATAAGGATGGCAAGGAGACATTCTACAAGAGGTATGCGATCAAGGTCGTGAGTTTCGATAAGGCCCTCAAGGGCCAGGAAGGCGAGGAAAAGGAACGGATCAGGCAGGAGCTTTACGAGCGCTTCATCGACGAGGTCGGGGTGCTCTCTAGGATCGGGCACGACAACATCGTCTCGATATGGGCTTTCGGAGAGGATTTCGGAGAAGAGAAATACCCGTATTATGTCATGGAGTATCTGGATGGCCAGGACCTGGGCAAGAAGGTCGAAGAGAAAGGCGCTCTCGCCTGGGAGAGGTTGGGGCCTTTGATGCTGCAGGCGACCAAGGCGCTTGGGGCCGCCCATAACTTCAAGATGAAGATCGAGGATCGGGATGGCGGGGATGCCGTGTTTTTGGACCACCCGATCATCCATCGCGATATCAAGCCGGAGAATATATTCGTGATCACTGACGCCGCAGGGGAGGAGAAGGTCAAGGTGCTCGATTTCGGGATAGCGAGCATCAAGGACTCCGCCCGGGAAGAGAAGGGGATCCTTGGCACCCCGTTTTATATGTCGCCCGAGCAGGCCCGCTGCGAAGAGATAGATAACAGGACAGATATCTACAGCCTGGGCGCGACGATGTATTATATCCTTACAGGGTACACGGTGTTCCAGGCGGAGACCTTCACCGCATTGTGGATTAAGCTTGCCGGTGAACCCCCCATGCCGCTACGGCAAAGGCGGCCTGACTTGGATATCCCTGAGGATGTCGAAGCCATAGTGCAAAAATGCCTGGAGAAGGACCCTGCCAAAAGATACCAGTCCATGGCGGAGCTCCGCGAGGATATCCTCCGGACCGGCGTGACGAGCGACGGCCGGGTGCAATCCGGGGATGGCTTAGGGACGTATTCGGCGCAGTTCCGGCGCATAGACACCCCGGGGGGCAATATCACCCCCAGTGAAGGCGAGGCGTTCTCTGCGCCGAGCCAGAAGAAAAGGCGCAGGAAGCTGTTCAGGGGCCTTATGGCTGGAGCCGCCACGATCGCCATCGCAGGGGCGGGCGCGATGTTCGTTATGAATAGATCGCAGGAGAGGGAATCTGGCCAGCCTCAAGCCCAAACCGCCAGGACCGTGGATGCAGGTTCGCCGATGGCAGAAGCTATGCTAAGGGACGCAGGGGGGCCCACGGTGACACCCCTGCCCATGAAAGAGGAGAAGCGCACGATACGTTTTAGGACAGGGCTCGAAGGGGTCGAGGTTTTCTCCGGCGAGCGGCTCCTGTGCGTCAGCGGAAAGGACGGCACATGCGGGATAACACTGCAGAAGGACGAGGCGATAAAAGCCACGTTCAAGAAACCCGGCTACAAGGAGAAGACGGTCGAGATATTCAAGGACACGAGCGGCAGCGTCCCTGTGGCCCTCGAGCGCAAGCCCAGGCGGGTGAAGCCTCCGATGAGGGTCAAGCCGATCTGGAAATAAGCTGCCTTCTCAGATTGCGGGCCCGCCCCCTGCCGCGCATCAAAGCCCGGTGCTAAAGGAAACCGCTGATTCTGCCCAGGCCGCATAGAGAGATGGGTGCGGGTATTTATAATAAAAAAACGCGGTAGAGGGCGAGCCGCCGATCATTGGCAGTAGTGGGTCGCCTGGTTGCAGACCTCGCCCTGGATGCAGTCGGCGTTGTCGTCGCAGTAGCCCAATTTCGCGTTGCAGTAGTGGCCGCTGTCGCAGACCTGCCATGACCCGCAGTCGACATTCGAGCCGCACCTGTCCTTTGCGGCGGCGCAGCGGTGCGTGGTGGTGCTGCACAGCTCCCACTCGTTGCATTCGTTGTCGGCCAGGCAGTAGCCCTGCCTCGCGATGCATTTCTTTGTCGTGGTGTCGCACTTGGACCAGGCCTGGCAGTTCTCGTCGTTGATGCAGTAGCCGGTCTTCGGCTTGCACATGTGGGTCTTGACATCGCAGATCTGCCAGTTGTCGCAGTCGCCGTCCACTTCGCAGTGGTCTTCGAGGATGTAGCACCTCTTGCTCACGATGTCGCATTTCTCCCACGCGTCGCAGTCCGTGTCTTGGAGGCAGTAGCCCGGGGCCGGTCCGCACTGGTGGCTCGCGGGATTGCAGTATTCGAAAGCGGGATCGCACTGGGAATCGGAGTCGCAATAGCCTGGCGAGGGCCTGCAGTGCTGGGTGGAATCGCACACCTGCCAGCTCTCGCAGTTCGCGTTCGAGCGGCAGTACCCTTCGGTGAAGACGCAGAGGTGCGTCCGCACGGTGTCGCAGACGGTCATATTGTCGCGCGCCTTGCACACGTCATCTGTCTCGCAGTATCCGGGGAGCGTGGCGCATGCGCCGCCGGTCGTATTGCAATACTGCCAGGATTTGCACTGGGTATTGTCCTTGCACGCCGCGGTCCTGCCGGTCTGGCCGCAGCCTGAAAAAAGCAGCATGATCGCTATCAACCCGAATAGGAGGTGCTTCCTCATGGTCTGGTATTGGATTGAACGCTTTTTAAGGGTTTCAGGACGGAAAGGAGCCCGCTTATGTCTTCAAAGCGCAGTTCCGCCCGGCTCGGGACGGCGGCATGCTTGCCGGAGATGATGCGCGCGGTCCTTATACCGATGGCCTTGGCCGGGGCGATGTCATAATCCTCCCGGTCGCCGACCATCATGCAATCGGGGGGTTTGGCCCGCAGGGATGAGAGTATCTTCTTATAGAACGCAGGCCCTTTCCCCTCGCCCATCTCATCCGAGACGAAAACGTCCTCGAAATAGAGCGCGATCCGCAGGCGGATCAGCTTGTCCCACTGCTTGATCGAACTGCCCTGCGTGGCTATGTGGAGATGGTATCCGCGCTCGCGGAGCGTCATGAGCGTCCGTGGGACCCGTGGGAACGGGGCGATGGCGGTCTTGGTGTCATGATACGCCCCGATCGCGGCAGCGATATACCTGCCCGGGGACTTCACCTCCAGGCCGCGGCATAGATCATCGAAATGGCGCTCGTAGTTCGAGCCCTTCCGCCTGATTATCCCCTCGAGCCTTCTGTTGAGGGCTTCGTAGCTCTCTTCGAGCCCCATGCTTATCATGGCGTTTATGGCGTTCTTCCGCGCCAGGGCCGAGAACTCGGTGGATGGGAAGAGGGTGTCGTCGATATCGAAAAGGATGTGCTTGGACATGAGTAGGATAGGTGAAAAGGGAATAAAAAAGAATTGCTTGCCTCAGCGGCTGCTTGAAGGCACGATTCTTCCGGCGGTGGCCTTGCAGTCGTCGCCTGGGGCTGCGATGGAAAGGTCGTCCATGCCATCGAGCTTGTGCGCGGCCGCCTTCTCTGATGCCGTTGGCGCCTTGGTGCAGGTCCCGCCCCCCTTGCCGGCTGTGCACGATGAGACCATCGTATATGACTGGAATGAGCCGGACGATGTGAAATATGCCACGACGGTGGCGCTGAGGACCGCGTCCCCGGTCGGCTCGTAGAGGTTGCTTATCTCGAGCGCGCGTCCGGCGATCTTCCTCCGTATCGTCTGCTTCACAGCGCTGACGGTCTCGTGGCTCTTGCACTCGCTGATGGTCTTATTTTCCAACTCGCAGGCTTTGCAGTTCTTGCTGACCTTGCCCCCCTTGCCGTCCTTGGTGCAGGGGGTGCCCGGGGTATCGCTGATCTCGCCTGGATCGAGCCTGCCGTTCTCGCAGAGCGGCTTGTCATCGCGGACGTGGCATGTGCATATGTCGGTGCATACGCCCTTCCGGCCGTTTTTCGTGCATGCTGAGTTTGGCGGATCGCAGTCTTCCCCTGGATCCTTGCGCTTATTGCCGCATTTCTCCGGCTTCTTCCGGCATTCCCTGCATCCATGGCAGTATTCGCCTGCCTTGCAGCTGCCTTTCCCCTTCTTTATCATAGGGTCGCAGTTCTCTCCCGCATCAAGCACGCCGTTGGGCTTGCAGAGCGGCCTGCCTCCGCAGGCGTTCGAGCAGAAGCATTTCTTGGGTATGTCCGGATCGCACAGGTCCGCCGTAGGGTCCTCGCAGGACTCGGTGTAATCGTTCCTCATGACGAAGTAGTTGTTCGCCTCCCTCGAAAGCGACGGATTCTTGAGCATGCGCTCGATAAAGCTCCTCGTCCTCTGCACCAGCGGGGTATCGACATCTATCTTGGTCAGCATCCTGCGCTTGAGCTTCGGTGTCGCCTCTTCCATGCAGGGCTCTTTTCGCACCTGCTCCATCGCGCAGTCGAATGAGTCGTCGTTGAGATCCTTCGATCCTGCCTTCTCCAAAGGAAGCGACCTGCAGCTCCCGTCCGTGAAGCATATCTGGTCCTCGCCGTTTTGCCCTTTCCCGATTTTCAGGAGCGAAAGGTCGAGGGGGTTCCCTTCCTGGTCGCGCAGGTCCGCGAGCTTCGTCTCCGGGTCGCACCTGTCGTTGCCTTTGTAGCAGTCCGCGAACGAATAATCAGGATTCTTTATCTTGCCCCCCTTCTTGTCGAGGAGGTATCTGCCCGCCTTATCCATAAGGTATGGCGACGCTTCCCTCTGGTCGCAGAAATTGTCGTTGCGCACCGGATCCTCGTGCTTCGGAGCCCTTGCGGAGATCTCGTTCTTGGATCCCCCGGGGCACGCCCTGGTCGAGAGTATCGCGCCAGTGCATCCGAGCATCGCGGCCGTGACGACTATCGCCGCGGCATGGTTCTTTATCTTCTGTTTGGCCCGCATGTAGAATGTATCTCTCATCTAGAACACCTCGTTTGTGAGCGTCATATAATCTGCCCTCAGCCCGGCTAGAAGGGCTGGCCCGACGTTCGCGCCGGTGGGATCCGCGACCTTCGCGAACACCGCCCTGGCCCAGGCGTCATTGGCATATTCCATGTCCAGGTTCATCTCGAAAAGCTCGTCGCAGAATATCTTGAAGGCGGGATCGCGCGCGTACTTCCTCTTGAAAACGGCCTTCCTGCGGTCGGCATCGGTGACGAGCTCCGCCAGCTCGCGCAATGACAATTGGAGATATAGGCTGACCATGGATGGCAGGTTATCGAGGATCTTTCCCTCCATGGACCGCGGGACTCCGCTCTCTTCAAGGATATCTCCGAACGACTCTTGCCTTTGGAGCGAATATGCCGATGCGAGGAACTCGCTATCGCCTATCAGCGCGTTGTTGATCTTCCCGAGCAGTTCGTCCTTGGTCTGCGAGGAATCTGAGAGGCTCGTGAGTTTCGATCGCAGGTAGTTCTCGCGGGAGATCGCTTCGGCCGGCCTGGCCCTCTGCTTTTCCGCCTCCCTGCCGATTCGCACGGACCTTATCATTGAGGTGATGGCGAGCGCGAGCGCCACCGCCGCGCCGCACGCGATCATGACGAACTTCTCTGAAGGCCTTCCCGCGTGGATGCCGATGGCATCGGTGGCCTTCTTGAAGGCATACGCTAGTTCGGTGAATGCTTTTTGATGGAGCAGCACGGCTGTGAAAAACGACAGGTTGGCTATAGCCCACGTCATGGGGCTGGATATGAACCTCTTGAAGAACCCTTCACGCTTCGCCGCGGTCATCGGGGAAGGGGAAGGCGCTTCCAGCGGGGCGCCTGTCTCCATGATCTGCTGGGGCTTAGGGACGACCAGCGGCACGACGGCCTCAGGAGCCGGTGCTTGCGGTGCGGCCTCTTGCTGCGGGGGAGCGGGCTCTGCTGGCGGTGCAGCCGTTGGGGTATCAAGCCCGTTGACGGCTTCCCGGAATCTCAGGACCCCCTCGACCTTCTTCTGGTACAGTCTCCAGCGGGTCTCCATCTGCGATACGATCTTCGTTTCCAGGTCCTTGAGGTGGCCGAGGGTCAGTATCTCGACCTCTATCGGCTCTAGCTCGACGCTTTTGTCCTGGCTGTTGACGCGCGATCCTTTGGCCTTGGCCTCGGAGACCATCCTCCGGACGCTCTCTTCATCGCCTCCGGCGGCCTTTTGCACGTTGTCCTCGATAGACCGTATGTTCATGCGCACCTCCTGGAGGAGGGATTCTGCGTCCTTGAGCTTCTCGTCCGGCTGCTGTCCGGATGCATCGATGCTCTTGAACCGGTCGTCGAGATTCCTGTATAATGTAGTCACCTCGATGCTGGAGATCCGGCCGTGGGAGCCCGGCCTCTCAGATATCCCGGCGATGTCCTTTGCCCCGACAAGCGTGGCTTCCACCCCGCTGACCTCGCCCTGCCCCGGCACTTTTGCCTGGTAGCGGGGGGTTTCCTGGCTGGTAGATGCCGGCGGTGCTGGTTGGTCTTGGGGGAGCGGATGGGCATCATGGGGAGGCTCTTGGGATACCGGCGCCCTGATCCGCAAACGCAGAGCTGGCTTACCGGCATTCCCGTCGTTTCCCTTCCTCAGTATGCTCATGCCCCCCACCTAAAAAATCAATTCGTGGCTTTCGGGAGCGTGTGGAACACGTAGAGCGTGCAGCGATAGCCGGGCCTATACCCGATCTCGCGGCCGGCCACGTCGATGCCTAGGTCTGAGGCGGAGAAGCTCTTGGATTTTGATCCGTCCTCGGTCTTCCAGCTGTACCTCACGCTGCCTACGCCTTCTACGGTTCCGTTGGCGCTGATCGACAATGTGATGACGCCGTTCGCCTTCACATCGATCGGGACCGCACCATCTCCCCTAAGCGTTCCGCCCTGGCCGTTGAGGGTCCTCCGGACCGACTGGACCACGCTTCCGAGCACCTCATTGCCTGGAGGCGGCTTCGGGCACCCTGAGCCCGCCGGCTTCTTCGCTTCGGTGGATACCGTTGTCGGGCCCATCGGATTGCGCGGAGGCACGTATGCTGTCTTGCACGCGTCTTTCGTGACGGTGCTCAATCTGAACGTCTTGCCGTCGGAGATGATGGCGCCGTAGGTCGTCTTCTTGTCCAGGACGCCGTCCTTCTTGCAGTGGAAATCGACCGCGCAGTTCTCCGGTGTCTCCCAGGGCTGCTTCTGATCATCGCCGCAGAACCCGCACGATCCAGGGTCCCAGTTCGCAGAGAACGGGTCGTTCTCGCCCTTTGCGGCTTCGCACTTCTTGTCGCCCTTCTTCGGGGCGTCGCAGACCTTCCTCTCGACCGCCACTTCGACGCGCTTCTCCGCCATGATCGTCTCGGTCTTGGCGCCTTTGCAGTTGTGCCACCCGGCAAAAAGGATGGCTGCTGCAGCCACGCCGACTGCCACGCCGTTCTTGACGCCAAACCACAATCCCTTCCTATCCGCCGGAGCGGGTGTCCTTGCATTCGGTTGAACCATATCGATCCCTCCAATTCAGCTATCCAGATCCTTCTTCCTCTCTCTCCCCGACCAGATCGCCACTACGGCGAGCAGTATGGCCGAGCCAACGAATATCGCGACATTGAGCGGCTTCTCCCGGACCCAGCCCACGGACGATGCGTATATCACCGCGGCTGCGGCGAACGCGCCCATGGCCATCTCTGGGATGAAACGCAAGACCCTCTGGAGCTTGCTGAGCGTCTGCCTCGTCGACTGCGACATGCGTTCAGCGTATGTGGTCGCACCGAAGACCTCGCAGGCTATCTCCTTGGATCCCTGGTCTGTGACCTTCTCGTATGTGAGCTTCACCTCGATGACGCCTTCGCTGGTGTTCATCCGGACCGAAGCGGGCTTGCCCAATGTGAGCTCCACCGACTGCAGGGTGGAATCCCGCCTGGAGATATTGCATTTGAGCGTGCTGTTGCCGACCATAGATACGAACTCGAGCCAAAAATCGGAGCCCATAGGCACGACCTTTCCGGGTTCGTCCACGTACACCGAGCGCTTTGTGGATGCGCGGGATGGCGCGGTTTCAGGCGCTTGTGCAGTGTTTGGCGGCGCTTGCGCCGGAGCGGCTGGCGCCGGAGGCGGTGACGCCTGCGTTGCCGCATCGTCGGCCTTTGCCGCATCACGGACCAGGCTATCCCGCAGGATCGTCGAGGGTTCTTTCGCTGCCCCGCCCGTCGCCGTCTTGTCGGCCTGGGGTGGCGCTTCCACCTGCCCTGCGGCTGAATCGGATGATTCACTGGTCTTGGCCGCTTGCTCGGCTTTCGGCACCGGAGACGGAGACGCTTTCGCGCCTATTGCCTCAGGAGCTGCTGGGGTTGCCGGTGCGGCTGTTCCTTCGACAGGCGGCTTTCCGAACACGGTCGTCTTCGCGTCTTCGGAGACGTCCGCGGCCTTGCCCTTGGATATCCCCTCGCTTTTTGGACCGGTCGCTGATGTCGCCATCATCATTGCCACAGGCCGCCTCGCAGGCGGTTGCGCTGGCTTTGCCGCGACAATCTTCGGCGCTATCGGCTTCACTACAAGCGGCTTTCTCGGGCCCTTTCCATCTATCAAGCTCATGAAGACTCCCCTCCTTTCAACTGCTTCAATACCTCGGATGCGTTCTCAACCACGATAGGTATCTCTTCCTGAATCGCCTGCTTCTTCGCTGCGTTATGGGGCAGGTCGAGCTCCTTGGCGCCCACATCGTGCATCACGCAGAGCCCTTTTTGGGCTTCGGATTTGTCTGCCGCCAGCTTTTCAAGGACCGGCAATGATGCCTCCCCGTGCTTGTCCAGGACCTGGTTCACAGCATCGATATCGAGAGGAACCGCACGGAGGGCGCCGACCAGCGAGTTCTGCACGACGTCCATGCTTATCGTTTTGACCGATGTGACGAAAGGTGCCAGCTCTTTGAGCGTAGCCACGGCATCGCCATTCTCTGATATCTCAGCGAATGCCACTCCCATGACGCCTTTCGGGTTGCCTTCCGCATCCAGAGGCCATCCGGATGTCCCGTCCTCTTGGGCGGGCACGCCCGCATGGATCGCGGTGACCGCCCGGTCATCCACGCCGTTCACCAGGTCGACCCTCGCATTGAGCGCAGCTACCTGCGGTACGAGGGTATCATTTGCCAAAACTTTCGTCTCGTGCGCGTCGTCAGCTAGAAGGACGGCGACCGGGTATGTCAGGCTGCCGTCGTCTTCCCTCGGCAGCTGCCCTGTGGGGTTGCCATCTTCGTCAAGCGGGTGGTATATCTGCTCGATCATGGCCACTGTGGATTCAGGATCGGCACCCATGAAAAGCATGAGCGCGTTTTCGAGCCATTCGACCCTCGCGGTCAGGTTTTCAATGATGCTCTGCACTGCTTCAGGCAGCGCGCCCATCACTGATCCGTCCGGCCTGGGAGCGGTCTCCTCTGCCCTGGTTTCTTCGAGTATCTCTTGATCATCGATTTGTTCCGGCTCGTCCACACCAGGTGGAGCAGGTTCGGGCGCTTCCGCTTCTGGTTCGCGCGCTTCCTCTACCGGTTCAGCCTCCGCTTCGGGTTCTGCCCGCGTTTCGGGCTCAGCCGCCTCTTGCGTCGACTTCACCAGCTGGAGTTTTCCCTTTGTCGCTGACGCGCCGACGTCTTCGGCGAGCGGCTCTTGGACTGCAGCGACCGACCTGAGCGGGACGACGTTTTCTGGCGCTTCCTTCGGTGCGGGCGCTTCTTTCTTCGCCTCTGCCGCTTTCTTCGCCTTCAATCTTTCGAGTATCTCTTGAGGTGTAGCCATGTGTTTCACCAGTCTTCACTGTGTGAGCAGCTCGACCACCTGGGTCAGCGCATCCACCGATTCCTGTAGCCTGCGGAAGGCACTGTTGAGAGCGGCTTGCCCTTCTTCCAGAGTTGCTAGCCGCGGTTCCAGAGCATCCACTCTAGCAGCGGATGCGGCCGCTTGTTTCGCAGACGAATCCGTTGATTCGGAGTTAACCCTCATCTGGCGGACGGTATCGGTCATCCCGTCGACTTCTCTCTTTGTAGCGTCATATTCCGTGCGAAGACCGGCTAATTTCCCTTTCTCAGCATCATGCGAGACGGCCACCCTGTTGAAGGCGGTATCGAGTTCGCCGAGCGCGGTCTCAACGACCTTCGCGCGAGTGTCGATCGCATTGGCGATGTCTTTCCCCACAGCCCCGAACTGCAATTCGAGCTGGCCTTTGGCTCCGCCGAATGCCAACTCGGCATTCTTCATGGCCAAACTCTTTCCCTTCTCCACCGAGGCAGCCTTTGGACCGCCATTCACTATCGTTTTCCCTCCCATTTCTGACAAACAAACCACCTCTATGGTTATGAATACCTGTGTTATTGAGTATATATTAGTGGGATTATGTATTTAAATGTTTGCTTTGATTCAATAAAGTGGAATCTCATCGCCGCGTCCTCCTTTTTCCGGGATTTTTCGGGGGTTTTTGCTCCGGAGCCTTCTCGGCAAGCCTCCTTGCGGACGCAAGATAACCGAAAGACATCGAAATGGGGTCTATCTTCTTGATATGCCGGCCGGCGTTAGCGAGCATCTCCTGCCTCTGCTCCCTGGACCAGCAGGCATCGGGGGATGTCAGGTAGAAGAGCTCCATGCTCGCTTTGAGCACCTCCGGAGCGTATCCCTCTTCCAATCCGTTGGATAGGAGGCCTATCAGCATGTGGTCATCCTCATCATGCCTGGGATCGAAGCCTTTGGCCCGCTGGAGGTCCAGCCCCGTGAATGCATATATCGCCATGATCTCGAGATCGCGGGGAAGGACGCCGAGCTCTTTGGCGGTCTCCTGGACGACCGGGTTGCCTTTCGCCCTCACGGCACGGTCGAGGAAAAGCGTCGCATCCTCGGCAAGGGGCCTGCTCATATCGTCGAGATATAATGCCTCTTCCTGCGGGGCGCCGAATAGCCTGCGCGGCCTGAATCCGGCCTGCGCCTCGGGAGCCGCTGCATCCTCCGCTTGCGCAGCATGGATCCCGGGGGCAGGCGCTTCCGGCCCCTCGGCCCCTTTTGCGATAGGGGCGTCTTCAGATACCGTGGCGTGCTCGATGGCATTTGGCTGGGCGCACCCGGGGGGCGCAAGAGCATCCGTAGATGATCCGGATGCGGTGCCGATGTCGGCTAACGGCAAAGCGGCATCCCCGTCAGGTTCGGCCACAAGCTCATCGGTCAGATCAGGGACCTCGTCAGGGAGCGATGGCACAGAACCGAAGCATTCCTCGGCGATGCGGTCCTCCTGGACCATGACCTCTCCGCTATCCTCCGGATGCGCCTCTTGGCGGGCCGCTTTCTTTTTAGGTTTTGACGCGCCTGGCTTGGCCTTCCCCGATGGATGGCGCATCATGATCGTGTAAGTCCCGTTTTTTTCCCCATCGGCCGCGCTTTCGAGTATGACCTGCTGGGCGGCCTTGAGCGAGCCCTGGCATGCGTCCACCGCTATCTGCGACCTATCGCGCACGGCATCCGCGAGCCCCCCGGAGTATAATACTATTATGTCGCCTTCCTGGAGCATGATCGGCAGGTATCCGCGTTCCGCGTTGTTGATGTGCACTTCTTTGAGCGAGCCGCCCAATGCGGATTCCACCTCGGTCGGGACGGCGCCCCCTTTCAGGTCTGACTCGAACAATCGGTCCGCGTGGTCCCTGACGTCCCTTTCGAACTCGGGGCCGACCGAATCCGGAAGGTCGTATGGGTCGAAGCTCGCCTCAAGCCAGATCTGCCTCGCCTCATTGAGTGCGGTCTCATAGAGGCGCCTGCGGTGGCCCCATGCCCCGGAGTGGGCCTGGCTGGAGTGCGCCTCTTCCCCTCCGCGCAGGATAGCCCATGCGCAATCCCCCGCATGCACCCCATAGAATATCCCGCCGTCCTGCACCCCTATCGCAGCCGTGCAGGAGGCATCGGCCCGCAGCGAAAGGCCGTTGCCCCTTTTCATCTGCTTGTTGATTATCGCCATGTCGGCGATCATGAGCGCGAGCCTGGCATCCTCCGGCCCGGTGATCCAGCCGGCTATCGCGCAGATCTCGAAGACATCCCTCGCTATCGCGGCCGCCCCGTAGCCCCCTTCCAGGTTTGCCTGGCTCATCCCGTCGGCCACCAGGTCCAACCGCAACGTGCGGCCTTCTTCGAAAGAGACCTCCACGGAGGAGAACGCGCCATCGTCGCTTCCGTGCGAAGCGCTGTCCCAATCATTGTATATGGTTTTGGCCCGGGCCGATGGATAGCCGACGCCGAGTGCTCCGGCCAGGATCCTGAACTCGCCTTCCTGATGGGCCGCTTCGAGGAGCGACCTGGCGTCCATCGAGCCCTGCGAGAAAAGCTCCTTTATCGATCGCGGGAATGACTTGCCCCCATCCTCGCCCCGCACAGCCTGCCCGTAGAGCATCTGCTGGAACATCTCGCGCTCGGACTCGTTCAATGAGGAGTATCCCTTCGCGCTGACGAGCACCTCTGACACCACGTGGTCCTCATCAGGCGTCAGCGCTTTTTTCGGCGCGAATTTCAGCTTGTGCGCAAGGCCGGCCACAGATAGGAGGTCGACCTTGCCCTTCCTCCAGAATCGCATGCGCTCCTCTTGCGGGATGCAGTACCAGAGGTTGTACGACCGGCGCATCGGGATGAGCGCCTTTTCGACCTTCTCCCAAGCGGAAAAATCATCCAATGTGAATTCGGAGTTGGGCTTTCCCAATATCTTCTCGAGAAGGGAGAAATCCACGTCCTTTTTCTGCGATGATGCGTCCCTCATGAATTCCATGAGGTCTTCCATGGCGGAGTGATCCGGGTTTTTCCCGCGCCAATAAGCGTCTATCTCTTTTTGGTCCGCGCGCAGCCATATCCCGAAAGCCTTGATGTCGTCAGATGCCACGTCCCCCGGAGCGATCCCCATCAATGATGCGACAAACCCTTTCTGCGCCTCTGAAAGCATATCTGGCGAGAGCTTTTCCCATTCCTCGCACGATGGCTCCTTGATATCGCATTTCGCGTATAACGATATGCGCGCATCGCGGAGCTCGGTTCCGCCTCCCCTCCATCCGCTTGTGAGCCAGAAGCCGTTTATCGCCCTCCCGACGCGCATCTCCCTCTCCGCTGGTGAAAGGTCGAGGAACGATCCCACCGCGGATCCGTCGGCTGACTGCGCCCCCATAGCCTTGCATAAAAGATCAGCCTCGTGATCGGTCATTGAAGCGAGGATCCTCTTTGGCCGCTCCCGCCGCTCTACGAGCGTCTTCGCGAACTGGACGACCGTCTCGGGTGAATAGAGCATGCGGAGGTTCTGCACGGCGGCAGAGAGCTCGGGAGGGATCCCCTGGCCGATCAGGCTCGGCGCTTTGGCCAGGCGGACGAGGGTGCGCACCATTATCAGCAGGTCCACGCCGCCGTCTTTCCCGTTCATCGGCGGGAGCAGCTTCCTGATCCTCGGGTCTAGGGGCTCCTCTTCCTTGAGCACCCTGCCCTCCACATGCATCAGCGATCCTTCCTTCTCAATCTCGCCCCTGCGGCCGGCCTCTATCGCCATCAGAGCGATCTCATAGTCCGACATCTCGGGGTGCTTTTTCGACAGGATGGACATCTGCGCGATATCGGCCGGGAGCGAGTCCTTGTCTGCCGGGGGGAGCTCTTTTGCCTTGTCATATCTTTTGGATATCTCGAGGGCTTCTTTGACATCCGCCTCCGCCTGGGCTGCGCACTCTGCCCCGGATCCGTTCGATACCTGCCTTATCCTAGCGGTCACCAGGAATCTCTCGGTGGCGATGCGCATCATCGCGCCATCGTCCTTTTTGCGCGAGGCTTGCCGGAAATCTGCATCAGAGAAGAGCTCCACAACCGGGGGCGCGGCCCGGATACCAGTCAATGGGAGGTGCGGCAGGAGGACCATCTCCTGGGCTGTGTGGGCCACTTGGGCCAGGTACCTGCATGAGATCCCTGAGACCTCGACGCCAGGGAGGTCGGGATGCGTCCGCTCTCCGGCGGCCCCCGAACGGAACACGAAGACGAACTGGTTTTCCAGGTCCTCCTTCTTAGCCATCCGGGGATGCGTCTGCGGGAGCGGGGATTCGATGATCGGGATGCCGAGGCGGAGCAGCTGCGACCGGGCGATCATCGCCGGGTGCGAGAGGGGCTTGCCATAGGCTCTGATCGTCGTCCGCCTTGAAGATGAGTTCCCCTCCGCCAAATGAACACCTGTTTCTGTCCATAGCGATTTGTGTAAAAACAATTTATAAAAGTTGGTATTTGTGGTCTATTATAAATATATAAGAAGGCTTATGCGACCGGGACCTGGAACAGGGCCCCCACCAGGTAGCCTACGAGCGCAGCGGCGCCGCCGATCACCATCAGCTCTATCCCGCCATGGATCCATTTTCCCGACATCATCCTGCTTTTATACGCCCCCACGCTGAAAAGGACTATCATCGAAAGGACGAGCGAGAGCGCCATCGAATCCCGGATGCCCATGAAGAAGAACGGGGCCACCGGAACCAGGGAGCCCACTATCGCGCTGGATCCCACCAGGATGGCCTGGTATAAAGAGCTCATCCCGGCCTCGGGATTCTCGAGCTTGAGCTCATCGCGCATCATGGTCTCCAGCCAGACCTTCCGGTCCGAGACTATCTTGTCCACGACCTGGGTGAGGAGCTTTCCGGAGAAGCCCTTGCCTTTGAATATCTCCTCGATCTCCTCGCGCTCGCACTCGGGCATGTTGTCGATCTCGTATATCTCGCGCTTCATCTCCGCGCGGTAGTGCTCGGCCTCCGCCCGCGACGAGGTGTAGGCGACAGCGGCCATGCTGATGCTCTCGGCGAATGTGGCCGCGAGCCCGGCGAGCAGGACTATCGATGTCGAGCCCGTGGATGCGGCGACGCCGAGGACTATGCCGAGCACGTTCACGACGCCGTCCTGGCCGCCCAGGATGATGTTGCGGAATACCTGGCCCATCCGGCTCGAGTGCCGCTCATTGTGATGCCCGGGGTGCTTTTCCTTCTTGCCTGCCACGAAAAAACTTCAGACCGTATATTTAATAGGTTTTGCGGACAACGATGGTAGAGATCGGGCTCGTAGCTCAGTTTGGACTTTGTCCAAATCGCTCCGATCCCTCCAGTTTGTCGGGCTCGTAGCTCAGCAGCAGAGCGCTCCGTTCGCAGAAACTTTTTTGGAAAAAGTTTCATCAAAAACTTTCAATAAAGGGTTTCGAGAATCGGAGAGGCCGGGGGTGCGAGTGCGCCTTTTTCCCAAAAAGGGGCGGTAAAAAGGCGGCGCAATTCCCCCCGAGTCCAAATTTCTTTCTTTTATCTACACGGCACCAGCTTTGGCTCACGAAATTTGGACGACTATCGAAACGAAGTTTCGATTCCGAGTCCATTTTCCCTTTTTCTATCTATCGAGCTTTAGCCAAGGCTAACGGAAAATGGACGGGAAGCGAACGGATCGCCGTTCGCGACAAGTCCATTTCTCATTTTTTTTATCTGTCTGGCCTTAGCCATGGCCCACGAGAAGATTTCCGCGGAAATAAGCCGGGGAAAAGATGATAGAATGGCGGATCGATGACAGATCGATGGACTTTTGGATGGTGGATGCGACGGGGTTGGAGGGAGTGAGGGACCGATGAGCTCGGTAGATTGATTCCGCAAAGTATTATAAATATTATTTACACAGTATACTGTGTGATTAATATGGTTAATGTCACGGTTTCGGTATCGCTGGAGATGAAAAAGAAGATGGAGAGATTCGCGGTGATAAACTGGTCGGAGGTAGCCAGGGAAGCTTTTGCCGAGCAGATCAGCAAGATGGAACTCCTCAAAGCCCTCACTTCCAAGAGCACAGCCACTGATAAGGATGTCGAAGAGATCGCCGCAAAGGTCAAGGCAGCGGTGTGGAAAAGGCATGAGGAGAGTCGATGATCCTGGTGGTGGATACGAATGTGTTGATCGCCGCCGCTATCAAGCCCACGATCACCCAGGAGCTCATATTCAGGGATTCGTTTCTGCTTTATTCTCCCGAGTTCGTGAAGGACGAGATCGGAAAACACAAAAACGAGATAATGAAGAAAAGCGGTTATAGCGAAGAAGGATTTGAGACGATCCTGTCCTTGCTGTATTCCAGGATCGACATCGTGCCAAGCAAGGAATCCGTATATCTGAAAGAGGAGATTTTGAGGTTCTCGCCGGACAAGAAAGACTGGCCATTCCTTGCGCTCGCGAAGCATCTGGATGCTGCGCTCTGGTCCAATGATTCTGCCCTGAAGAGACAGGATGTCGTCAGGATCATGACAACCACGGAATTAGTGGGATTATCGAAGGACTAGCCCTTTTTTCTGTCCGGTTTCACGTTCCTAGCGAGGACCCACATGTGCGTCTCCCCGCTTATCGTCTTCACTTCGCCAGAGATTATCTCGAAGCCGGCTTCCTTGATCAGGCTGATGTTCTTCTCCGGCCCGAACTGGCTCCAGAACATCTTTGTCCCCTTGTATCCCTGGACGGCCTCCCATCCGTCCGCGCCCATGCAGACAAGAATCACGCCGCCGCTCCGAAGGACCCGATGCAGTCTAAGGAAGATGGCGCCATGCTTTTGCCTCGGAACATGTATGATTGAATAGAACGCGACGGCGCCATCGAAAGAATCCTCCGGGAAATCGAGCTTTGTCATATCTTTCCTGATGAACTCGGCCCCCGGGACGCTCTTTTTCGCGATCCCCAGCATCCGCTCGGAGAAATCGATTCCGGTCACCCTGAAGCCTTTCGCTGCGAGCTCTTTGGAGATCGGCACGCCGGCCCCGCAACCGAGATCCAGGATACGCGATCCTTTTTCTAAAAGCCCGATGAACGCTGAGAGCTCTTGCTGGTTCTTGATCTTCGACCGATCAGCATCGTAGATTTCGGCTATCGAATCGTAGCCTTTTTCCACGATGCGCTCTTTCCGCATCTCATCCCTTGGGCTGGGCTTCCCCTTTCTTCTCGATGATGAGCACCTTCTCGACTATCGCGGCGTATGCCGGCCTTGTGAGCATGTAGCCCAGCAGCGCCCCGAGCATGGTCGAGACCGCGAACCCGATTATCTCTACCAGCCCCGAGAAGAGCAGGGGCACCATGGAGAATATCGCCACGACGGCATTCGTCTTGATGATGCCGAAGGCCAGCTCGATCTTCTCTGAGGTCTTGCGGTCGTCTTTTTTGAGCAGTTCGTCTGTTATGACGACCTGCGCGTCGACGCCGACGCCGATCGCGGCGAGGATGCCCGCCATGGCCGCAAGGTCTATCGTGAACGAGCCGAGGATGGAAAGCAGGATCAGGAGCTCGGCAAGGCTTATCACCACGATGGGGGCTGTCGCCATGAGGTTCCTGTACCTGATGCCTATCAATAGCGAGATGACGATCAGGGAGGAGGCGATGCTTATCAGGCTGAGCTTGAGGAACTCGCTCCCCAATGATGCCGGCAGGGTCGTCCGCGAGCCGAGCGATATCTGCACCGGGAGCGCCCCGCCTTTGAGGATCGACTCGATGCTTTTCACTTTCGCCGCGGCCTCGGCGTTCTTCGTGGCAGGGTCGTTGGATTCCACGCTGCCTGTCACCACGTAGTTGTAGTTGAGCATCCCGCCGGTGATGCCCCCGCCGAGCAGCGGGGCTGTCAGCAGGCCGACGCCTTCAAGTTTCGATACGATGAGCACCCCGCTCTGGGTCCTGGTGAATTCAGGCTGGATCTTGCTGGAGTTGATCTCCACGACCTTGTATCCGCGGGAAGCGAGGTCGCTTTTCACGCTTTCCGATGCGCCATCGCCCACCAGCGCCTTGGTGGAATTTGTCGGGGCGGTCAGGTTCTCGGGGATGTCCTCGATTATATATACCGGTATGTCGCGGCCGCCTTCCAGCCTGAGCATGTCGGAGAGCGAGCGGAGGGATTCCTTCTCGCCGGAATCCTGCAGGAGCGATTCGCGGAACGCGCTCCTCTCATAGAATATCGCCGCGTCTTCCGGCCGGTCCAGGAACATGTAGATGGGATAGTCGGCCTTGTCTTGGGCGGCATGGGCGAACTGCTCCGCGCCCTCGCGGTCCACCGAGAACGATACGCCCCAGTCGGCCCCTTGCTGCGCCAGCTGGCTTCCACCCATGGCGCCGATGGTCGTCCGGTAGATGTTGTCCCCGCTCACCGCGACCTTCCCGTCCACCACGCCCAAGAATACGCCCTGCTGCGAGAGCGTCTTCTCGATGAATGCGATGCTCGCCACGTCTGAACTCGCGATCTCGACGTTGATGATGCTATCGCCCAGGGCGCGCACCTTGACCTCCTTGAGGCCCATCGTGTTCGCCCTGCTCTTTATGGTCTGGACAAGCTCGTCCATGGTGGACTGGTCGACAGGATGGTCCAGCAGGACCGGGATGCGCGTGCCCCCGACGAAATCGATGCCGAATGTCATCCCGTGGACCATGATGTTGAGCGCGGCGAGCGCCACCAGCATGGCCATGCCGGCGAGCTTGAGGTCGGGCTCCTTCCATAGCATGGAGGCGAAGCCGAAGACGAGCAATGCGATTATCAGGAGCCAGCCCGCGAAGGCGGCTATCCCGATCGCGAATAGCATGAAGATGAATGCGAGGGCCAAGAAGCGTTTGTCCTGGAGGATGTCCATCAGGCGCCACCTCCGTTTCCGGTCTCCGGTTTCCTGTCACCTGAGGCGGGATGCTGGATGCCGGGACCACCGCCCCTGTGCTCCAGGTGGTTGAGTATCATGACCGCGTTGATGCCCCAGGTGGCGAAAATATCGCCGAAGAGGCCTGCCAATGCGACAGCGGATATCTCGTAGTATGTCGGGATGCGGGTTATGAGGGCGAGCGCGAAAAGGGCGCCGAAGGCGATTATCGCCATCAGGCTCATGGTGAGCCCGGTCTTCATCGCGTCATATGCGTTCTCGCGCATATCGCCCTTCCGTTTCAGCATCCTTGTGGTGAGCAGTATGTCTGTATCGAGCGAGAATCCGAGCATCATCAGGAGGGCCGCGAAGGATGCGAGCGAAAGGGGGATGCCGAAGAGGCCCATCGCACCCAGGGCTATCACGATGTCGCAGACCGCGCCGGTCATCACCGCGAGGCTCGGGATAAACGAGCGGAAGAACAGGAGCACCAGCGCGAGGCTCAATAATATCGCGAAGATGACCACGTAGATCGCGACCTCGATGAAATGCAATGAGAGCCCCGGGCTCACCGTCTGGACGGATATGGAATCATAATCCACGTATCTCTCGATCGGTTTCGAGATGGACTGCCGGTAATGCTCGTAGACATCCGAATACGCCATCATGAACTCGTCCTGGAGGTCGTTGGTGCTGGAGATATTGAGCCCCGATCGCGATACGCCTGAAAGCGAGAACATGGAATCGGCTATCGAATCGAGGGCCGCCTTCTTCTCGAGGTACTCCGGCGCGCTGCTCTCATTCTGCATCGCCGAGACCTCCAATATGGAGACCTCGGGAAGGAGGGTGTTGAAATCGGATTTCAGCTTGTCCGCTTCCACCAGATCCTCGCTCTGGGGGACCTCTATCTCGGCCCGGTATCCGACCGCGGTCGGGAAGACGCGGACGGCCGCTTCGAGCCCTTCTCCGCGGAGCTGGCCTTGGAGGGTTTCGGCATCCACCGCCTCCTTGAGGGATAGCGTGACCAGGGTTCCCCCCTGGAAGTCCACGCCCAGCTTTATCGAGGGGATCATGAAAAGCGAGATGACGATCAGGAGCAACGGGACGGCCGCCAGCCTCCGGTAGTCTCCATGATATATATTAGGGATCATCGTGGCAGGAGTTGCAGGAAAATCCATATAAGGGTATGCGAAACCGGAGCAGGGAGACCCGCTTCCGCCCCTGCATCCATTTAAAATCTTTTTGAAACATAAAGTGTAACATGCAGAAGCAGAATGGCAGCGGGGGGGACATCAGGATGCCGACGCTCAACGCGAGGCCGCCTCCGCGGATGCCCGCAGCCAGGACGGAGCCGGCTCCCCGGTTGGCCGATCCCTTGATCGGCAGGAAGATAGCCGGCATGGGCCTCAAAGGGTCCTACCAGGTGACCGAACTCATCGGAGAAGGCGGCATGGGCCGGGTATATAAGGGATATGAGCTCGCCCCTGAGATCGGGCCTGACGGCAAGCCCACGTTCGATAAAGACGGCACGCCCAGAGGCAGCGCGGATCCTAAAAAGCCGGTCGCGCTCAAATTCATGCTCGGCAGCCTGCTTTCTGGCAGGAGCGAGGCCGAGCAGCTCATCCTTATCGACAGGTTCACCTATGAAGCGAGGATCACCCTGGGGATCAGGCATCCCAACATAGTGGGCATCATGAACCTGGGCATGCATGGCGATGAGGTGTTCATGGCCATCGAGTATGTCGAAGGCAGGGACCTCTGGGGCGTATTCGATAAGAAGGGGAGGCTCAGCTGGGGCGAGCTTGGCCAGACCATGATGCAGGTGTGCGACGGATTGCACGCGCTCCATAAGAAAGGCATATTGCACCGGGACCTGAAGCCGGAGAACATCATGCTCACAGAGACCGAGGGCGGGATGCTCGCGAAGATATTGGATTTCGGGCTGGCCAAGAAAAGCGGGATCGAAAACGATGACGAGCGGACCGTCGCCGCGACCCTGCAGGGGAGCCCCCCATATATGCCCCCGGAGCAGATCCTGCGGGCCAGGGCCGAGCACCTCGCGATCGGAAGGGGGCTCACCCAGAAGGAGGCGAAGGAGGAGGCGGCGAGGCTGGTCGTATGCGACCAGAGGATGGATATCTACTCCCTGGGCGCCATCATGTATCGGATGCTCACCGGAGAGAAGCCGTTCCCCGAAGAGGGGGACGCGGCGATAACGGCCCGCCTCAGCAGGATGCCCAGGCCGCCGAACTGCGTCGCGCCCGGCATCCCCAAGGATGCGCAGAGGATAGTGATGAAGGCGATGGCGACGGACCCGGATCACAGATACGCCAGCGCCGCCGAACTGCGGGCGGATATCGCAGGCTCGCTCAGGGTGTCCCTCGAGCCTACAAGAGACATGACATGCGAAAGGATCCTCAGCATCGCAGATATAGAGGGCATGATGCAGGCCGAGAGGTCTAGGGCCGGTGCGCAGGCTCCGCGCATCACCGCGCAGATGCCGGCGGCGAACGCGCGGCAAAAGGGCGGCGCCGGAAAGACGGCCGCCACGGCTTTCGCCGCGGCCGCCCTCGCGGGCGCCGTGGCTTTCGGAGGCTACGAGCTTTATAAGAACCGCGGCAGGCCGAAGGAGAAGGCGGCCGAGACCTCTGAGAGGAACGACGATGCGAAAAAAGGCGGCGCAGACGCCGTCCGCACTGAACCGATGGAGCAAGGGTACGTGGTCACATTGGACAGCAAGCCCAAAGGGGCGACGGTCTTCCTGGTGGATAAGGGAAGCGCGCCGCAGAACATCGGCAACACGGAACGGGGCCCGCTGTCTGTCCGGCTTTCCCCAGGCGAGCACACGCTCCGCTTCAGCAGGAAGGGGTACCGGCCGGTGAAGGTCAAGGTCAGCGAGAAGAAGCCGTCTGCGAGCGTCTCGCTTTATTGACGGCCCTTTGCGTCGCGATGGAATGGAATATTAAACCCTAATCCGATAGTAGCCCCATGTGCAACCTATATCTAGAAGGCACCAGAGCGATAGTCGACCTCGCGAAATGCCCGTATGAATTCGCCTCCCCCGAGTTCCTGAACCTGCATCTGAAAGACCTCTCCACCACCGAATCCCCGATAAAGACCATAAGATACGAGGAGGAGATAGTGGTCGAGCTCGAGGAGGGCAAGACATCCATCCTCACGCAGTACGCATCCTTCATCAGGCAGCTGGAGACCATCCTGCTGCGGGACGACATATACGGGCTCAAGCAGGACCCCAACTATGACAACCGCAGGAAGGTCCTGCGCAGGTTCTACGAATATGTGTTCCTCAACCCGCTCCTCGCGGCCCAGGAGCTGTCCAGCTACCGCGAGGGGGAAGCCGAGAAAAGCATCTACGAGAAAGGCGGCCAGACGTATCGGGCGTGGGTGGCCGGCATCCTCAAGAAGTACACGGCCACCAGGCTATACGAGCTTGTCAAAGAGAGCGGGGACCTGCGCGCCGCGTTCCTGGAGCTGGTCGGATTGAAGACGCTGTATTTCGTCCCTTCCCTTGTGCTCGGCATCCCGAAAGACGCGGTGCCCCAGACCGGACCGGACGCCAAATACAGCCTCCCCTACGGGGTCGAGATACAGATCTACGAGATCCCGGGGGCCGAGGCCTACCTATATGTCCAGCAGAACAAGGCCATCGACGCGCTCAGCCCGGAACTCAACAAGCTGCTGAAATCCACCATCAACGAGCAGTTCAAGGAGCAGTTCATCAACGTGGACTGGGACATCCTCATGCAGCTCAAGACCAGGGAATACAGGCAGTATTTCATAGACCGGGCGATGATGGACGGCATCCCGATAAACCCCCAGCAGGCTATGGCGATGGGCCGCGAGTGCGCGGCGTGGGTTGTCGGCCTCGGGGCGCACATCGAGAACCTCGCGCTGGACAAGGAGAACGTCACGGACATATATATCGAC
>JAZDKI010000031.1:0-2260 GCA_043803165.1 Microcaldota archaeon
GAAGTCGTAACCTTTTAGTCGATCGATAGGAGAATGACAGAATGAGAACATTTGATCGGGAATTTCTTCAGGAGATGAAGAAAAAACTGGATGCAGATCTGATTGGAGCAGCTTATGTGCATAAATCAAAAGGAACTGAAAGACAAAGCCACTCTTTTTCAACCTTTATGAGGGTCCTTATGGATCACGACCGAACGCATAAACGGGAATGCGGAATCTAAAGGAGTAATCATGTATCCGAAAATATCGGTGAATCTTGGAAATCTCGTTCTCTCCATCTCCGATGCTTTGGATCTCGCATTTTATTCACTTGCCATGCATCAGCAGCGCACGGCGTTCATTGCCTGGGAGTTGGGAAAACTGGCGAAGTTGGATGGAAAAAGGCTCGAGCATGTTTTCATTGCCGGCCTGCTTCACGACATCGGAGCATTGTCGATCGAGGAGAAAAAATCCCTTCACGATAACGAGACCTCGGCGGTTGATCAGCACTGCATCCGAGGACAGAATCTTTTCAAATCCAACCCGTGGCTTTCTCCATGCGCTGATTTGGTGCGATACCACCACCGGGATTGGGTGACCTGGGAAGAACCGCGGAACTCTCCCGAAGTGTTCGATTCGCAACTACTCTATCTTGCTGATTACCTGGAACGACAGATCGATCGAAAGACATATATCCTGCACCAGGATGAGGCGCTCTGCAGTCGGCTAAAAGAGCTCGCAGGCAAGCAGATCAGCAGCGAGATCGTCGACCTGTTCCTTGACGTATCCCATCGGGAAGAATTTTGGCTGGACCTCACTTCGCCCCGCCTTTACTCATTGCTTCTGCACCACGGCCCGTTTCAGACCATTGAAGTCGACCTCAATAGCATCGTGATCTTTGCCAAACTGCTCGGCATGATCGTCGATTTCAAATCACCCTTTACTACGACTCATTCCTCGGGCGTTGCCCAGTGTTCCATGCTCCTCGCCGAGATGTCAGGTATGTCCGAATCCGAGGTGAATCTGATGGAAGCAGCGGGGTTGCTTCATGATCTCGGCAAGCTGGTTGTACCCAACTCGATCCTGGAAAAACCAGCTGGGCTGACGCATGCGGAAATGGCTGTGATGAAACAACATACCTACCACACCTTCTCCATCCTCAGCACCATTGGAGGACTTCAGATGATTGCCGAATGGGGTGCTTATCACCACGAGAGGCTGGACGGTAAAGGGTATCCTTTCAAGCTTGAGGGCCATGCAATGAACCTCGGGGCGCGGATTATGGCCGTTTCCGACATATTTACAGCGCTGGCCGAGGATCGTCCGTATCGCAAGGGCATGGAGGCAGCGCGCATTAATACGATCCTTCAAGAGCAGGCATCTCGCGGCATCCAGGACTCCCGCATCGTGAAACTTTTGCTGGAGAACATTGAGGATGTCCGCCGGGCTGTAACCGAAAGACAAAAGCAGGTTCGGCATTACTATCAGACCGAGGTTAAAAAGTCAGAATAATTCAGAGGGTGCACTCCGAAATTCATGGTACCCTCTTTCCGGGAAACGGGGCCAGCTCCCGTCAGCCTATGAGTATGATCTTGGGAACAGGGGGACAGCGCCCCTATTCCCCCGCCCTTCAATCTCCTCCCGCCAGGCGAGGGGGAAATTTACTCTTTATGAAGCCGCCCTGCCCGTAGCCCCCTTCCCGCTGGGTGGGACGGGGCGGATCACTTGAAAAGTCCTGTTTTTTCGGATTCTTCGATCTCGACGTCGGTATAGCCGAGCTCACGGAGGACCTCCTGCGTATGCTTCCCTGCGGGGACCCCGGCCGACCGGTATTCCGGCGGCGTCGCCGAATAACGGATGGGGTGGCCGAGTTGCCTGACTTTCCCGCCGTCAGGCAGATCCACTTCCACCACCAGGCCTCGCGCCGAGATGTGCGGATCGGCAAGGGCATCGCCGAGCGAGAGGACCGGTTCCACGCAGGCATCGACCTTCCCGAAGAGGGCCATCCATTCGTCCCGCGTCTTCGCCTTCAGGACCGCGCGGACCTCCTCCTTGACGCGGGGGAGATCCGGGGGGGCGACGCCGCCCGCGATCAGGTCGGGCCGTCCTATGGTTTCGCAGAAGGCCACGAAGAACTGGAGCTCCAGACCGCCGAAGCTGAGGTATGTTCCGTCCTTCGTCTCGTAGAAGTCGTAGAGCGAGCCGCCGTTCAGGAAGCCCGCCTCGAAGCCGGTTTCCGTGCCGTCCACGAGAAATGCGGCGCCGGCGATGGCGTTGAAGG
>JAZDKI010000032.1:0-10228 GCA_043803165.1 Microcaldota archaeon
CCGATGCTTTCGCTAGGGCTCAGCATGCAGGGTGGCATGGGCATGAAGCCCCGCCTCGAGCAGAGGCTCACCTTCGAGCAGATGCACCCATTGCTGGAGCTGATAGCGTTCTACGACCGCGCCAAACCCATGGAGATCAGCATCAAAGACGAGCGAACCGGAAAAGAGGTCCATGTCAGCTATGTGATAGCCCCGCACCGCCTGATGGATTATGTCCATGAGGGCGAACCGTTCGGCGTGCATACCCATGACATGATATTCGTCTCGGACCGCACGCCGCCCCGCATGGTGCCTGTTGTCGTGATGAAGCTCTTCGAGGAGCGCTTCATCGACCCGGGATTGGATGAGACCGGCCGGGTCCAGCACGTCATCGCAGCCATAGATTCATTGCGCTTTGCAGAGCTCTTCGGATTGACCCGGGATGAGATCAGGTCATTTGTCGAGAAGCTCATCGAGAGGGACCCATCCGGCATGCTCGAATTGGATCCTGGGATCCGGAAGTATCTGGGCGCCCCCAGCTGGAAGGTTCCGGAGAAAGCGGCCTATCTTGAAGCCCATATGGCGGATTGGCGGGTGAGGCGATCGAAGGCCATGAGTGGTGTGCTGGCATCTGACGAGACCGGCCAAAGGTGCTTCAGGGACTTCCGCGTCTCCAAGGCAGATCTGATACTGGCCAAGGTTTCGCATGTGAATCCGTATCTCCTCGGCCAATTCATAAGGAGAGCCTCCACGATACCGCTCGGGATGCATTTCGAAGTGGATGGCGTGATGAGCGGGCCTGCATATGCGCTCAGCCAGGATGAGTGCGGCGTGGACCTGATACGCTTCCTTGGAACAGGTGCGGAAGAGCGCAGCAATACTGTGGTAAGATCCTCTGGAGAGAACAAAGTCGAATCCACCTGGCGCTCGCTGGTCGTGAGGGTGGAATCCGGGCTTCTGACCCTTGAGCGGGGCGTGGAAAAGCGGATGGAAGCGCTCAAAGGCAAAACCCCGGCGACGACGGCCATCGAGCCGATACATGTCGGCTATGTGGGGCGGCGCCCTGCCGATAAACCGACCGAACCGGCTCTGGATATAGAATCCCTAAAAGAGCGGAATCTGGTCGAAGCATCATCCCCGCCGACACGCGATCAGATGGCATTCCTCAAAGGGCTGAAAAGCGCGCTGGAAGAATCGTATTGAGGTTTTTTTCCTATAGACGAATCCCCAAGAAGGGAGCTTGACGAACTGATGGACAAGTACCACGAGATTATCCGCACTAAAGGAAGAACGTCACAATCACATACGCCGAGCTTATCAGGAAGAACGAGATCCCCCATACGGTCGGGCTCCAGTCCTTGATATCCTTCCCATCCAGCGAACCGAAAGGCAGCATCTCAGCCATCGCCCAGAGCGCGCTCGTAGAATAGACTATCTGGTAGACCGGATTCGGTTCGAGATAATACATATACGCGAAAACGCACATGACGATCGCGCTTATCACCGGAGCGGAGAGCTTCATCAGCCCCGCCTGCCATTTGGGCGTCTCTGGCGGTATCTCCTCAAGGATGAACCCCTGTATGGAGAACGCGTTGCCCAGATACGAGCTCACCAGGGTCAGGAGCGATCCAGCCGGCCAGAACCTGTATTCCATCCTGATTTTGAAGTAATGCGCGAAGAGCCTGTGCGAGACCTCGTGGATTATCGCCCCTATCAGGCAGATGGCGGTGTTTATCGCGATCCAGCCCCACAGATCATCCCCGAAATACTGCCAGCTTATGGATATCCCCAGGACGAGCGAGGCGCCCAAGACAGCGAGTATCTCCGTGAGGTTGATGTGGTGGAACATCCACACGCCCTCATGGGCCTTCTTCCCTTTCCTGCCGATATCGAGCGCCTTGAACTCGAAGACGGTGCGGGTGACATTGAAAAGGACAAGCAGGAGCAGGGATATCCCTGTCGCCGCGGCAGGCACATACGCCTCCGGGACGAAAGCGGCGAGGGGCGATTTCGATGCGCTCACCCTTTTCAACGCATCTTCGCTGAAGCCAGTCTTATCCGATATCGCGACGACCAAGGTATGATCCAGTTTCCCTGATTTCACTATGAATCCGCCCTCGATCTCTGCGGTGTCGTTGAACCAGTTCTCCAAGATCGCGGTATCGGTTATCCGGTTCTGCTCAGGCCCGCCTATCAGCATGACGACGGCGTAATCCCCCCTCCGGATCGCGGCCAGGGCGGATTCATCATCCGCCACCTGGGGCGCCTTGGAGAGCCACGGGTTCTGCGTCCGAGCGGTATCAAGGGCCAATTGCTCGGCCAAATCGGCGTCATGGCCCACCACGATCAGGCTGTGCGTTTCGAGGAACGCGTCGAATTCCGCCTGGTTGGTCGCGTTGGATTCGATATTCGCCGAGATCCGGAGCAAGGCCCCCTCGGCTTGGGAATCCAAGGCCATCTGTGCCTGGGCGAGCCCGGCAAATAAGATGAAAACCAAGAAGAAGTGCTTCACGCCCTCATCTGCCGAATCTCGGCATGAACGGGGGCTTGGTGAACAGGTAGTATTTCTCCTTGCCCTCCAGTTCGCTCAGCACCCTGTGCATGAACACGCCCACCGGGTCGGCCAAGGTCGGCACCCTCTGGTGTATGTCGGCGAATGTGGCGAAAGGCTTGGCTTCCCTTTCCCTGAGCAGGGCCTCCATGTTCTTCTTGCCGATCCCCGGGAGCAAGTCGAGCGTGTGGACCCTTATCGATATCGGCTTGGCGGCGTTTATGAAATTGACGAAATCAGGCTCCCTCTCATTTATGGCCTTCTTGAGCATGACTGGCAGGAAATCCCGGGCTCCGGCTGTCAATTCGTTATACCCGATGCGCCCCTTGATATGGGACACCTCCTGCCTGCCTTCCTTGCCAACGCACACCTTCTGCCCCATCGTGATCGTGGCGTTCGGGTTGACGGTCGCCTCAAGGAGCGTGAAGAACCTGGTGCCCACAAGCTGCACCATCGGCTCTCTGCGCAGAGCGTCGGCGCGGCCTGATGGCAGATACTCGATGACCCATGCATAATCTTCCATACCATCCCCTCTGATACCTATACCAGCTCCTTGAGGATGCCTGCGGCTTCCTCGTCAGAGACGTCCACGCGCTCTTTCACCAGGATGGCCCGCAAGGTGGCGGGGTTGTCCGGGTGGATATCGATGATCTTGACGGCGAGCTCCTGGCTGATCTTGCCGTCCTTGGCGATCGCCTCGGCGGTCTTCTGGGCTTTCTTGCCCTCCCCCGGCGCGAAGCGCTCCGAGTTCTCCAGGGCCTGGGCCTGCTCGTAGCCTAATTCGCCCTCCTCCTTCCTTTTCGCGAGTATCTCTTTGGCTTCGCACACTGATGCCGGCCTTGAAGATTTGATATCCATGAGAACCACCTATTTCGCGAGCGTCAGGTGCACGGCCCCGACGATCACCGTCTTCTTGCTCTTGAGGTCCGGGACCTCGACCATGTAGCTTTTCCCGCGCTTTTCGATTATGGTGCCGTTCCTGCCCGAATAGCGGAGATGCGGAAGCCCTCTGTGCGTGGACCTGGGGGTTATGACCACCCGGTCGCCCATGTTGAATGTCCGGACCTGCTGCGCGACGCTAGCGACGCTCTTTCCCTTGAGTTTCCGTGTCTGCCTGTTTAAAGGGCCTTTTGAAGCTTTGACCATGTGGACCACTAGCATTAGTTTTACGAGAATGATGATGGAAAGTGTTTTTAAACAATTGCTTCATTTATAAATGTTATTATGCCGGGGAGCCCGGCAGGTGGTCCTTTGTCTAAACCTATAGAATTCGTCATTACCAACATGGTGGCTTCGGCATCATTGGGATTAGAGCTCGATCTTTACGCCCTGGCGAACAAGATCCACGAGATAGAATACGAGCCCGAGCAGTTCCCCGGCGCCATATTGAAGTTCAAGGAACCCAAGGCGTCGTTGCTCCTTTTCAAGAACGGCAAGGTGGTCTGCGTCGGATGCAAGACGCGGGGCAATATCGAGAAGACGATCCAGAAGACGATAAAGATGCTCACGCCTTATGCGAAGCGGATCACAAAGACCAAGAAGCCCCATATAGAGATCACCAATATAGTAGCTTCCGCCAACCTCGGCCTGGAGCTGGACCTCTACCGCATCGCCTATAAGATAAAGGATGTGGAGTATGAGCCGGAGCAGTTCCCCGGCGCCATACTCAAGTTCAAGGACCCAAAGGCGTCATTGCTCCTTTTCAAGAACGGCAAGGTGATATGCGCCGGGGCCAAGAACGAGAAGGAGATCCGCATCGTGTTGGGGAAAGCGAAGAACCTTCTCAAGCCTTATGCTGAGAAGGGATACAAGTGAGGCCCCTTTCAGCTCTTTTCTTCATAGCCCTCCTCCTCTCATCCTCCTGGGCAGCCCTCGGGCTCAAGACCATGGGGGAATGCGACGACCCGAACAACCTGGATATGGAGCGGGATTCAGCCAGGATGCAGTGCTATTATGCGGCGGGCATCACCGAGGCATATCTCTGCGGCATGCAGTCGTCTCAATCCGCCGGATGCCCGAAAGCCATAATCGCGTGCAATTCCATATGGACGACCTGGGGCGAGCCGAATATCTACGGCACGGGATCCAAGAAGGACCTGGGCAGGAAAGCGGAGTTGGTCTCGAACACCTGCTTCTATGACATCGCCAAGATCACCCGCCATTCGCCCACCTGCGACTATATAACAGAGCACCGCGACCCAGGGACCGCGCTCACCGGCGAGGTCGTGACATTGGAGATGTGCCGGGAGCAGGCGGACAACCTGGCCAGGCTGGCCAATGAGAACTACTACTCGCCGAACAAGGATAACATCTGCTCTGTGGCGAGTTTCGTGCTTCCGCTGACGCTTTTGGGGGCTATTCTGTCCCGATATCCATGAGCTCTAAGGCCTTCTTCACGCTCATGCCCTCTCTGATGCCGAGGTCTTCGGCCCAGGTGGTCGCCTGCCTTATCTTGGCCTTCTTCAGGTCCTCAAGGCATTTGACGCCGGAGACGAAGGCGGCGATGTCCCCGACCTTCTCAGCGGTCGCCTTGTCTATGTAGCTGCACGCGATGTAGCCTTTCTTTGCCTTGACGACGATCAATGGGAGGTTCCCGATGTCCTGCTTCAGCGCTATATACTTTTTCCCCTCGAAGGAGATTTCATCCATAGAGCTGCCTCTTTTCTTTGAGCCGCTGGGCCTGCTCCTTCTTCTTCTCGAATATCTTCCTGTGCTTGGCGCAGCTTATGCAATAGTACTGGTCGACGAAACCGGTATAAGTCACATTGTCCTCCTTGAGGTCAGTTGTGAAATGGGTCCTGGTGCTGTACTCGACAGCCTTGCCGCGCGGCACAGCGCGGCCGCATGACGAACATGTCTCAAGTTTCTGCCTTCCCCTTCTGTTTCCGCTCATATGGCCGCCTCATATCAAGTTTTTGAGCTTTCCAAGACGCGTCCCGTCAAGCCGCACTACTAATGCATCGCTTAGTTTAAATAATTTGTTGTTAAGTAGCGGCCCGAGGCGTGATTTATCGTCGGTTTTCATGATCGAACCTACAAGCGGATTGAACGCAGGCATCATGATGAGCCGGATGTCTTTCCTGGCCTGCGGATATCGCGCGGCGAGCGCTTCCACCTCGGGCGGTGCGATGATCCAGGCCGGCTCGCTATGCTTGCGCCCGAACGCGTCGCTGATCGCGACCATCGGATGCTGGTGGCCCATCGCCAGGTATCTGCACCGCATCAGCTCATCAGAAGGCCACGAGTGGCCGTGCAGCAAACCAAGGCCTTCATGCACGATCCCTTCCGAAGGCGCGATCTTCGCTCCGCGGAAGGATTCTATTCCTCCATCATGGTTCCCTCTCACCACCACGACCTCGCAGATCATAGACAATCTCGAGAGGATGTTTTCCGTCCGTTTATCCAGCATGGTGATGTCCTCTTTGACATCGCCCAGGAAGATCACCTTCTTGGCCTTGTGCTCTTCAACAAGGCCCCTGAGTTTCTCAAAAAGCCTCATGCTGAAATTATCATCGAAGATGCCTTTGCGCCGGAGCTTCTCCTCCATCCCGAAATGGGTGTCGCCCAAAATCAGCGCGCCCTCATGGAGAATCGCGGGCGCGTCGTAGAGGAACCTCACGCATCCTTCTCGGCTACAACCCTAATAAATCCCTTTGGGCGTCCTGAGGAAATGATCCGCGGCCAAGCATGGCGCGGGCCTCCGATGCTCTGCCACGCTATCTGCCCAGCCACTTATCCCATATCTCCTTGCACCGCTCCACCAATCTCTTGTATTGCGGTTTGCCCTTCCTGATCTGCTCCTCATCGGCATATCTCAGGACGAGGTTCGCGGTCTTGTAAGCCCCGTCAGGCAGATACTTCGCCACATCGGTCCCCTTCCTCGCCGAATTAAGGAGAGCGTGAGCCGCATCGCTTCTAGCCTCGTCCGGCCAGGGACGCTCCTTCACGGGCAAGCCGCCGGGCGCATGCTTCTCGGACTCTATGAATGCCACAAGGCGGGTTATCTGCTTGGAGATGTCCGCGTCCCAGCTGGATGATTCCAGCGCTTCCGCCGAGGCCTCCTTCGACTCCCAGTCATCGCTCGATAGCATCTCTCCCACCGTAGCGGTAAACCCCGCATAATCGAATCTTTTCTTCTCGCTAATCTTGCGCGGGAAATGCCGGTAAAGGCCCTCCATGGCCGACAGGCCGACCCGACGCGAAGGGTGCTTCATGAGGGCGAGAAGCTTCTTGTTATCCTTCTTCAGCGTCCAATAGCCCCCCAGTAGCTTTCCAGCCGATTCGCGGACGCCTCTGTCCTTGTGCTCCAGCAGCTTCTCTATGGCGGAAATCGCAGGCGATAGGTCCCCAAGCCCGCTGTTCATGGCTTCGTAGAGCCCTTCCAGCCCATAGAATATCTTTTTAGGGTCCTTTGCCGAGAGCGCCTCGATAAGCACCTGCGAGGGGAAAGGGATTTCCGGGCACTTTTTGGTTATCCCTTGCAGGGCCCTGAATGAATTCCCCCTGACATAAAGGCTCGCGGAGAGGAGATTATCCGTGAGGAGGCCTACAATCTCCCCCCGATGCCTCTTATGCGTCGATGCGATAAAAATGAACAGCAGTCTCCCAGCTATCCCCTCGCTTTGGAACCTGAACAAGGGGAAAACGGTTCTCAACGCATCAGGCACATCCTGGAAAGCAGACAGAAATTGCCTGAAATCCTCGCTGTCCGGACGCGGGTGGGACGCTCCGATGCGGGATGAACGCGCTATGCGGAACAGCTTCCTCAATAGCTTCCTGGCTTCCTTCTCTTCCATAGCATCGACCTGGCTTTAGAGAATCCTGCCCCGATATGGCGAATATGGAATAAGAATATAGCGCTTTGCTCTGGCCGCGGAAATGGGCACTCATACCGTATAAATACCATCCGCGAGAATGATGTGCATGGCCATATATTTCCGCCACGAGCAGGCGCGTCCGTTCCAGCGCGAGCTGATGGACGACATCTACTCATCCTTGCGCGGGCGGAAGATATTCATGGCGAGCGCCCCAACCGGCAGCGGGAAAACGGACTCGGCGCTATCCGCGGCGATCACCCATGCGCTCGAAGAGGACCTCACGGTCTTCTTCCTCACCCCGAAGATATCCCAGCACCGGATCGCTGTGGACGTGGTGCGGGGCATCGCAGAGAAGCACAATCTCAAGCTCCGCGCGGTGGATATGGTCGGCCGGGCCAACTGCTGCATCGATGACAATCTCGGCGCGCTCGACAACGACGCATTCCAGACGCTCTGCTCGAAAAAAAGGAAAGACCGCCAATGCATGTATTACTGCAACGCCAGGGGCTACGAACGGATGGGCGAGATGAAGGCGGATTCCCTTTTCAAGACGGTCGAAGGTGTCTACGGCATCGCGAGGACCCACAACGACCTGGTCAAGCTAGGCCGGCACTGCTCGGCCTGCCCGTATGAATGGCTGTTGAAACTCTGCGAGGATTCCAATGTGATAATCGCGGATTACCACCACCTGATGAACCTGCACATCCGCGACGTATTCCTATCCAAGATAAAGAAAAGGATCGAGGATTCGGTGATAATAATCGACGAGGCTCACAACCTGGCTCAGCGCGTCCGCGACAGCCTGTCCAGCAAGGTGAGCACCTACACGTTCGCGCGCATGGAAAAGGAGATGCGCTTCCTGCGCCTGGATCCAGGCCCTGTGAGGGCGGAGTTCGACAAATGGGGCGGATCGATGCTCGGCAAAGAGAAGGAGCATGTCCTGGCAGCCAAAAGCTTCGAGCTGTTCATCGAAAGGTTCGGCCTTGATATAGAAGAGGTCGCAGGCAACCTCTCAGACGCCGGTTTCAAGTTCGTGGAAGCCACAGGGCGCAAAAGCGCGTGCCTGAAGCTCGCGCGTTTCTTCACCGAATGGGGAGACCCGTCGCATGACTGCGTCAGGGTGCTGCGGAAGAAGGGGGATGCATACCTGTTGTCCAGGAACCTGCTCGATCCATCGCCCGCCACACGCATTCTGAATCGCGCAGCCGGCGCCGTCCTCATGAGCGGGACGCTCTCGCCCCTCGAGATGCACCGCGACATCCTGGGCCTGGACAAGGATAGGACGATGATGAGGGCATACCCATCCCCGTTCGACAAGAAGAATGTCGTGAACATCGTCGCGAACAACCTCACCACCAGGTATTCCAGGCGCGACCCGCAGGAGTTCTCTGCGATCGCATCCAAGATCGACGCCATAATCGAGAAGACCCCCGGAGGCACCGCGGTCTTCTTCCCGTCATATAAGATGATGGACAATGTCCTTCCGCTGGTCCAATCGCGCGGCCTCATCATCCAGCGGAGCGGGATGCGCCCGCACGAGACGAGGCAATTGATCAAGGATTTCAAGTCCGGCGGCGTGCTCTGCGGGGTGCAGGGCGGGAGCCTGAGCGAGGGGGTGGATTACTGCGACGGGGAGATAAAGACAGTGGTGATTGTCGGAGTCGCGCTAGATGAGATGGGGGTCGAGATCCAGGCGCTCATCGACTATTATGACGAGAAGTTCGGCCGCGGCTGGGATTACGGCTACCTGTATCCCGGGACGATCAAGGCGCTCCAGGCCGCAGGGAGGGCGAGGCGCAAAGAGAGCGACCGAGTGGCCGTGGTTTATCTTGACGAGAGGTTCCAGTGGTCGAAATACAACTGGATATTAAATAAATCTGAGAAGATAGTCATCACCGGCACGCCGGAAGATGAGGTAGGCAGGTTCTGGGAAGATGTTGCTCACGATGAAATACGCGCCGAAAAGGCTCGATGAGCTGATCGGCAATTCGGACAAGATCGAGCATGCCCGAGCCTGGATGCTCCAGTGGATATCGGGGAAGAAGCGGAAGCCGCTCCTCATCTGCGGCCCGCCCGGGACAGGGAAGACCGGCCTCGCATACGCCCTGAAGCAGGAATACGACCTGGACCTTGTCGAGATGAACGCGAGCGAGCTCCGCAACCGCTCCAGGGTGGAGCGCATCCTCGGCCAGTCCGCCCTTGCCGGGAGCCTTTTCGGAAGGACGAAGCTCATCCTGATCGACGATGCGGATGTGCTGGCGGGCCGCTCGGACAGCGGCGGTGGCGCCGCGATAAAGAATTTCCTTTCCGAATCCCCCTGCCCGGCCATCGTCACGGCGACGGACATCTGGGGCAAGAGCTTCTCCGCGATAAGGGCGGAATGCGAGATATTGGATTTCAAGCGGATAAACCGGCTTTCGCTCAAGAAGCACCTGGAGCGTGTGGCGAAAATGGAGGGCCTGGAGATATCGCCCGATACGATCGAGGCGATATCGCAAAGGGCCGAAGGCGACATGCGCGCGGCATTGAACGACCTGCAGTCCCTCGGGCCTACCGCCCGCGTGCACGATAAGGACATCTTCGAGATCATCCGCATCATCATGAAGGCGGAATCCTATGCCGCTGTCAGGGAAGCCATAAATGGCGAGATCGACTACGACCTGATAAAATTATGGATAGACGAGAACATCCCTGCCGAATACGAGAAGGCCGAAGAGATCGCCGCTGCATACGATTCATTATCCAAAGCCGACATATTCGACGGCAGGATCCGGAAGACGAACTGGCACCTGATGAGGTATTCGATCGACCTCGCCACATCGGGCGTGGCGCTTTCGAAAGTCTGCGCATACCGCAAGTTCACCAAATATGCCTTCCCGGG
>JAZDKI010000033.1:0-9343 GCA_043803165.1 Microcaldota archaeon
ACAACGAATGGGTGCGCCAGGCCGGGGGCAGGGTCATCAACCTGGCCAAGGAGCGCCTGAACATCCTGGATCTCGGCAGCTCGCCGAAGCGGAGCAGGATCAAGCAGATCATATCGGCCCTCGACATACTTCTGGACCTCAAAAGCTACCCAAGCGAGAGGGATGACATCGAAGAGGCGTTGGAATTCGTCTATTTCATGAGCTCGAGCCAGAAGCCCAGCCTCAGGGAGCAGGCGCGGGGCGATGGAAAAGGAGCAGAAAAAGAGCAGGAAGGGCAGGCTGGGCAGGGCCGAAGTGGAAGAGGCCCTCGGGGACCTCTGCTGCGAAGGCAAATGCGACAGGCCGACCCTGGCCCATGTGGTGAGGGTGCTCGAGAAGAAGGGCAAGCGGAAGGCGGCGCGGCTGCTGAAGCGGTTCACGGCCGAAGGGTCGGACTTCTTCGCAGGGACCTCCACGCTGGATATCAAGAAGATCACCTCGAGCGGCCTGGTCTGCATCGACTTGCACGACCTTCCAAGCGAGGAGATGCGCAGCCTGGCTGGCCTCACGATCCTGCAGTACATCAAGGAGCTGATGCGCTCGGAAGGCATGCAGAAGGACAACAAGAACGTGCGCCTTTTCGTGGTGCTCGATGAGGCGTGGAAGATCGCCCAGGACGAGCGCAGCGACGTCATAGCGATAGTCCGGGAGGGGCGCAAGTACAATTTCTCGCTCGTGATAGCCACGCAGAACCCGACCGACATGCACAAGACGATATTCAGCAACATCGGGTCCGTGTTCGTGCTGAGGCTGATACTCAAGGAGTACCGCGACTATGTGAGGAATTCGATCGGATACTCCGGCTTCGTGGACAGCGAGATATCCAAGTTCGGCGTCGGCGACGCGGCCGTCAACATGATCTTCGCCGAAAGGCAGACCAAAGTCATGACGTTCCTGATGGATAAGATAGACGGCGAGGAGCCGCTTCTCATATTCAAGATCAAGGGTGGAGATATGATTGTCGAGATCGAGAGGGAGCAGTTCGTTAGGATGCTCTACGAGATAGGTTTGAACGAGAGCCAGCTGGGCCTGCTCAAGGAGGAGTTCGAGAAGGGGGACGGATTGGTCGACGGCGAGCAGCTGGTCGCCGTGCTCGAGAAGTTCGGATATTCCAAGCCTTCGATAATATCGTTCCTGAGGCAGCTCGGGATCGACGAGAAGAACCTGATAAAGGTGTTCTCGCTCGTGCGGATGAGGAAGGCCTCCAAGGGCGTCGTGAACGTCGTGCTCGAGGACGGGAACGTATGAAGGGAAGGTTATCGTGCCTCACGAAATTTGATGAGAATTTGACCCAAGCAAGGCAGGAGGAAATTTTCCATGGCTGAAGAGAAGATAAACGTACCCGGGAAGCAGAAGAAGCCGCTCAAGAACCTCGCATCGCTTCTTTCGGGGCTCGGTTTCACGAGGATAACTTACACCAAGAACGGCCTCTCGGTCGAGAAGATAAAGGGGGCGGACCTCCAAGGCAAGCCCTACCTGGAGTACCGGGTCGAGTTCGGCCCCGAGAGCATCGACTTCCTCTACAGCTTCTCGGCCAAGAGGAGCAGGATAGCCAGGCTGCTCGACCTGATGCCCACGTTCCTGAACATATTGCAGGTCGCGGAGGACTACTACGACGTCCGCCCGACGGGCATATTCATGCACATCAACGCCCTGCTCGGGGAGACGTCCAAGATAATCGACCGCGACGCCCTCGAGTTCTCCACGCAGCTTAGCGAGATGCAGGTCAGATACGCTGATATAACCGCGAAATACGAGGACCTGGTCCGCTCGGGCGAGGGCAACACCCGGCTCTTGCTGGAGTGCGAGAGGAAGAGGGACGAGCTGCAGAACAAATTGACCAAGCTCGCCGGGATGGGCGACGACCTCCTCAAGGAGACGCTCTACAACTGGATAAAGCTCCATAACGGCACGATAGACGTGCGCGAGTTCTCCAAGGCCAACTCCGTCGCCGTCACAAGGGCCGAGGAAGGCCTGAACATGCTCATCCGGGAGGGGTACATCAGGAGGCGCTTCGAATGAGAAGGAAGAAGGCGGGAAAGGACGGGGATGACAAGCCGGATGGCGGCGCCTCAGAGAAGATGAGCCAGTACTTCTTCACTTTCGAGGTCGTCAAGCAGTACCCCACGGTGAGGTCGTTCATCATGAAAGCGCCCCTCAAGCGCTCTTTCGGGGACAGCTTCATGGAGCTTGTGGGCGGGAGCAAGAAGGGCGCTTATAAGATCTGATCCGGTGGTTTTCTGAAGGTCCTGCTGATCGGCAACGGAGCTCGGGAGCATGCGATAGCCGAGAAGCTCTCAGCGGACTGTGAATTATATGCCGTGATGTCCAAGAAGAATCCCGCGATCGCCCAGCTTTCCAAGGAACACTGGGTATGCGACATCGAGAGCGCGGATGCGGTGGCCAAGGCGGTTTCTGGCAGGGACTTCGACCTGGGATTCGCGAGCCCTGACGCCACGCTGGCGGCAGGGATCAGCGACGCGCTGGAAAGATCAGGCATGCTGGTGGCCTCCCCGTCCAAGGCGGCGGCCCGGATCGAGTGGGACAAGTCGTTCATGCGGTCCCTCATGGAGAGGCACAAGATCAAAGGCTCCCCGGCCCATCATGTCGTCGGCACGCTCGAGGAAGCCAAAAAAGCCATCAGGTCGCTCGGAGCCGTCGCGGTCAAGCCCCTCGGCCTCACGGGCGGCAAGGGGGTGAAGGTGAGCAATGAGCATCTGGATGATGCCGAAGAGATGATAGACTACGCCCGCTCGCTCATAATCAAGGACGGCAAGGCGCTCATCGAGGAGAAGCTGGTCGGGGAGGAGTTCACGCTCCAGGGCTTCTCGGACGGCTCGCGGATAGCCGCGATGCCCCCTGTCCAGGACCATAAGAGGGCGTATGAAGGAGAAGAGGGCCCGAACACCGGGGGGATGGGATCGTATTCCACCGGGAAACTGCTCCCGTTCATGGGCGAAAAGGACCTGGAGGAAGGCAAGAAGATCCTCCAGGAGGCGATACACGCGATGAAGAAGGACGGCGTGCCTTTCCGCGGCGTCCTCTACGGCCAGTTCATAGCGACCGCGGATGGGGTCAAGGTGATAGAGTTCAACGCCCGCTTCGGTGATCCGGAGGCGATGAACGTCCTCGCCCTCCTGCAGGAGCCCCTCTCGAACGTCCTCCTTTCTGTGGCCGAGGGCGACCTGCGCGCCCCGAGGTTCTCGGAAAAATGCACGGTCGTCAAGTACCTGGTGCCTGAAGGCTATCCGGACAAGCCCCTCCGGGATGCGCCTGTGGAGATCGACGCGCACGCGCTCGAAAGATGCGGGGCGAAGGTGTACTACGCTTCTGTCTATGAGCAGGAGGGGAGGATCCTCACCACCGGCTCCAGGGCATTCGGCGTGCTCGGGATGGCGGAGCGGATCGAGGACGCGGAGCGGACCGCGGAGGAAGGATGCAGGCACATCCGCGGGCCGGTCTGGCACCGCAAGGACATAGGGACATCCGGCCTCATCAAATCCAAGGTCGAAAGGATGCGTTCGCTGCGCGGGAAACCATGAGAACCGCGATCCTGCTGCTTTTCCTGTTATCTGCCTCCTGGGCGGTCAGCTTCGGCCAGTCCAGGCTGATGATCGAGAGGGCCTGGGAGATAGAAGCCGACGGCGGGTATGATTTCTCAGGGGCGCTCGCCGCTAACGACGGCAACCAAAGGATAGCCTCTGTGGCGGCTGATCCGGGCATGGGGATCGTTTATGGCGAGGACGGCTCGATCCGCGTGACCTATCACGGGAACGGCAGCGCCAAGCTCCATGCGAGCGCGATCGTGGATGTCAGCTACGACACGAACATCACGACGGATGCGAGGCCGAGCTTCATCCCGATCGGATCCGGCGGGCTCGCATCGGCAGATTACGCGATCAGCGACCAGGCCAGGGAGATAGCGCATGGGGATTCGTCTCTCCGTACGATCCGCGACCTGACGGAGTGGGTGCACGGCAATATGTCTTATGACGCGGATTATTTCGGGAGGCTTGTCCCGGCGGCCACGATCTTCCGCGACAGGAAGGGCGTGTGCGTCGAATATACGCACCTGTTTATGGCGATGGCCCGCTCGCTGGGGTTCGACGCGCGGTATGTCGCCGGCTATGTCTATGCCGGCGCCTGGCAGCCCCACGCATGGGCCGAGGTATACATCCCCGGCTACGGATGGCTCCCGGTGGATCCGACCCTGGAGCAGATCGGGATACTAGATAGCAGCCACTTCGCATTGAGCAAGGGAGCGGACGGGTCGGATGTCTATGACCTCCTCGTTTCAGAGGGTCCTGATGCGTCGCTTTCGGTGGAGGACCTGATGCATTCCGAGTATTTCCGGGATGACCAAAAAGGGGTCTCCATCTCCATCGATATCGACGATGATCTGGGGTCGGCTGAAGTGAGCGTGGAGAATTCCAGGGCTGAGTATGTCTTCGGGGCATATTCGCTCTCGTTGCCGGAAGGCTTCGGGGGGACCCGGGATTCGGTGCTGCTCCTGGAACCCTCCATGACGAAGCGCATGTTCTACGGCCTGAATCGGTCGCTGTTCCTTGGCGGGGCGGGATATCCCATACCGATCAAGGCTTCATTCAACGATGCCTCCTCTGCCAGGTCCTTCTCGCTGGAACCTGCAAAGGGGCCGGGCATCGGCTATGCCGAGGACCTAGACGCGCCATTTTTTGTGATCGCCGCCATAGTGATCATCGTGACCCTCACCGCGCGGAGATGGTGGTAGGCTCTAAAAAAACTTCCGTGCTAGTCATATATAATGGCAAAAATCCACGTCGTCGGGGGAGGGCCGGCAGGCTGCATCTCCGCCATCAGCGCGCTGCGCGCAGGCCACGACGTGACCGTCTCTGAGGAGCATATGGTCTCCGGCATCCCGGAAAACTGCTCCGGATTGTTCTCCTGTGAGGGCCTCGATATGCTATCGAAGTATGCGGACTGCAGGAGGTTCGCGATCGCGCCGATGCGGGGCGCGATAATCCACCTGCCGGGCCAGGTTTTGAGGGTGAGGCGGGATGAGCCCGTCGGCCATGTCTGTGACCGGTCTTCCATAGACCAGGAGCTAGCGAAGACGGCTGAGGACGAGGGCGCGAGGTTCTTCTATGGGGAGAGGGTGAATGGCGCTTATCGGGCGGAGAACGTGATAGGCGCGGACGGTCCTGCATCATCGGTGGCACTCAGGTTCGGGTTCCCGAAGATCAAGAGGTTCGCATCCACCCTCCAGGCCAGGATCCCGTACAAGGCCGAGGAGCCGGACATGGTGGAACTGTTCCTCTCGAAAAAGATGTTCCCGGGATTTTTCGGTTGGGTGATCCCCCACGGCCCGGAGAACGCCGAGTTCGGCGTGGGCGTCGAGATGCCGAACCGGGCGCTGGATGCATGGAAGGCGCTGCTCCGCATCAAGAAAGCCGATCCGGACCATGCCCGCCCGCGCGGGGCTGTGATCCCCCTGCGGGTCAGGGGCAAGACAGGCATGAGGAAGGAAGGCTTGAACGTCGTTTTAGCCGGGGATGCCGCCGGCCAGGTGAAATCCACCACGGGCGGGGGCGTGATATTCGGGGCCAACTGCGCAGCCCTGGCCGGGAAGCATGCCACCGAGCCCCTGCGATACGAGGCGGAGTGGAGGATGCGCTTCGGCCCGGATCTCGCCGCGCATACGCTCATCCACCGCTTCCTCCGCGGAAGCTCCGATCCGGCGCTCGCCTCTCTCGGCAGAACGTTTAAGAAGCTGAATCTCGATGTTTATCTGTCGGACCACGGCCATATGGACCGCCCGATCAGGATGCTGCGCCCGCAGCTGATTTCGCACATATTCCGCAACGCGTTCGGATTCGCATAGGGAGGTTTTGCTTATGGAAGGCAAGGTCGAAAGATATATCCATGAGGAGCTGGCCACGAAGAAGGGGCTCCTGTTCGCGCTCATCGACCCGCTGGACTACAAATCCGCGGACGATGCCATAAAGACCGCCAGGAACGCCGATGAGGGCGGGGCGGATATCATACTTATCGGAGGGAGCACAGGCGTGCAGGGCGAGGTGCTCGATTCCGTCGCCAAAATGATCAAGCAGGCCGTCTCGAAGCCGGTGGTGCTCTTCCCGGGGAATATCGGGACGCTCACCAAGTATGCGGATGCGGTCTATTTCATGTCCATGCTCAATTCGCGGAACACCTACTGGATCAGCGAGGCGCAGGTGCTCGCGGCCCCGATGGTCAAGCACTTCGGGATAGAGCCCCTTCCGCTCGCCTATGTGGTGGTGGAACCGGGAGGGACCGTAGGGTGGGTTGGGGACGCGAAGCGCATCCCGAGGAACAAGCCCAAAATCGCGGCAGCCTTCGGCATGGCGGCTGAATACATGGGATTCCGCTTCTTTTTGACAGACGCCGGGAGCAACCCTGAGACGGGGCATATACCCCTGGACATGGTGAGCGCGGTCCGCTCTGCCATATCGATACCTTATATCGCTGCAGGTGGCATCAGGACGCCCGAGCAGGCCAGGAACGTGATAAAGGCCGGGGCCGACATCATCCAGGTGGGGACCGCGTTCGAGCGCGAGAGCTCGGTCGCCAAGATAAAGGAGATGGTGAAGGCCGTGCGCGAAGGGGCCAAGCTCAGGGCCAGGCCCTAAGCGGCTGTTTTTCGGCCCACGCTCAGGCATAAATATATTGCCGGTATTAGCCTTGCCGGTGATATGTTGAACATCTCGTTTATAGAGTTCCTGGCGAAGCACGGGGCGATGCGTTTCGGCGAGTTCACGCTCAAAAGCGGAAGGGTCTCCCCATACTTCATAGACATCGGGGCGCTCACGACCGGAGACACCATCTCCGACCTTGGCAGGTTCTACGCATCTAAGATACACGAATGCTACGGCGACAAGTTCGACGTCATATTCGGCCCGGCCTACAAGGCGATCCCGATCGCGATAAGCACGGCCATCGAGCTGAAATACCTGCATCGGATGGACAAGAAGTGGCTTTTCGACCGCAAGGAGATGAAGCTCCACGGGGCGGATGCCAACAGCGTCTTTGTCGGGAGCCAGAACCTGGATCATGGGGCCAAGGTCGTCATAGTCGATGACGTCCTGACCACAGGCGGGACCAAGGTCGAGGCTATCGAGAAGCTGGAGAAGACGCTCAAGGCCGAGGTGGTCGGCGTCATCGTCGCGGTCGACCGGGACGAGATCGGCAAAAGGGAGAGCGCCCTCAAGGAGTTCACGGAAGAGACCGGCGTCCCGGTGCACCCCATCATCGACATCCATATGACATTCAACCATCTCAAGGGCAGGGCCATCGACGGCAAGGTATATGTCAATGATAAGACGCACGAGAGATACGTCGAGTATATGGCCAAATACGGCATCAAGCGCTAGAGGCTTTTGAGGCAGAGGTCCAGGAATCCGTCTTCTATCTCGGTGACCTCCAGCTTCTTGCATACCGCCTTCATCCCGATCGCCGCGCTGATGTTCGGCTCGGTCCTGCCCCCGTCGCCGGAGATGAGCTCCTTGATGTAGGTGCCGGCCTCGGCCTTGATGATCAGGGTGGCGTTGCGGCCTTCCGCGCTTTGGACCTCGAGCCTCTTCACCCTCCTGTGGCGCACCAGGTCCGCCCTCCGATGAGCGACCCTTGTAGGGGTCTTCTGAAGGAGCATCTTGCCTTCGATCGAGCGGATCCTCCCTATCGCTGCGTTATCAAGGGGCCCGTCGGCCTCAATATCGGCCTTATATGATTTGTCGAAATGCGATTCGGTCACGACTTCCACAAAGGAGCGGGGCACTATATGAAGATCAGAGACCGAGGCATCGCCCTTATCGGCTATCTCGCGTGCGATCGCATCCAAATCGAGCGACCGTGTTTTGGGGTTCGTTATCTCGAGGACGAACGGGCGCCCTGCGCTGTTCGTGGCGTCCACATCCTCCCTTCCGGAGGCATGCAGCGTGTAGTCAGAGCTTTGCGACGCCTTCTTGAACGGCTCGCCGATCCTTTCCTCGACAGACTCGTAGAGCTTCCCCTTGCCCTCGCATGAATGGCAGCCTTTAGCGTCGCATTTCGAGCATTTCCACCTGCTCTGCGACAGGCCTGCGGATATCTTCTTATACCTTCCGAACACGAATAGCGCGGACCGCTCGAGCTTCACCGCTCCAGAAGAATAGTCGAAAACGACCCTGCACTCGCCTTCGGGCAGGTATTCCGCCTTCGCTTTCTTGGCAAGTGCTGAGGAGATCGTCCGGTTCAGCAGGTTCTTCACGCTCTCAGCGCCTTTCAATGAGATGTCCCAGGCCTTCTCCTCCCGTGAGAGCCAGTCCTTGGGGATGAGCGTCGATATCGAGAAGCTCTTCGCTCCATCGGCAGCGAGCAGGCGCGAAGCCTCCTCGACCATCTTCTCGGTCTTCTGAGCATCCCCCTTGCAGATGTGGCATGTTCCATGGGGGAAGCGTTTGCCGTTCGCCGAGTCGCAGATGGCGCATAGCTGCATGGAAAACCAGACCCTAGACAAGCTCCCGGTGCGGCTCTGATGGGAGCGCGTTCTTTATCCGATAGCCTTCGACGATGATGGCGGCGCGCTTTATCTTCTCGTCCATACCGGTAGCTTTCTTGGCGCTGATTGCCCCCTCGATATAGAGCCCGAAATCGGCGAGCGTGCTCGTCCCGTTGCTGGTCATGAGGCCTAGGACGTCCACGACGAGCCTTCTGCCGGCCTCATCGCTGCCCCACACGCTCATCGCCAGGGCGACCTGGTTGATGAAGTGCGCCTTGTCAGTCTCTGACATGCCCCTCCAGATGCTCACGATGCGGTCTTTGCTCTCGTCATTTAGGATATCCATCGGCATGATCATCACCCTGCGGCCCATTCCCTCAGGTTGAGCTTCTTCCCTCTAGAGGCGAGTTCGAGCCTCTCGGCCAGATCGACCGAGGCGGTCATCTCCTTGGTCAAGGCGCGCCGCTCGCTCTGCGGAGGCTTCTCCGTCCTGACCGCGACCGGCATCTGCCGGATTGGCCTCGCCTCGACGAGCCTTTTTGCCGGCACTTCCTTGCTTTCCCTGGCTTTGAGGCCTTCCTTGTAGAATCCTGATACGACTTCCGGGGTGAATCCTTTTTTCGTGTTGCTCGCCCGGTCTATCCACTCGTTGATGATGTCCAAAAGCTCCGTCTTCCTCTTCATCCCCGCGCTCTGAGCCATGGTTAGGTATCTCGGGAATGATTTTTATTCGTACCGATAGCCGGTTCAAAAAAAGTGGTCCAGGCTTTTCTGCTTTCCTCCGAACTTCATGCTGTATTCGTCGTAGCC
>JAZDKI010000034.1:0-25055 GCA_043803165.1 Microcaldota archaeon
AATTCCACTGGCTATTGCAGGCTTCCCTGGAATCGTTGGCTTTGATATATTCGCAGATAGTGGAGTCGTGAAACTCGAAAGCGAAATAAGAAAGGCACTTGTCCACATCGGTTTCTTCCTGTAGCCTGAGGCAGAATCTCGCTTCCCACGTCTCTCTAATCAAATCATATCTGCATGCAAGGGGATTCTGGGTCCACCCACAATCCTCAAAACGAGAAGAGTATCCTCCCCCCAAATCGGATAGGCACGTTTCCCTTTCCGTTGCATCCTTTATCTGTTCACATAGTTTGTAATCGAATCTTTCTCTTGCCACCATGCCGAAACAGCCATCCCGCGGGTAATAGTACGAATCGGGATAAAGAGGTTCGCCATAATGCGATAAGCAGTTCTGGATTGGCTCGTTGATTTCGTTGCACAGGGAAGGCATGTCATGGTCCAAAGCCAGCCTCGTCATGCATTCAGCCTGCGGATACGTGCAATATCCCTGGAAAGTAGGGGCGGCATGCCCTTCGCATCTGCTTAGGCTGTTGCATTCCTCGATCCCGGCCTTGATCTCTTCGGAATAAAGACTAACGCATCCAAGCGACAGAAAAGCGGCTGCGATAATCGCCAAGATCGCGGATTTTGCCATAATGTCACCAAGCCATAAATCACTGACAGCTCGTCCTATAACTCCGATGCGTGTTCGCACGAGCTCATGAACAAAAATGCAGGGAGCAAGACTCATCCTAGTCAATCCCCTAAGTCCCTTCAGGTCAAGCCTTAAATAGAACTTACCTCTGAACCACCCTCAGCGGAAGGCTAGTTCGGCTTTCGTGCTATGGCAAGGTGCGTCCTCAGATAAAATCTATAAGCCCCCGGAGGGATTTGAACCCCCGACTTCCTCCTTGCGCCTTTTGGGAAAAGGCGCCCCAAAACGGGCATGCTATCCCAAAAAGTTTACGAGAGAGGCGCTCTGCCATTGCCCAACCCTTTAGGGAGTTTTTGATAAAACTTTTTCCTAAAAAGTTTTCTGAGCTACGGAGGCGGCAACGTGATTGTATGCTATAGGATTTTAAAAATCATGTAGCGATGAAGACCCGGTTCTTCCCGTTCTCCTTCGCGCCTTTCAGGTGCCGGTTGGACCTTTCGAACGCACGAGCGAAGATCGCCTGTATCTCTTCTGTGGTGACCTCGGCGCTCTCGTCGTTCTTGGATTCCAAGACGACCTTCTTCACATCAGCGACCCCGATGCTGCATGTGACCCTGATCTCTTCGTCCGGCCTCGATTCGCTGAGCGAAGGCACCCGCAGCTCCTCGACACCCTGCCGGACGCGCTCGGCGACCGCGACAGCCTTCTCGGCCGTCACATCCCTCAGGATTATGCCGAATTCCTCCCCACCCAGCCGGGAGATCGTGTCCGGGGGGCGGTCTTCTTTCACGCGGATGGAGGAATTCAGCCTCTCCGCGACCCTGCTAAGGACCTCGTCACCGGTCCTATAGCCGTACGCTTCGTTCACTCTCTTGAAGTTGTCGAGGTCCACCAGGAGGAGGAACAGGTTCTCGCCCATCTTGCCCATGAGCCTTCTTATGGAATTGCAGAAATCGACCCTGAAGTCGGCGACCCTGGTGAGGGAGGTGACCGCATCGTAGCGGTGGATGAGCTGGAACGATATCTGCTGAGCGACCACCATGGCGAGGCGGGCTGACCAATAGGCATGGTCGAAACCAGGCACGGTGGAATCCCTGTACCGAAGGTCGCCCTCCAGCACCACGACCCCTGAGGGCTGCTCGCTGTTCCGATAATAGAACGGCATGATGGCTCTCGAACCTGCGCGGGGCTCCATTTCCCGATATATGTCGCATCTGTCGCTGTCCATGTCCAGGTCCGTGTATACGAACCTGAGCCCTAGCCTATAATCAGAAAAAGTGGGCGTCTTCCTCATGAACGAGTGGAAAACCGGATCGAGAGGGGACGAGATGGATTCGCCAAAATCCTGGGCCCCCCATCGGTCTGCGGCGTGCCATACGCTCATCCTTTGCTCGAGCGTTTCTGTGCTGGGGCCGGGGTATTGGTTTTTGGGAGCCAGGTATATCTGGCATAATCTGGCGCATTGGAACTCCCCCATCACCTTGGAGACATACTGCTCGATGCCCTGGAAATCCTCAGTCACCATCCGTCCTACCCTGAGGGCCCTGTCCATCATCGGCGAATCAGAGGTCTTCGTGGGGGTCAACCTGATCCCGTCATGGAAAGCGATCCCGGGGTGGCCGTTCTTCAAGCACTCGGTCAGAGGAGCCCCCCATGTCCCGGATATGGGCCTGGAGTCTCCTGGAAGGATGATTTTTCTTGTGGTTGGTTCCATCTCAATCTGTAGAGATATCCCACATCTGTTTTATAATGGTGAGCAGCTTCTTCGACGACAATCCGCATTGTTGGAATATCTGCGAGTTGCCGGCGGTGTTATGTCGGATTCATCTGTTTCGACCGCCGGATGCCATCCCGGGCACCTTAAAATCAGGAAAAACGGTTTTTCTCACATGTGGTCATAAATATAAAAATTGCAGCAATCGAGAACTTCGTTCTCGGTGCCCATTTTCGTATAGCGAAAATGCGGTCCGATTGTCCGGTGTTCCGGACAATGGCCCACAATCTGCTTCGCAAAATGCGGTCGACGGGAAGCTCTGCTTCCCGTGACCCTTTGAAGCCTCGTTTCAAATGCGGTCGCCGGGATTTGAACCCGGGTTATAGGCTTCCGCCTTTTGGGAAAAGGCGGCTCAATACCGCCGATTCAGAAAAATGGAAGGCCTAAGTCCTACCAGGCTAGACTACAACCGCGTAAGCAGAAGTGGTATTATGGGAAAAAGGTTTAATAGCCCGTCCCTTGATGGACGGGCGTAAAAAAAGAAAAATCAGAGCTTGAACTGCCTTCTCCCGCTCTTTATGATGTCCCTGGCGTCGTCCTGGCCTCCGAACCCGAAGGCTATCCCGAACGCGAGAGCGATGCCGAATGCGACCGCCTGAAGGATCGTCAGGAACGAGCCGTCGAGCAAGGTCGTTTCAAAACCCACCCTTGAAAGGCCCATCGTCACCCCGACATAGATGATCACGAGCTTCGCGCCCCTTGCCGCCAATTTCACGAGCGGGGACTTGCTCAGCTCGATCAGCATCTCCTTGACGTATTCGCCGAGGATGACCGCTATCAGAACGATCAAGGCGGCTGCGATGAGCACCGGCACGTATACGAGCACCTCGGAGAGGAAATCGGATATGGTGCCTAGCGAGACGAGCGATACCGCAGCCTGGATGAATATCAGCAGGATGTAGTATTTCACGATCTTGGCGAGCACATCGCTTATCTTCACCGAACCGAGGGCATCCTCCACCTTGTGGGCCTTGAGGGACTCTTCGAGCCGTATCAGCCGAAGCAGGCTCCTGAAAAGCCTGCTGACGATGATGGCTATGACCCAGCCGAGGACGAATACGATCAACGCAGCTAGAAAACCAGGCAAGAACACCACAGCGTCATTTAAAATCTGCTGACCTGCGGCGCTCAATGCACCCATTAGACTATTGATGTCTGCTATAGAAATCACCCGAAGAAGACCGCAATCCTGAGTTTTTTAAACCTTTCCCCAATCGCTCAGAAAACGGAGGCGAAGCCGGAAAGGAAGGCCTTGGGGTCTTTGGCCTTGACGAACGCGCTGGCTAGGAGCACGCCCTTGGCGCCCAGCTCCAGCGCCTTTTGGACATCCCCCTTATCGCTGACCCCCGCCCCGCAGAGGACAGAAACGCGCTGGTTCACATCCTTGACGGCCTTGACTGAACCGGAGACGGCTTCAGGCTTGGCCTTAGAGACGCTGATCCCGCTACCGATGAGCTCCGGGGGCTCTACAGCGATATACGTGGGTGAATAGGCGGCTATCGAAGCCGCTTCTGCCGAGCTCGCCGCGCAGACCAAGCTCTCCAGCCCGGCCATATGCAATGAATCCACGGTCGCTTTCAGCCTTTTCCTATCCTCCACCCTCTTTTCAGAGTGGTTGATGAGCGAGCCCTTCGCTTTCGCCATCTTTATCATCTCAGCCGAGACAGAACCGGTATACGCTCCGGCAGGCTCCGGGTCGGCATGCTGTGAAAACACATCCGAAAACCTCTCCGCGGCCTCATGGAGCGACAGCATCGGCGGGCAGATTATTATCCGGACGCCTGTCTCATCCACCACATCCTTCGCGATGTCTGTGAAATACAGCGCTTTCTTTATGCTCTCCGGGTACGTCTTGAGATTGAGGACGATCATGATACGTTTATGGAAGCCAAATAATAAAAACGCCGAGGGCAAGAAGCTCTGTTTCTTGCTCGTCGAAAAATTTTAAAAAAACTTTTCGCCGACGGCAGGATTTGAACCTGCAATCCCAAGGGGAACGGTTGTCTCGCCCGCTTTTTAAAAGTGGGATTTAGTGTCGATTCGAGACCGTCGCGCTACCAGGTTATGCGACGTCGGCGTAAAAACACGCTCTAGGTCTATTGGTTGTAGCCACTGTTTTTTATTCATTCCGAGAACTCTTCGGCCTCGTAGGTGAAGAACGACATCGTCTTCGTCTGCCTCCATTCGTCCGCATCAAGCCCCGCCTTCATGCAGAGGTGGGCGAGGAACTCCTCCTTTTTCGGCAGCTGCTCCCAGACGATAGGCAAAAACGTCGCCCTTGCATAGCCCTTCTGGATTATCAGGCCGTGCTTGTCCGGCACGAGCTTTTTCAGCAGATCCGCCGCATCCTTCACCAGGAACGGCTCTGGCTTTGAGAGCACCGAGATGCTTATTTCGACCGCCTCCAGCTCGCCAAGGGAAAGCTGGCTGAACCTGGGGTCCTCGGTCGCCGAAGCGACGGCATTCTCCAAGACATCCCTGAACAGGGGCCTGTGCGCCTCCAATGTCCCGATGCATCCGCGCAATTCTCCTTTCATGTGCAATGACACGAAGCACGCCCCGTCTTCGACCAATCTTTTCGAAGGCACATCCGTCGGTTTCAGCTCGAGGAAACCCCCGGTCTTAAGATAATGCCTTATCGAGCTCCGTGCGAGCTTGAGCAGGAAATATTTCTCCTTTTTGTCGAGCGCCATAGGTTCATCTCCGATACATATTCGCCATCCACCATCCCTTGGCGAATCCGAAGGTGGCGGTAGAGAGCAGGAAACCCAGGGTCGGGATCAGCGCGTTGAGGAACGGCTCGGGAGCGCGGATGCTTGATAGTATCACTACGGAAAGCGCATAGGTGAATAGCGCGATTACGCATTTCCTCGCCCAGCTCGTCTCCCAGGCCTTGTCCGCCTCCACCCGCCTGTTGCGCTCCTTCAATCTGTCGATCTGTGCTTCGATGTCCCGCGCCATCATCTCCCCTCGTAAAAAGCGTAGCATCCGTATCCTACGACCGAATCCTTCGGCCCTGCGGTGTCTCCGGAATTCCGGTAGTCGAGCATCCTCCCGACCCACCCCTTCTTCTTCGCGATGTGCATGAGCGTCAGTATCGCGGTCTTGCCGCACGCGTCGCCTTCGGCCTCGAACCGCCTGATATCGAGCGCAGGCACGGCGATATTCGCGACCGAATCTATCCTTTTAGCGGTCTCATAGTCATTATAGTGGCTCAGGTCCGAGCTCGCTATCACGACAGTATCCTCGTCCAGCTCCTTCTGCACCTCTTTGGCGAGATCAGCCGGTTCCACATCTCCGCAGATCAGGGGCCAGACCTCTATCTTCCCCCCATAGATCTTCTGGAGGAACGGGAGCTGGACCTCTATGCAGTGCTCAGGCCCGTGCGCCTGCGGAAGCACCTTGATGATCCCCCCGCTCTTGGTCTTGGTCTTCACAGGCCCTAAGGGCGTCTCCCATGAAGAGTATCCGGAATCCGCAGCACCCAAAAACATCGCGTAATGGGACGGACCGAGTATTATGGCTTTTTTGTACCTGATTTTGGAAAGCGCCTTATATCCATAAGCCGCTACCGGTCCCGAATAGACATATCCTGCATGGGGCACGACCAGCCCCCTCAATCTTCCCGGCGCCTTCATCTCCTTGGCAAGGCTTAGATACTTCTCGATCATAGCTTCCAGTTCGTCCTTATCATCAGGATAGAACGATCCGGCGACAGCCGGGCTCCGTATCTCCTCTTTCATTTCCAGACACCTTTCAAAGCGGTCTTGCAGAAGGGGCATCTGCCGTCCTGCATCTTGTTCTCGGATACCCCCATCCCTGCGCGCATCACAAGCTTTTTTCCGCATTTCGGGCAGATGGTCGTCTCATAATCCGAATAGCTGAGCGGGACATTGCCGCAATAGACATGTTTCAGACCCGCCATCAGGCCGATCTCCCGGGCCTTGATCAGCGTTGCGGGCGGCGTCGGCTCCTTATCCAGCAGCTTGTAATCCGGATGGAAGGCCGTCACATGCCAGGGCATCTCCTTATCCACATCCGCAAGGAAAGAGGCGATCTCCTTCATCTCGTTTTCGCTGTCGTTCCAGTCAGGTATGAACAGCGTGGTCGCTTCCACCCAGATGCCGAGCTTTTTCGCATATCTTATCGATTCTTTCACAGGTTCGAAATCCGGCACCTTGCACAGTTCCCGATAGAACCGCAGGTTGTGCGCCTTCAGGTCGATGTTCGCCGCATCGATATGCCCTTTCACCGCGTCCCAGCATTCCTTGGATTCATAGCCGTTCGTGACATAGACGCCCCTCAAGCCCTTCTTGCGGGCGAGCTTCATCACATCGATCGCATACTCGGTGAATATGGTGGGTTCGTTGTATGTGAAGGCGATGGATTTGCACCCGTTCTTTATAGCAGCATCTACGATCCTTTCCGGCGGCCACTCCTCGCACATCGCTACGAGCTTGTCGAAATACGCCCTCCACCTCTGGGGGTCCTTCTGCCTCGCCTCCTGGGGGGCCTGGGAGATATCCCAGTTCTGGCAGTTGCAGACCGCTAAGAAATTCGCCAGATAGGAGTGTTCGTTGTCCACTTCGCAGTTATAGACCGGTCCGCTGAACTGTTTTCGTTCTATCCTGAAAATCGGGACGAGCCAGTGGGTGTCGATCTCCTTGAACCTGAGGTTCTCTTCGCTTTTCTTCCGTGGTTTACGATCCACATCGCCAAGAAAATCATTCCGGAACCTCTCGGCCGTGAGCTTGACATAATATAGGGTGGACTGGTTGACGATCCTGCCTTCTATCTCCTTGGTCGCCGGGGGCTTCCATTCATAGAAGCTCGGGAGATATCCGAGGAGCAACAGCAGATGGTAGACTCCGAGCGCCAACTTCTTCGATACGGTATTGAAGGCGATCTTATCTCTGAGGACGCATCCGTCTCCGGCGAGGTATGCCAGCATAAAAGACCTGATCACGCTTCGTTTGGAGCGGGCCACCACGGATGGCACCTTCTTGTGTTTCGCCGTCTCTCCGCACAGATGCTTGAATAGGGTCCCCAGCGAGGACTTTTGCACTTCGACCGTGATCGTCGTGCGCCTCTCTAACACCCTAGGTTTCAGTTGGAATAAACCCATCAGCAGCTCGACCGTGCGTTGGACGAGCTTTATCTCATGCCTTCCATAAGAGAAAACCACATTGAATGACGACGGCCTGTTTTTCAGTTTGTGCGTGTTGCCTTCTGCGCAGTAGTACCCGAGCAGTTCAGCCAGTTCCTCATCCACGCGGATCGATGCAGGGATGCCATCCCCCCTTTCCTTCTTGAATCCGACCCGTTTTCCCTTCCTGACGACCACGTTGTCGTATGAGAATGTGGCTCCGCTGATGCCATCCCGCTTCAGTTCTCCAAGCAATTTCCGCAGATACACCGGGTGCATATCAAGGATCGCACCGATCTGCCTTGAGGATTTTCCAGCTTTCTTGAGCTCCAGAAGCCTCCTGAGGCCGGTGTCATCAAGCTTTCTCCCCTTCTTGATTTTCGAGATGTTCTCCCCGAGGATCGATCCGCAATCCAGTACCACCCTCTCATTTTTCGGTTTAAGTTTCGGGACAGCGAGGTAGTCACCGGCTTTCAAGATGTTTGCAGGCAGTCTCTCGAATTTTCCATCCTTGTAGACAAAGAATCTGTGTTCCGGGGTGCAGGTGAGCGGGGGAGCGTGCCTGGGCTTGATGCAAAGGACATCTCCTTCGTAGTGATGCCTGAAGACCTTCTCTATCCTCTCCCGCCCTCCGGATGCGGTTATCGTCTTTCTATCCCCTGCGACAGCGATCTCGCCATGAGGGGATTCGGTCCTTCGCGCGCAGTTCTCGAACACCTCGTCAAGGCTTTTGACAGAATCATCATTCACGATATTGGCATCCGTGAAGCAGAACGTGCAAGCGAAATTGCACCCGAAGGTCCCTATGGAGAATATATCCGTGCCGGGGAGGAAATGGAAAAGGGGCTTCTTCTCTACCGGGTCTATATGGACCGCGCAGGGCTTTCCATACACCGTGAGCTTCAGCTTCCCCTTCTCGTTCACGCGCACGCCGCAGAACCCGGCCTGGCCCTCCGGGATCTTGCAGTACCGGTTGCAGGCGAGGCATTGGAGCAGCTTACCGGCTTTCTTGGCGAGCATCTTCATGAGCTCGCTTCTTCGCCATATGATTTAATCGTTCTCCCGTCCCAGGCGGTCTCGCTAATAAGTGTCAATATACGGTAAAAAAAGTATTTATAACCTTTTCGCACCAATAAGCCTATCCTCAATGGTGTAGCGATGAAGCTCAAGCAAGACGATTCTAGGAAAAGGCGTGAAGGTCCGGGCATATTCCGCAGGATGAAGGAGGCCGCGTTCGCCGGGGCATTGTCGGTGGCGATCCTCTCCGCATGCGGAGAGTCTCCCAAGGCCGAGCCCCCTGACGGGGGGAACCGCCCGGATGCGGCCCTCGATGGCGGGAAGCCCGATGCAGGGCCTGATTCCAGCGTATACCGCGGCCCCGCAGAGCCCTGCGGATATGACGAGCATTTGATCGGCGACCATCTGGATCGGCGCAACTGCGACCGGCAAAGCCATGAAGGCGAAGAAGGATCCCACCAGGGGTATCCCCTTGGCGAAAAGGACACATCCTACGAATCGAACCCGTTCACGGATGGCATATCCGGAAGCATCGGTCCGGACGAGCGCTACCTGTTCCGGATCAGCGCTGATGACGAGCCCGGCCTGGAAGATGTCGATGTCTACGATCCGATAGTCGGAAAGGAGTATGTGGCACGGCAGGATGTCTGGGTGCGGGGAAACACGGGGTATGATCCCGGGATCGGCGAGGTCATCGGGACAGCAAACTTCGTTGCATACTCGCTGACATTCGACGGCCCTGACGGTGAGGAGATCGGCATCCCCATATGCACCCTTGACGGCACGATCCTCGGCGATTATTCCGCATGCAAACGGACCTGCGGCAACTACGTTTTCGCTAGCGAGAGCCACATGATGGAATTCGAGATATTGGGAGAGAGGTGGATGCTGACGAACACCACGCCTCCGGTCGCGGAGACCGAAAGCGAGGACGAATTGGTCCCGGGCGGCTCCATACGGATCGGGAAAGAGGAGACTTCCGCGATGCTCACAAGCGGGCAGTCCTTCTCATCCGGCCCTTTGACATTCCTTGTGGACCATTTCGAAGGCAATACCTTCAGCCCCACGCCCATGGTTCAGGTGATCGAAGATGGGACCCCCCTATATATCGTGCAGGCGATCCCGGGCCAGACCCTGGCTATCCCCACCGGCGGCCAGGTCAAGAATCTCCATGCATTTTCCGTCACCGGGGCATATGATATCAACGATTCGGTGGTGCATCTTGCCGTCCTTTCTGATGAATTGGAGATAGTCCACGGAAGCGATATCGCTCCCGGGATGAAGGCCCTCCTCGGCTGGAAGAACTATTACGCCGACCCATACTCCCGCAACATCGACGCATTCAGGAAGCTCGTCATCTACTCGGATGATATCGCGCAGCTATCTACGGGCGGATCCGGTTCGCTCCTTGCCGGAGACTCGATCCTTTTCGGTTTCGGCTCTCCCGGCTGGGGGTTGTCCTACGAAGGGCTCGACATCACTGACGAGGACCGCTCCGCTCTCGGCTTCAGGATCATCCGGACCGACCGCATCCTACCCAAAGGGCCATCTGTCTTGGGGGGCATGTCGCAATGCGCTATCTCCGCCCCGTTCCTTGAAGCCACATCCGCTTCGCCAGCCGCTTTCAAAGCCACGCGTTCCGATACCGCGGGGGAGCTCTCAGATGACAGGTTCATCGTGGTATTATCGAATGGGGGCGGGTGCGAAAGCGCGGGAGGATCCATCGCCCTCGCTCCCGGTTCCGTCCTCATGAAGGAATCTCCCGCTTCGGACCGCTATGGCCTCGCCGATCCGGAGGGCGTCGCAATGCCTGCGATCGGCAGCGGCTCATATTCTTTCTCCGCCCCTGATGGCGGAAGGGTGGCCATCGAAGCCGGAGCGGAAGGAAAAATCTGCGATCTGGTCGGATCGGCGGGAGGGGACTGCTCACCCGCGCTCTCACCCGATGGCGCGCTGATCGGCGTCTCGGAATATGCAGGCGCGAAATCCGTGGGCTATCACATTTTCGGGGTCTCTCAGACCGCCGATGCATCCGAAGCAACGTTCCTATATGATTCCGAGGCCACATCAGGCATATCCCTCACTTCGAGCGAAGGGAGTATCCTCTATGGCCACGCGTCCAGGAATCCCGCCCCTGATCATTATAGCGGTTCCATGCAGAGCGGCCCGGTGGATTCCGGCCTCGAGATGGTGGGCCCGGGGCACGTCTCGGAACGAGGCTCGCTCTTCAAGTCGATAACCAAAGACGCCGTGGAGCTCATGATGTCGAATAAACTCGCGAAAGCGATATGGGGGCTCAGAAAATCAGGGGAATGAGTGTGATTTGGTGTCTATATTAGGTTTTTTAAACACATATCCATAAAATGCCATTAATATTTCTATTTGAATGGTGAAACGATGAAATTGAAACACGGATCTTCGGAGCAGGGGGATGGTATTCTTGCGAGGATGAAAGCCAACGCAGCGCGCGTATGGGAGCGGGCCAAGGACAATACCGCGCACGCGGTGGCTGCCACGGCGCTCGTAGCGGCCTTAGCCGGCGCATCGGCCTGCGACCGCTCGGTGGGGACTGATAATAACAACGACGCGGCCGTCCAGGCCGATGGGACGACCCAGAACGACGGAGGGGTCCAGAACGACGGAACAGTCCAGCATGACGCCGGCCCGGATGCCGGAAGGCCTGATTCCGGCCCTGAGCAGATGGGCCTCGGGCAGAACCTGATCGGCGACTACATGAACCGGAGGCTAGGCGACAGGGAACAGAACAGCGATCCTACCGATTCCGACCAGGCTTACGAGATAGGCGGCTCGGATACGAGCGCGAACGCCAACCCGTTCACCAACGGCGTGGGCGGCGATATCGGCGTGAGCGAGCAGTTCATGTTCAGGTTCTCAGGAAGCGACGCCACAGAGCTCGCGGACGTATCCCTGACGGACGACGACTCTGGCCACACATACGTGGAGAAGCAGGACGTTTGGGTGAAGGGCGATAACAGGTTCGATTCAGATAGCGACGATGTCGTCGGCAGGGTCGGCTTCATCGCATACACATTGAAATTCGACGGGCCCGGCACGAGCGAGACCGGCATCCCGGTCTGCACCGTAGATGCTTCGGGCCTCGGAGACTACACTTCATGCAAATCGCCCGGAGGGAACTACGATGATGCGACGGAATCCCATCGCGTGAGGGTGAAATTCCTCGGCGAGGAGTGGATCCTCTCGGAGATGACCGCCCCTCCTGACAACGACGTCGCGTCAGAATTCGAGGTGCGGAACGGCGGCTCGATCAAGCTCGCCCAGGAAGCGGTATCCGGCATCATCAACCAGGGCGATTCGCTCCCGGTGAACGGATTGAAGTTCATGCTCAACGACATCGTCGACAACAACGGCGTGCCCAGGGGCGTGATCGATGTCCTTGACGCGAATGACAACCTCCTCAAGAGGGACATGGTCAACCAGGGCGAGACGAAGGAATTCCTGATAGAAGGCGTATTCTACCGGTTCCACGTCTATGCATATAGCCCGGGCTATACCATGGGCGCGAAATGGGCTGAGGCCGCCATCCTTTCTCATGAGATGGAGATGATCGACGGCCAGGAGCTGGACCAGGACAACGGCAACAATCCCGGGGTGACTGTCGCCCTCGGCTGGAAGAATCGGGAATCGAACCTCGGCTCTCTCGCCCCGGACTCGCTCCGCTCGGTGATAATATACTCGGATTCGATCGAGGACATCAGCTCTTCGGGAAGCGAGACCCTGCAGGAAGGCGACTTCCTCTCGATGCCGCAGGATCCCGGAGGCTGGCAGTACTCATACATGGGCCTGAACCTGACGGCGCAAGACGTCCAGACGCTCCGCTTCGAAATCAAGACCACCGACAAGGCGATATCCGAATCAAACGGCCCGATCGTGGACGGCTCGAGCGCCCAATGCACGGTCAGTGCGCCATACCTGTCGGTCACATCAAGCGCGACCGGCTCCGTTTTCTCGGCTGCGAGGAAGGACGCCATCGGCACGCTTTCGGACGACGAGTTCATGGTGGTCCTATCCGCAGGCGGCCTTTGCACGAACAGCGACGGCGTCGAGATCCTCTACCCGGGTTCGATGCTCATGAAGGTGTCCCCGAACTCCAACGATTATGGCATCGTAGAAGGGATGGAGGTCAAATACGAGGCGATCGGCAACGGCGTCCCCTCATTCGCTCCGCCATCCGGCGGTGCGATCGTGCTGGATGTCGGGGAAGAGAACGGCCTGATAACCGAGCTCGTCAACTCATCCGGAGCCGACTGCGTCGTCCCGACAAACTGCATCGACCCGTATTCGCAGAGCCCGAACAGAGCGAACCTGATGTTCGCGATATCCGAATACGCCGGCGCAGGCTACACCGACTACTTCGTTTTCGGCGTGGCCTTATCAGGCACCGGGAACGCCGGGGACGCGACCTTCGACTTCAACTCGACGGATGCCGGAGGCTTCTACCAGCTGACATCATACAGCCAGGAGATCCTATACGGCCATGCGACGACCAACGACCGGCCTGTCTATTACAGCGGCCCGCTCGCTACCGGTCCGGTCACATCCGGCACCGAGATGGTCGAAGAGGGCTATGTATCCGAGAGGGGCTCGAAGTTCAAGGTGATCGACAACGACACCGTCGAATTCAGCATGGCGGGCAAGCTCGCGAAAGCGATGTGGAGGCTGGCTAAGGGCGGCCAGTGAGCGCATCCGGCCCCTTGCATCCGGCATCCAGACGGGACCCGGTTGCTGGGCCATGCACTTGCTAGCACCTTAAAAACCTAATCCTTCATTTATTTTTCAATATCCTACTTAGGTGATACCACATGGGAATAAGGCCAGGAAGAGCTATACGCGACGCCGACAAGGTCGCTTGGACACGTTTCTCAAGGAGCAAGCCGAGGAAGTCTTTCATCAAGTCGATGCCTCATGCCGACCTCCACCAATACCGGATGGGGGCCATGAAGCCGGATTTCGATCTATGCCTCAGCCTGGTCAGCGACGGGCCGCTCATCCTCCGCGACAACGCGATCGAGAGCGCCCGCCAGAGCATGAACAAGCACCTGGAGAAGACCGCGCTCGGCAACTTCTACCTGATGGTCAGGGTGTATCCGCACCACATCATCAGGGAGAACAAGATGATCGCAGGGGCTGGCGCAGACCGTCTCCAGAAGGGGATGAGGCAGGCGTTCGGCCGGCCGACAGACCGTGCGGCGCGGCTCAGGGCCGGCAGCAAGCTCTTCACCATCTACTCGTACAAATCCAACGAGGAGCACATGAAGCTCGCCTTCGCGAGGGCGCAGCGCAAGATCTCAGGCTCGTTCCGCATCGTCGTCGATAAGACGCTGAAAGCGGGCTGAGCGGAGGATCTGCCCGCCCGGGCGGGCATCTATTTTTCCGCATCTTTTAATTTTGGCTTTTTGTGTTTTCTTGTGTATCTTTATAAACTTATCCCCGCATAATCACTATGGGTGAGGTGAGGCAATTGTCCGAGGATAAAATAAGAGTCGACGAACCGCTTATCAGCACAGATGTAGACAGCCTGATCAGGACGCTCGCAGAGAAGAAGAAGCTTCCCTTAAACGAGCTCCGGCAGATCTGCAGGATAGACAAGAAGACGCTCGACAAATGGATCGCCGTCTTGGAGGAAGAGGAGTATATCCAGGTGGAGTACGGCCTCCGCGGCACCAATATCATCTGGAAGGGCCAGGAGATGGATGCGTCGATGGGCGATGAGGCGCCCCCCGCTCCGCAGGCGGAAGCGGCCGAAGAGGACGAATCAGGCGAGCTGGTCACGAAGGAAGAGCCCGCATCCGAGCGGTCCGATGACCAGCTTCCCCTGGACACGGTCCCTGTGAAAGCGGATGACGAAGAGAGGCAGGCCGACGGGAAGAAGGAGGTCAACGGGGATTTCACCTCGGTGAATCCCCTGGATGACGAGCATGAGCCGGAGGAGCTGCTAAGCGAATACCTCGCGAGGAAGAAGACCTCTGACGGCGATGATCCCGATTCGATGAAATCCAGCATACTCTCCCGCATGGAAGAAAATGATGGGGATACGGAAGGGATCGACACCTCTATCGTGGCTGGTGACGACGATCAAGCTGATGAAGCAGAGCCGTCCGTTGTCGCCGTCCCGGAATCGGATGAGAAATCCGAAGCGGAGGAGCCGACGATAAGGCCAACCTCGCGCAAGAGGCCCCCGACGGCGGATGTCCGCGAGCTGATGGGTTCGTATATGGAGGAGATCAGCAAGGAGAAGGCCAGGATAGAGGCGCTCAAAGAGGACAAGGAGACGCTCTACCGGGATAAACTGGCGACATCCGAAGGCAAGATGCAGGCGGATATAGTCGCGTTCACGGAAAGGATCATAGAGACGCAGGCGAAGATCGCCGACCTCAAGGAGCATGTGCTCGAGCTCCCAGACAAGGTGGACGAGCTGGGGAGGCTCCAGCAGCAGATGGAGGATCTCCGCAGCGAAGGGCGCGAGGCCCTGGAGAGGACCAGGGGCAAGGCAGAGGACTTCATCTCCCGCCTCGGCGAATCGAAGGCGGAAGTCGAAGGCAGGCTCTCCCAGGCATCAAGCGGATTGGAGGCCCAGTCGGGGAAGCTCAAGGAGCTCGAGCGTGTGAGCTCAAGCCTGGACGCCCGCACAGGGAAGCTCAAATCCGCGCTTGATGCAGCAAAAGCCCAGGCCGAAGACATCACATCGGCGATATCATCGCTAAACACCGATATGGCCCAGATCGAGAAGGCCAAGGCCGACCTCAATTCAGAGACCGGCTCGGTGAAGGCGACCGTAGCAGAAAGGGGCGCTGAGCTCCAATCGCTCCAGGAAGAGCTCGAAGGCATCGGAAAGCTCGAGCACTGGGTGACTGAATATGTGCGCGATTACGAGAACAAGATCGAGGACATAGAGCAATACGTCGAGAAAAGCGAGGACGAGATGGCAGACCTCCGCGAGGCCGCCGAATCGCTCTACCTCAAGAAATACCTCAGCGAGATAGAGAGCCTCACCGAATCCTACCAGAACGACCTAGAGGACACCGTCGCGAAGGAAAAAGACATCGACCAGAGGATCGCCGAGGCCAGGGACCGCATCGCGGCTCTTGCCAAAGAGAGCCAGGAGATGGTCCGAAAGCTGAGGAGCGGGTCTTCAGGCGCGTCCGAGAAGGATTTCGGCATCCTGGTCGCCAAGGTCAAGGCGAGGGCCGCCCGGGCGAAAAGCATGGTCGAGGAGAAGCAGGCCGAGCGGGCGAAACTGGCCGACGAATCGTCCAGGACCAGGAAGACGGTCGCGCCCAAAGGCGCCAAGCCCATAAAGATGGCCAAGAAGGCCGCGAGGGGCATATCCAAATCCAAGAAGCGGAGATGAATCCCGCATGCATATGGCGAAGAAAGGGGGACAGCACGCCCATGCATCCATAATGAGGAATGCGTTCCTATCGGCATTCCTCGCAACAGGCGTGCTCCTTTCTCCAGGATGCCGGGATCCAAGCCCGGTGAAGTCGAACCTGAACGCCGCCCTGTCTCGCGATGACGCAAAGGATCTGTTGGCGCTGGAGGGCAAGATGGCCGAGATCCGGGCTGAATTCGAGAGAAATAGCTCCTTCTTCAAGTTCAACAACGGCGTGGTGCTCCGGTGCGGTGATATGCTCTATGCGAGGAAAGGCATGCACGCCCTCCAGGAAGGGGATTTCGTCTTCGCGATACACCCGATGTTCAAGCACAATCCCAAATCCGTGTTCCCATTGACGAAGATGGATCCTGCCGGCGTATGGGTCGGCGGATACAGGGTCAAGTATGGGATGCCGGTGGAATTGCCAAAAACCGACGATCTCAGGATGCCCACAGACCTCACGCTCATGGCTTTCCCCGGCTTGGAGCCTAAGACCGCATACGTGATGGTCACATACCCGTCCCAGAAGTGATTTTTTGAAGAAGTCCGATACCAAAACAGAGACATCCAGCCATAAGAGCCGCCTGGGCCGGGCCGCCGTCTTCGGCGCTTTTTTGCTCTCATCCACCCCCTCCTGCAGGGGGGCTCGGGAGCCGATGCGGAAAGACCCGCCTCCGGCCGTCATCGCGAAAGACGCCCCGATAAAGAAGGCCGACTCCAGGCCACAGGAGAGGAAAGACCGGGAAGAGGCAAAAACCGTCAGGGAAGGCGACTACATGCTCCATGACGACGTTTTGTGGAACAACACCCACTTCCCCCTCAAGGTCTTCAGGATCCTCGAAGAAGGCGTGGAGTTTTTGGGAGAGGGGGACTATTCCATACACAGGCCTCCCCAGCGGTTCCTCGTCAAATACGGCGAGAGAAAGCTCCCCGGAAAGTTCCTGCAAAAGGCCTCATTGGAGGTCCGGAGGGGCGAAACGCCCGGAACAGCCTTATTGAGGCTGGTGTTCCCTCCGGAGCACGAGCTGGAAGCCGTCTACGAGCGGCGGATAAAAAAGAACGTGAAAAGCGGGGACGTCCTGATCCAGAGCGAACCCGTATTCGACGGGTCCAAGAGGTCCGCCCTTAAGGTATCCCGGGTCAACCTGTGGGGGGCGGAATTCACCTGGGATTTCGACAAACCGGTCCATCCAGACCCGTTCTGGATAAGATTCGGTGATGAGAGGACGCAGGGGCGCTCGATATATGGCGTGCGGATATCTGTCAAAGCCGGCAAAGAGCGGTGGACAGCCGACGTGGACATCTCTTATCCTTGGATAGGGCGGCCTTAGAGCCTCATCTGGTCCTTCTTCTCCTTCCTGCTCCGGGCATCGTCCACGACAGCGAGCCAGGAATCCCCGATCTTCATGAAGTAGTTCCCGAACGTCTTGGATAATGATATCCTCATGGGCCGGAACTTCCTCTTGCTCTCTATCGCGACGATGGTGTCCCGCTCCACCTTTATCATACCGATGCGCTTCAGCCTCGGCAGGACGCGGTTGTAGAACGTCGCCTTAGATATCCCGTTGCCCTTGACGAAAGCCGCGATCTCCTCGCCCGTGATCTCGGTCTTATCGCCCAGCATCTTCAGGAACCCGAACGCGATCTCATAGTACTTCGGCTGATACTTTTTCGAGAAGATGAAGTTCGTGAGCTCCTCCACATCCCAGAGGTTCCTGGTCAGGTTCTCGTTCTTGTCCTGGAACGAGCGCAGCTCCTCGGAATCATGCCTGGGAAGGTATATCGATTCGGATGACGGGACTCCCCGCGAGGCGATCTGCTTCGGGTTTCCGGTCCCGGGTTTCGCGTCCTCGCTCTCCGGCTTGCCGCTATCCTCTTGTTCGCTGGTCATGCTGGGACTAATCAAAGAACGAATAAAAGGTTTACCATGACGGTAAGCTATTCGCCGAAAATCGAGCCGAATCCGCCTTCGGCCTCTTCCTCCTCTTTGAGGATCTTGTCGGTCACGCGCTTCTCGACATCCTTCGGGGCGATCTTGGCGACGTCCTTGAGCTTTTCGTCGGCCTTCTTCAAAAAATCAGCGGAAGCCTTCATGTAAAGGTATGACTTGCCCCCATCCTCCCCGATGACCGCGCCGTCCTTGATCTTGTAGCCGACCCTTGCGAAGCTGTCCTGCGCGTAAGGGTCAGCCTCGAGGATCTTGGCGAGCTCGGCCTTCTTGGCAGGCTCGATCTCATATACCCTGTGCATCACTCGTCATCGACCTCCTTCTCCTCCCTTCCCCCCTTCATCGCTTCCTCCATCATGATTATGAGGGCGGAATACAACAGGGGGTATGCGAAGAAAAGGGTGACGAACTGTATAAAAGGTATGAAGTTCAGCGCCCAGACGACCGCGAACAGGGCGTATATCACCACGAAGAACAGGTGCTTCCTCCTCACGAATTCGAAGGCGTGCTTCATCGATGCGACGATGCCCATGTCCAGCGCCCCGGCCGAGATGAAGGCGGGTGTGAAGAGCATGTGCATGATGAATGTCACGCTCATGACATACAGCCCGACCAGGATGTCCATGTATTGTGTCGTGGCCAGGAAGTAGAAGTAAAGCGCGATCACCGGCCCGGCGAGGAGCAGCCAGAGCGCGTCCCTGACCACCATTATGCCGAACATCTCGAGGGTCTTCTCGAGCGAATACGAGAAGAACTTGGTCAGGCTGGTCTTCTCCTTCCATACCGCCGAGCGGTAAGCCCGGGCGAGCGCGCCGTTAAGGCCGTTGCTGAAGAATATGAATACCAATCCCAATGCCCCGGCTATTATCAGCGAGGCCGGGGACGTCGGATCCAGCTCCTTATCGAGAAGCGAGAGGACGACGAAATACGCCATCACGATCCCGAGGGCCGCGAAGAAGAACGCGAGCAGCAGGATGATATACATCAGCGTGCCCCAGATGAACAGGAACGGCCTCTTCGAAAAAGACTCGAACGCTTTAGTGATGCTCTCTATCAATCAATCCACCTTGATTTAGGCTAATTAGGCAAATTATTTAAACCGCGCCATCATGTCTATGTCGGGTTTGTTATGATCGAAATACCCCGCGCCATGAGCACCCAGCATCCGGACAACGTCGCCACGCCGTTCTTCTCAGATTCTGATATCCTGGCAGGCGAATCCGAGGTCAAGGAGGCCTTCTTCGTCTTCTCCCAGCTCGGATGCCGGGAGCAGATGTGGGATTCCGAAGGCAAGGAGGTCGACAACCAGGTCGTGGAGAAGCTCCTGTCCAGATACACCGACTTCTTTTCCAAGAAAAGGCTGGGCCGTGACCTCTTCCTGACATACCGCGTCCCGAACCCCTCTGTGGAGAAGGCGCAGGGCAAGATCCTCCTGGAGACATTGAACAGCATCCCGAGGGCTTACGATGTGGCCAAGACCGCCGGGATAGACATCGCCCCCATCTTCGAGATAATCATCCCCATGACAACATCGCATCTCGAATTGGAGCGCGTGCGGAGCTATTACGAGCAGGTCATAATCGGCCAGAAGGACATGCTGCTCGGGAAGGAGAGGATATCGGTCAAGGAATGGGTGGGGGACTTCCAGCCGGAGGATATCAACATCATCCCGCTCTTCGAGAACCTGGAGTCGATCTGCGGATGCGACGCGATCGTGTCCAAGTATCTTGCCGGCAAGAAGAACATGGAATACCAGAGGGTGTTCCTCGCGCGGAGCGATCCCGCATTGAACTACGGCTCTACCAGCGCGGTCCTGCTGTCCAAGATCGCCCTCCAAAAGCTGAACGCCCTGGAGGAGAAGAGCTCTGTCCGGATATACCCGATAATCGGCGTCGGGGGCGCGCCCTTCCGCGGCAACTTCACGCCATTGAATGTCAGCAACTGCGGGGATGAATACCCGAGCGTCCAGACGTATACCGTGCAGTCGTCGTTCAAGTACGACCATCCCTTCCGGGATGTGGCGAACGCCGTCGACATGCTCAACCACGCCCACCGCAGGCCTGCCCTGCTTATCGACGAGAAGAAGGCGATGTCATTCGTGAAAAAGATATGCGCCGAATATGAATCCCAACTCCGCGAGATGGCTGACATGATAAACGGGATCTCGGTCTTCGTCCCCGGCAGGCGCGCGAGGAAGCTCCACGTGGGGCTCTTCGGATACTCCCGCCAGCCCCTCAAGGGCCTCAAGCTCCCGAGGGCGATCAAGTTCTGCGCTTCGTTCTACTCGATTGGCATCCCCCCTGAGCTTCTTGGATTGTCCGCGCTCAGCGAAAAGGAGTTCGACGAGCTGCATTCGCTATACGTGAAGATGGACGAGGACCTCGCCGCTTCGACCAAGTTCCTCAACCGGGCCAACCTCGCCCGCATGCCCGCGCGCGTCCGCAAGGGGATGGAGAAGGTCCTGGAATGGCTGGACGTGGAGCCGGACGAGGAGTACGCTGAGATAAGCGGCAGGATATACGAGAACTATGCCGCGGGCAAGCACACGCACCTCATCGAGGACATCAAGGCGGCCGCATGGAAGCGGAGATTCCTCGGATGAGCCATATCTATCCAAAAAAGGGAACAATATAAATGCTTCATCGCAAGTATCCCCTGTTCACCGCAGGCCAAATCAGGTGCGCCCTGCGGCCGGTGCATATATGTCCACGCCCAGAATACGGTTCGTCACCAAGCGCGACGGTCTGATGGTCCCTTTCGATCCTGCCAGGATCACGAACGCCATACACAAGGCCGTCCTGGCGGTCGAGCCGCACCGGGGCGAGGCGAAGGCCCGTGAGATCGCATCGAAGTTCTCATCCGAGGTGGTGGACAACCTGCGCTCGAAATGCGCGAGCGACGAAGCCCCCCATGTCGAGACCATACAGGACATCTTAATCGAGGTCCTGCACCATGACCTTGCCCGGGGCAAGGATTCCTATTCATCAAGGCCGGAGAGCCTCTGGATGGCCTATATGCTCTACCGGGAGGGCCACCGGCTGGTCCGGAACGGGGAGATGCGCGAGGAGGATTTCCATCCGGATGCGCGCCCGACGAAGAAGCTGGACAGCCTCCGCATGTGGAACAAGGCGCACGACTGCGACACGGTCGAAGGCCTGAACCGGTGGCTTTCCGGGAGACATCTCAACGAGCTCATCAGGGGCGCGGAGAGGCGGAGCATCGAATGCCTGCGCGGGGTCGTCTCGCGCCTCGGCCGCGCGATCGAGGAAGGCGGGCTCCGGGCGATAGTGATAACCGGCCCTTCGTCATCCGGCAAGACGGTGACCACGCGAAAGATGCTCAGGCTGCTCAAGGAGACCCACCCCGGGGTCGCCTTCAAGGCCCTCGAGGTGGACAACTATTTCCGCGATAAAAGCACAGCAGAGAGATTCCATTACAATGTCGACGGCGCCGTGGTGGAAGACCCCAATTTCGAGCTTCCCTCTACCTATGACATCGCGCTCCTCAACGAGCACCTGGAAGCCCTTATGCGCGGAGAAGGGGTGCTTTCACCGAAATACGACTTCATCAGCGGACAGCGCACCGGGGAGATGGTCCCGTTCTCGCTAGAGCGGGGCGAGGTGCTCCTGATAGACTGCATGCACGCGCTTTACCCGCCCATGACAGAAGCGATCCCGCAGGGGAAAAAGTTCAAGCTCTATCTCGAGCCGCTTGCGGTGCTCGAGGATATGGAGAAGAAGCCCGTGTATTTCACGGACATCCGCCTCCTCCGGCGCATGAAAAGGGACAAGGAAGCGCGGGGGCACAGCATCGAAGCGACCCTGATGCACTGGCATCTGGTGCGCAAAGGGGAGCGATACATACTCCCGTTCGTCCACAGCGCGGATGCGATCATAGACACCGGCCTCCCATACGAGCTGGCCGCCCTCAAGGCGGAGGTCGAGCGCGACCTGCGCGCCGTGCTGCCATTATTCCAGAGGAACGAAGACCTTTTCGACGGTATGTACCGGGGAGAGCGGGTGCTGAACCTATTATCGCAGATCGCCAGCGCCTCGCCGGGGCAGATCGGCATGATCCCCCCGGATTCGGTGCTCCGCGAATTCATAGGCGGAAGCGTGTTCTTCCCGAAGGTGAGATGATGCGCCGCTCGACATCCGCCGCCCCGCAGCCGCCTGAAGGCAAACCCATCCCAGATCCCAAGAACGCCAAGACCGGATTCCGCTTCTGCGATCCAATGTGCGAAAAAAAGCCCTGCGCTGTGAGGCTGGCTTCGGACCGCGATTCGCCTTCCTCCCTATCAGTCCCGGAAGGCCATAAGAGCGTCTATGCATCCGTGAAAAAAGGCAGGGCGAGGGAGCATGGCCAGGATGCGGCCATATGGTTCTCATCGAGGAAAATGGACCTGGTCGGAGTGCTGGACGGCTTCGGCAACCAGGGCACGTTCCTCTCCGAAGCCGTCGCGGACGGCATCATCGAGGCGCTGGCTTTTTCGGCTGTGAATGATATCCTCTCCGCAGATGTCCGGGGGTTCCTGATCTCATCGGTGTTTTATACGCTCGAATCATTCACCCCGCCCCCGGATCCGGAAGGCAAGGGCGGGACCACCGCTGCGATCGCCATGGTGGCGCCTGACGGCTCGTTCTCCGCAGCCGGCATCGGGGATTCGGCGATATACCATCTCTTCCGGCGCGGGGTCGGGCGCCTGTTCTCGTCACACCGGTTCGACGCCTTGCAAAACCCCATCACCGGCACACCCGTCATCCAGTATTTCTACGACCGGAACGTCCTCCAGAGCGCGATAAACTTCGACGGGATAAGCACCCGCTCCATCGATGTGGCCACCGGGGTCCTCGCACCTGGCGAATGCCTGCTCCTTGTCAGCGACGGGATAACAAAGAGCCTGTCGGTCAGCTACGACCCTGAGAGCGCGTGCGTCCGCGATTCCAGCGGATGCAGGGACCTTAAAAGCATCCTCAAGGGGGAGAGGGATCCCAAGCGCGTGGTGGAAAAGCTCCAGGGCGAGGTCGAAAGCAGGATAGAGGAAGCCTCCAAAGCCGGATCCATCCGCCTGATGGGGAAAAACGAGGCGCTCCTTGCCGTCGACGACGATATATCCCTGATCGCGTATGGGCTTGCGAGATGATAGGGTATCCACAAAATCCTTGAACATTCCAATGCAATCCATATGAGCCGCAGGACCCGGCGACTTCGTCGCCACCCGCGGCAGCCGATCGAGGCATATCGCCTGTTCGATTTTTTTCCCCACTGTGCCATATGTCTATAACCTTTCTATGGGTATGCTATCCATGGCAATCAGCCAAGACCCTATCAAGACGCACAAGAAGCTCCGGGGCAAGATCTTCATCCAAGGCAAAGCCCGGCTCAAGAGCCCATCTGACCTCGCCGTCCTCTACACACCGGGTGTCGCAGAGCCCTGCAGGATGATCGCCAAGGACCGCTCGCTCGCTTATGAGATGACGATGAAAGGCAACACGGTAGCCATCGTGACGGATGGCACCAGGGTGCTGGGCCTTGGCGACATCGGCCCCGAGGCCGCCCTCCCTGTGATGGAAGGCAAGGCGCTCATCATGCAGCAGTTCGGGGGGATCGACGCGTTCCCGATATGCCTTGCCGAGAAGGACCCTGATAAGATCGTCGAGATCGTGAAGGCGATATCGCCCGGGTTCGGTGCGATAAACCTGGAGGATATCGAGAGCCCCAAGGTCTTCTACATCGAGAAGAGGCTGACCGAGGAGCTGGACATCCCCGTGTTCCATGACGACCAGCACGGGACCGCGATGGTCGCTTTAGCCGGATTATACAACGCGCTCAAGGTCCTTGGAAAAACCGGGCCGGGGCCCCTCGCGGTTCCGGCGGTCAAGATCGGGATAGTCGGAGCCGGAAGCGCCGGATACGCGATCGCGAAGCTCCTCCATGCGGCCGGATTCAGGGATATCATCGTATTCGACAGCAAGGGCGCCATCTCGCGTTCAAGGCCCGGCCTCGAGGAATACAAAAACATCCTCGCATCGTTCAACAGCTCCGGATACTCCGGCCTGCTGAAAGATTTCAGGGGCGCTGACGTCATAATATCAGCGGCATCCCCAGGAGCGATACCCGACGATGCCATCCGCGCGATGAGGAAACCCAATATCGTCTTCGCCCTCTCGAATCCGGTCCCGGAGATATCGCTTGAAGAGGCGAAAGCGCTCGGGATAGACATCTTCGGCACAGGCAGGAGCGATTACCCGAACCAGATAAACAATTCCGTATGCTTCCCCGGATTCCTGAGGGCCCTGCTCGACCTCCGGGTGAAGCGGATCACCGACAAGATGAAGATCGCCGCGGCCAAAGCGATAGCCGAAAGCGTCGAGAACCCGGCAAAAGACCGCATCATCCCGGACGCCTTCGATAAAAAGGTCGTCGGGAAGATTTTCGAAAAAGTGAAAAAAGCCCTCGAAGACGGATAGCCCATTCTCAGCGGGGCAGGGCGGGCATCAGCGCCATCTCAAATGCGAATATGCCCGCCACGACGATGCCCGTAAGCAGGAGCGATACCAGCATCACCAGGACCGTCCTGAAGCTGGATATCCTGTGGACATGCCGCAGGGCCAGGAAATGCAGGTAGAGGGAATACAGCGCGACCCCGACGGCGAGCAGGGCGAGGGGCAGGATCACCAGCAGGGTGCAGCATCCGACCAGGGGCACGAGCATGGTCCACATGGCCAAGACATAAGCCACGTGGTACGGGAGCAGCATCGCCGTGCTGGAAAGGCTCGGCAGGATGGCCGCGTTATAGTGGGCCTGGAGGCTTGCAGAGCCGCCGACGAGCCTCGCGAAATGGAATCCCACGAAGTGGAACGCCATCATCATCGCGGGAGCGAGGATTATCGAGACGAGCGAGAGGCCTATCGAGAACATGTTTGTCCGGGAATATCCCGGCAGGCTCGTAGTCATCAGCATCATGGGTATGAGGCCGAGGACCATCGGGACGGTGCTTATGGCCTGCGCCACGATCAGGTCCTTGAACCTATCCGTCGGGGTGCTGGCGCTCTTATCCACCACGCCGAGCGGGTCTAAGAAGAAATCCTTCCACTCCTTCATCACCCTATACGGTATGAGCCC
>JAZDKI010000035.1:0-15919 GCA_043803165.1 Microcaldota archaeon
CGCTTTCGAGGCCACGGCCGCCAAATACGTCAGCGGGTATGTCACGGAATTGGGCGTGATCCCGCCCCAGTCGTTCTTCACCCTGGCGAGCGAGAAGCTCGGCATCAAGCTTTACGAATGAGGTCATGCTATGGTCGAATACGTCGAGACGGAGCAGAAGGAGAAGAAGGTAGACGTCTGGAAGCTGAAGAAATACGTCTGCAAGGTCAAGCCGATAGATATCTTCACGGGAAAGAACGTCATAGTCCTCAACAAGGCCGAGGCCCAGGAGCACGACATCTATTCGGGTTACCGGACCGAGATAAAGCACGACGGCATCAGCATAATCGCGATAGTCGATGTCAGCGACGAGATAGTGGAACCCGGAGAGGTGGGCGTATTCAAGGATCTCGCGTCCATCCACAGATTGAGGAGGGGGGAGGTCATCGAGATCGTCCACATGGACCGCCCCGCTTCGATAGGGTACATCAAGAAGAAGCTGGATAAGGGGAACCTCACGGATAACGAGGTGAGGACGGTCGTGAAGGACATCATGCAGGATAAGCTCAGCGAGATCGAGACATCCGCCTGGATCACCGCCGCCTACATCAACGGCTTCTCTGACGATGAAGTCATCTCGCTCGCCCATGCGACGGTGGAATCAGGGGAGCAGCTCAACCTTGGCAAGCACCCCATCCTCGATAAGCACTGCATAGGCGGGGTCGCAGGCAACAGGACCACCATGGTGATGGTGCCTATCATCGCGGCGGCGGGATGCTTCATACCAAAGACATCCTCGCGCTCGATAACGTCCGCTTCAGGCACGGCTGATACCATGGAGGTGTTATCCGATGTCACATTCAATATGGACGAGATGCGCTCCATCGTCTTGAAGGCCAGGGGTGCGATCGTCTGGGGCGGAGGCATGAAGCTAGCCCCGGTCGATGACAAATTGATCAGGGTGAGGCATCCGCTCAGCCTGGACCCCGAAGGCATGCTCCTGGCCAGCATCCTGGGGAAGAAGAAGAGCGTGGGCGCTGAATACATACTGATAGACATACCGGTAGGCCGGGGGGTCAAGGTGCCTTATGTGGAGCGGGGCAACGAACTCGCGAGGCATTTCCTCAAGGTCGGGGAGAAGTTAGGCATGAAGATAGAAGCCCTGATAACAGATGGCGCCGAGCCGGTGGGAAGCGGGGTGGGGCCCGGATTGGAGTGCATCGACGTGATGGAGACCCTGGACGGCAGGGGGCCGGACGACCTGCGCCACAAGAGCCTGCTGATGGCCGGAAAGCTCCTTGAACTCGCCGGCAAGGTGGACAGGGGCCGGGGATTCTCTGTCGCGGAGGGCCTTATAAGCAGCGGAAAGGCGATGGCCAAGATGCGCGAGATTATCGAGCTCCAGGGCGGGAACCCGAAGGTCAAGATATCCGACATCGGGATCGGCAAGTATTCGCATACGATAAACGCCGACGTGTCCGGGAGCATCTTCCATATCGACAACAAGGTGATGTCGAAATTGGCGAGGATCGCCGGGGCGCCCCGCGACACGGGCGCCGGCGTGCTGATCCACCGCCTGCGCGGGGACCGGGTCGAGAAAGGGGACAAGGTGTTCACGATATTCTCCGAGAGCGAGGCGAAGCTGGATTTCGCACTTAAAGCGCTGCGGGACCTGGAGCCCATCGAGATGCGGAAGATGCTGCTGGGGACGATCCAGTAGCTGACGCCTGGAGTCCGGGGATCGGGCTCCGCCAATTCATCTTTTCTTATATCCAAAGAGCTTGTCGTACGTCGGATGGTCGACCAGATATAGGATGAACGCCACGACCTCCACTCTGTTTCCATCGAGGGTATATAGCATCCTCCAATAGCCGGTCAACCCGATGCGGAACAGGTTTGATACCTCTAGGGTTTTTGGGATCAGCCGATGGGGGATGTTATCTCCGCAGGTAGGATCAGCTTTGATGCGCTCGGATTTCTCTTTGATGGACTTGAGGAGCTGGATCTCTTCCGAGTTGCTTATCCCTTTAGACAATTGGCTCTCGACGACCCGGTTTAGCTCTTCGAAAGCTTCTTTGGCTTGGCCCGATAATATTACCCTTACAGGTCTTTTATCTCTCATATCTCCAATCCCCCTGATTTGAGCTTCTCCAATTCCGCGGGGGGACGGAATATCCACAGGACTCCTTTGGTCGTGATCAGTATCTTTCCGCTTCCCTGGAGGTAATCAAGCACCTGCAGGAGGGTGGTATGCATCACTTTTTTTGGAAGCATGCGTTTCAGCTCGGATATCTTGACTATCTCTCCGGCTTTTTGCAGCGCATGCTCCACCATCAGGACGGTGTTGAGCGTAGGTGAATGCATGATTTGGACTTGTTCTCCTTTCATGACTATATTTATAGTATAAATATATATAAATATATCTGATTTACATGGAAAAAAACTACCATCTCCTAAACGAGATGAACGTCCGCGTCTCGGCTACTTCCTTCACTTTCCTTATCTGGTCGATCCTCCGGTCGATGTCCTCGACCGATGAGCCTTCCAGGATGATACAGCCGTCGAACTCGCCGGATATCTCATAGGCGTCCTTGTGGATCCCGAGGGCGACGATGTCCGCCATCATCTTCTTCGTCTCGTCTTTGGCTTTTATCATGAGGACCGCGAACGCGCTCGCCTCTCCGGACACCTCGACGCTGAACCGCTTTATGACTCCGCTTTCCTGCATCTTGCGGATCCTCCAGCGGACCGCGCCTTCGGTTAAGCCGACAGCCTTTGCGAGTTCCACGTTGCTCGCCCTGGAATCGTTCTTGAGCAGTCCGAGCAGCGATTGATCCTTCGCGTCTAGTTTCATGATAAGGGATATGAGTGAAGCGATATAAGCATTACGATTTTCGCAATATACGATATTCGTAATATTTTAATTCAAATTCTACGATTTACGTAAATAAATTACGATATATTTAAATAATGATTGGTCCAAAGACAGTGTATTCGTATCATGCAGAATGATTGATGGAGGAAGATTGAGATGAATGTAATATCTGAAGGGATCATGGATGGAGGAAGGCACCAGAATATCAGGGTGGCGTATATCACTTCCACCAGGGAATTCGCGAGGGAAGAGCCTATGCAGCAAGACGACGGGACAGATATCAGCCAAAACCACAGGGGGAGCCTGCCGGCCTTGATCGGTCTCTTATCTGGTTATAACCGCTCCAGGCTGGAGACGGGGGCGCCCGCTATACAGATGAGCCTTATACTTATGGATGATGATGCCCCCGAGAGGGATTTCAGCGATTTGGGGGTGCCGATGCGTATCGAGCCTTCATCGCCATTCGCATCTATAAGAGCGCCCCGGGGAGCCAGCCCGATCCAGAGGATGGAGGCGCTGGAAAGGAAGGCGAATGCGAAAGCGGGATACGAGCAGAGGCTTCTGTCGGTGCTCCATGCCCATCAGATAGATGTCGCCGTGTCAGACAGGTATATGCGCGTTTTCGGCGATATGTTCCTGCTCGAGTTTTTAGGGCTCACATTGAACACCCACCCAGCCAGATTGCCCGGACTGGAAGGCAAGACGCCGACCTTGGATGCTATGGAGAGGGCCAAAGGGACAGGATACCGCTTCCATGGGAACACGTTCCACATAGTCGATGGCAAGATAGATCATGGACCGCCGCTCACCCAGGAGGAGACCACCCCGATATATCCGGAGAGGGATACGCTTGCTATGCTCAGGAGGAGGAATCGGGAGAGGGAGACGCCGAATATCTTCACTGGGCTTGTAGGGTACCTGAGCGACCCCCAGGTGCTCAGATTGATAAGCCTCCATCGGGAGTTCGTCCATGGGAACGGGGGAAGGCAGGCGGCCTTCGATAGGATGGCAGGCCTCAGGATGGATATCATCGATGGATACAGGAGACGCTTCGAGCAGAACCTCCAGGAGCAACGGAGGGAACCGTGCGCAGAAGGAACGTATAAATATAGTGCGTTCATGGAAGGCGACAGGCTGCGGAGGATGAGGCAGAGGGAGGATATTGGAGCGAGGCCGATGCTGGGATCTCGGCTCGCCAGGTGAAGGGATGGATGCTGTTCCGTTGCTTGAGAAGCTGGTGTCTTTCGACTCGGTCTTCCCAAAAGAGGAGACGATGGCGAGGTTTCTGGCCGACCTGCTCCGTAGGTCAGGGTTCCAGGCAAACCTGCAGGAGTTCTCCCCAGGGAGATTTAATGTCCTGGCTGCGCGCGGGAATGGGACGGCGCCGATCCTTCTCTACGCGCATATGGACACGGTCCCACCCTATGGCTATGACAAATCGGGCCGGAATCCATTCCGGATGGAAGAACGGGATGGGAAGCTGTACGGCCTAGGTGTCTACGATATGAAGGCGGGCGTAGCCGCGATAATCAAGGCCGTGGAAGCGGCACCGAGAGACCGGCCCCTGAAGGTGCTGTTTGTCAGCGATGAGGAGGCGGATTCGGCAGGATGCCATGCTGCGGCGAAGAGCGGTTTCCTCGACGGCGTGGCCTTCGCGGTCTCGACTGAGATGTCCGATGTCAGCGATATCGGAGACTCCGCGCGGACGATCACCCTTGGCAGGCGAGGGCGGGCTCAATATGAGATCGACGTTCCTGGCAGGAGCGCGCACGCGGCCAGGATGGAGCAGGGGATCTCCGCGATCAGCGAGGCATCAACCCTCGCCCTAGAGATAGAGAAGATGAATGCCAGCATGCCTCGGCACCCACAGCTTTCGAAGGGGGATGTGTTCGTCCGGAAATTTTTCTCGGAAAGCGTGTCGCTTTCGCTGCCGAGCAAGGCGGTGCTCATAGTGGACCGGCACCTGGTGCTCCCTGAGGATGCGGAAAGCACGGCAGCCGATATGCAGAAGAGAGTGGATGCGCTCTATCGCGATGGGTTATTGCACGATATCGAGGGCAGGAAGGCAGGCGTGAGGCTTGTTCCCCGTGAAGCGCCATACATGCTCCCATATGCGATATCCGCGGAGAATCCCCATGTGAAGAGGTTGGATGCCGCTATCCTGGATGTGCTCGGGGAAAAAGCGAGGCACAATTACGGGCTGACTGTGGCCGATGAGAACATGATAGCGATGCATGGCGTCCCTGTCGTGACCTACGGTCCGATAGGGGGCCGTGAGCATTCCTGCGAGGAATGGGTCTCGAAGAAAAGCTATCTCGAACTCATAGATGTCCTGAAAAGGTTCATCTCCTGAGAGATCAGCATTCCTCTTTCGCCGCTTCGAAGCATGGCATCGCGCAGGTCTTGGAGACGCCCGGGGTCGCGCCTATGCGGTCCAGGACGAGGGTGCCCATCTGTTCCATGTCCTTGGCCCTGACCTTGATGAGAAGGCTCCATTCTCCCCCCAGGATATAGACGCCTGTGACCCCTTTTATCTTTGCAAGGTCGTGCGAGACGTCCCTGAGGCTCGTTTTCGAATGCCGGTCGTATTCCGCGAACACGAAGGACAGCGTCGGAAGGCCTAATTTGGCGTGATCCTCCAAAATGGTGAATCTCCTGATCACGCCCGCCTTCTTCATCCGCATTATCCGTTCGTGCACCGTGGCACGGGGGATGCCGAGTTGGTCTGATATCTCGGCGATGGTCTGCCTTGCGTCTCTCTTGAGAGCATCCAGGATGTATCTGTCGCTTTCATCCAGCTTTTGTTCAGCCACATTGGATAATATCCGGAATAACCTTATAAATCCGATTATTATCCGGAAATAGTGTTAGCATTGGGGATGGCTGACGCTAAACGTAGACGATGGATCGAAATGAAAAATCAGCCTAGGCGCATATGCTCGATCTTCATGCATCTGTCCATGACGACGTTCAGCCCGGCTTTCCTGGCGCGGCCTGCCGCTTCCGGATTCGCTATCCCGAGCTGCATCCACACCGTCTTGGCCTTGATCCTGATCGCATCTTCGACTATCGGGGGGACGTCCTCGCTCTTTCGGAAGATATCGACGATATCTATCTTGATGGACGGGGGGATGGCGAGAAGCGACGGGTATGCGGCGATACCTTTCCACTCCTTGATATTCGGATTTACCGGGATGATGATGTATCCTTTGCCTTTCAGATAAGACGCTACATCGAAGCTCGGGCGTTCAGACTTGTCCGATAAGCCTACGACCGCTATCACCTTCGCTTCCTTGAGGAGCGTCTTGATGTCCATACAATCCCCGCGATACCTAAATTTATAAGGACTACCCAGCACTTTCCTTTTCAATCCCGTCGTAGCTCAAAGCCATGAACGTGCTCGTTCATGTATTGCACGCATGGCGCGCAACGGTAGAGCGGTCGGCTGTAGCTTGCTTTGCTCGATTTTTACGAGTGGAAACCGACAGGTTGCTTGTTCAAATCAGGCCGACGGGATTTATCTTATCTTCCAGCAGTCGCGAATTATTATAAAGCCACGATAGCATACTGACCACCATGCAGAAACCGAACGAACCAGCAACAGCCAGGAAAGGAGGAATCCTGAGGATCCAACTGGACGATATGGAGGTCAGGAGGCTGGAAAGCACGGCTGCCGTGCTGCTGAAGGTATATTGCTCGGATGTCAAGGCCCTCAGGATAGTCGTGCTCAGCAACCCGGACTGCAGCGGTTCCAGGATGGGGAGCACGAAAAGCGTGCACGTCTCATTGTCATCCGCGGATTTCTACGATGCGCTCAAGCCGGGCAACCAGGTGTCATTCCACGGGCAGAATGGAAGCGTCGCATTCATGATAGACACGATAGCCAAGAGCGATTTCCAGGGGCGCGGATGCCTGACCGACAGCCAGGATATCCACTTGAACTAATTCTCGAACGAGGCCCACACCGGGTAATGGTCCGAGACGTCTTCTGTCTGCGATTGGTTGAGGCTGAATCCTTGATCGAAGCGGTAGACCCCCCACCCTCCCAGGTATTCCTCTGATGCGTCGCCTGCGAGTATGATCCGGTCATAGGCGCAGTCCGTGCTTTTTGTCGTCGTGTCGGCTTCGTCAGGGACAATCCATATGAAGGACTGGTTGCGGAGCGCGAGGCCTTGGGCTTCTGATTTTGAAAGATACGAGCAGTCCGCGTTCATATCGCCCAGCATGATGAAATCGGTCTCGTCCGGGAAACGGGAGCTGGCATCGTCCAATGCGAGCGTGAGGTTGCCGAGCTCGGCGGGCGTGCCGTCCGGCTCCGTGTGGATCACGATAAGGACGAAATCATAGGAGCCGTCGCTCGTCTGGAATCTGGAGATGAACGGCTCCCTCTGGAAGATGTCTATGGCCGAGCCTTGCGGGGGATCGGCGAATGTGTAGTTGGAGCCGGGAACCAGACGGATGGTGTCTGTGTCGTATACGAATGCGTAGTTCTCCTTGCTGGATGTCCGCCCCAAACGAGGGCTCGAGACGGATGCGTATCGCGGGCCGGGAAGCGAGTTGATCTTCTCGAGATATATGGGGAGGGTGGTCTCCGTGTCGTCGCGGAGCTCCTGGACCGCCATGACATCAAAATTCCGGGCGATCCGTGCGAGCACGTCCATGACTTCGGGCTTCGATCGCTTCGATTCCCCGAAGACCTGGATGTTGAAGGATGCGACCTTTAACGGGCTGATGTTTGGTTGCGATGACGAATTGTTTGTCTGGTTTGTCGCCGGATCGATCGTTGTGTTTGTTGTTTGGTTAGTGGCCGATTGGTTTACGGCGGTCTGGTTGATTGCCTGGTCCGCGAGCGGTTGGCTTGTGGCGTTCCCCTCTATGGGAGAGCCGGGCGCTCCGGTGTTCCTCGTGGCAAGAAATATCACAAGGAATGCCATGGCGAGGATCAGCAGGTATAATCCCCGATCGCTTTTGCGCATCAGACAGACCCCGCGCCCCTTTGCACGACCTCGCTGAGCGACGGGTGGATATGCACCGTGTTCACGATGTCGTCTATGGTGCCTTTGCCCGCTTTCATGGCGATCAGCACCTCATGGATGAGGGTGGATGCCTCCGGCCCGATGATATGGCACCCGAGTATCCTGCCTTCATAATCGGCGAGGAATTTGACGAATCCCTCATGCTCGGCCATCGCTTCCCCCATGCCGGTGTCCTTGTACATGTATTTCCCGACCAGGTAATCGGCTTTTTTCGCCTTGAGCCCCTCTTCGGTAGCCCCCACGCCCGCTATCTGCGGGTCTGTGAATACCGCATGGGGCATGGCGGTGTAATCTACTGCGTGGCGGTGCTCAGGTGTGGCGAGGGCGATCGTCACATATTCGGCTTCGAGGTTAGCCGAATGCTTGAACAGGTATTTCCCTGCGATGTCCCCGAGCGCCCAGACCCCCGGGACTGAAGTCTCCATGTATTCATTGGTCTCTATATAGCCGTGGCGGTTGAGCTTGATGCCCGCCTTCCCGGCCTGCAAGATGTCGGAATTCGGGGTCCTGCCGGTCGCTATCAGGAGGTCCGTCCCCTCGACCGCCTTCCCATCCTCGCCATAGACGAGGATCCTGGATCCCTTCTTCTCGACCTTTTTCACAGGATAAGCGAGCTTGACCTTGAACCTTTTCGAGAATATCTCCGTGAATTTTTGCGATATCTCCCCGTCCTCGTCAGGGAGCAGCCTCACGTTCCTCTGCAGTATCGTGACATCAGAACCCATGGCCCCGAAGAGATGCGCGAGCTCGCAGGCGATGTACCCCCCTCCGATTATCACCAGCTTCTTGGGGAGTTTTTCCGCCTTGAGGGCCTCGTCGCTTGTCATATAGGGGACCTGCTCAAGCCCCCCTATCGGCGGGATGGAAGGGCGCGTGCCACAGGCCACCACGATCTTGTCCGCAGTGATCTCTTGCCCGTTGACCTTGACGCTTTTTGGACCAGTGAACGCCCCCCGGCCCTTGAAGAGCGTGATGTTCTTGGCTTTGGCCAGGTTCGCCTCGATCTCCGCGGAATCCTTGTCGACGACCCTCGCCCGCGCCATCGCTTTCTTGAAATCCACGGACACCTTGCCGGTCTTGATGCCGAAGACGCCGGCCTTTTTTATCGTCTGGACGACGTCGGCCGCATGGATGAGTATCTTGGTCGGGATGCATCCCCGGTTCAGGCAGGTGCCCCCGATCGGCCCTTCCTCTACGACGGCCACTTTCATCCCGCGGGCCGCTGCCGCCGCCGCGACGTCCAGGCCCGAGCCTGTCCCGATGACTATAAGGTCGAACTGCATGAGTGGGGAATAGGAAGAAGAGTAATAAAAAACCGATTCAAGCGAACATGACCTTCAGGATGAAGAACGGATCCACTATCTTGGCCGCCTCATCAGGGCTCAGAAGCGCGTCGCTGATCGATTTTCGCACGTAGTCGCTCCTCCTCGCCTTGCCGATCATCATGTTCAGGAGGAAGGTGTTCTTGGCCAGGCTCTGCATCCGATAGTTGGTCTCGACCTCGCTGCCGATGTGGGCCCAGAGCGACTTGGGATAATCGGACAACGCCGCTTCCGAGAAGTCGTCCCTCTTGAAGGCCTCCAATATGGCCATCGATGCGTGCTTGCCGCTTGTGAGCGCGTTGCCGATGCCTTCGCCGGTGAACGGGTCGATCAGGGACGCTGCATCGCCGACCAGGACATACCCGTCGCCGACGATCTTCATCCGTTTCGATGCCAGGGGCAGCATCCAGCTCTTGACATCCGTATAGCGCTTCGCGTCCTTGAAGCGGGACTTGAAGACGGGGTGGGTCTCGATGGTATCGAACATGAGCTTCTGGAGGTTGACCTTCTGCTTTTTCATGTCGGTGACCAGCATGCCGATGCCGACGTTCGCCCTCTTTCCAGGGAGCGGGAATATCCAGAAATAGCCCGGCAGGACTCCCTTTATGAAGTGGAGCTCGATCTTGTCGTCCAGGCCGCCCACGTTCTCGTAGTAGCACCGGATCGCCGCGCAGTTGTGGTCGTCCTCCGTATTGACGGCGTTGAGCTTCCTCGCGGTGATGCCGGCCACGCCGTCAGCCCCGACAAGGATTTTGGAGCGGAATTCCATCGGCTTCCCTTCGAACATGCCTTTCACGCCGACGACCTTTCCGCCCTCCATGACAAGGTCGCTTGCGATGAAGCCTTCCATGGTCTTGGCGCAGAGCTTCTTCGCGTTCTGGAACAGGACATTGTCGAAGACCTCGCGCCTGCAGACGAACCCCGGGGGCTCGGTCATGCCCTCCTTCCGTGATGAGATAGGGACGACCGTGCCGTCCGGCGAGGAGAACGTGATGCCGAACATCTCGGTCCGCTCGACATCCTTGAACTCTTTTAGTATCCCGAGTTCGCGGAGGACCGAGACCGAGCGGCCGCTGATGCCGTCCCCGCATATCTTCTCGCGGGGGAACTTGGCGCGGTCCAGGAGCAGGACCTTTTTTCCCGCCTTGGAGAGGAACGCGGCTGTCGAGGAGCCTGAAGGCCCGCCACCTAATACTATGACGTCGAAATTTTCCATCGATACCACCATAAAACTCGTTTTAAAAGGTATAAGAGGTATAAAAAAACATGCTTATAATCGTTTGCGGACTGCCCGGGAGCGGGAAAAGCACGCTCGCCCGCTCGCTCGCCAAAAAGATATCCGCGTTGGATATCAGCAGCGACATCATCAGGAAGCGGATGTTCAGCCAGCCGACATACAGCGAAGGGGAGAAGGCGACGGTCTATGCGGAGATGGCATCCCGGGCAGAGGCCGGGCTCAGGGGAGGCCGCCATGTCATCGTCGATGCCACGTTCTACCTCAAAAAGGAGCGGGAGCGGTTCAGCGCGATAGCGAGCGGCGCTGGCACCGCCTCGGCGCTCATCGTCTGCAAGCTTACGGATAAAGAGACCGAAAAAAGGCTCGGGGGAAGGAAGAAAGGGGGGGCGAGCGATGCGGATTTCGCCGTATACCTCAAGATGAAGGGTCGGTTCGAACCTGTAGACGGGCCGCACCTGGAGATCGACACGTCGCTTCCGAAAAAGGAGATGCTGGATCGCGTGAGGGCATACCTGGGGCTATGATTATGGAGAAAAAAGACATAGATATCCTTGTCAAAGACGGCGGGTTCGCGCTTGCAGAGACGCATATATCGTGGGTGCTTTTGGGCCATGATTTCGTCTTCAAGATAAAGAAGCCGGTGAAGTTCTCGTTCCTGGATTTCTCGACGCTTGAAAAAAGGAGGTTTTTCTGCGAGGAGGAGGTCAGGCTCAACCGCAGGCTCGCCCCGGAGGTCTACCTCGGGGTGGTGCCGATAACCGCGCAAGAGGGCGGGTCTGGCGCGGTCGGTTTCGGGGGCCATGGGCGGGTCGTCGATTACGCGGTCAAGATGGCGAGGCTGGACCAAAACAAGATGATGGATAGGCTGCTCGCAGAGGGGAAGATAAGCGAGGAGGATGTCCGCAGGCTCGCGGCGAAAGTGGCCGCTTTCCATGAGAAAGCCGAGCGGGTCAAGGGGGATTACAATTCGCCAAAGACGATAGGGGCGCAGGTGGCGGACCTGGGGAATTTCCGCGATACGATAGAGAAGGCTGCCGGCCTAGGGAGAAGCGTGGATCTGGTGCTTGAGCGCTCGGCCGGATTCATCATGAGAAGCGAGGGGCTCCTCCATAGGCGCATCGCGGAAGGGAGGGTGAGGGACTGCCATGGGGACCTGCACTCCGGCAATATCTTCTTCGACGGCGATATAAGGATAATCGACTGCATAGAGTTTTCCAGGGATTTCCGCTGCATCGATGTGGCGAGCGACATCGCGTTCATGGCGATGGACCTGGATTTTGCGGAGAGGGACGACCTTTCCGACTCTTTCGTGGACGAATACATCTCGCGGAGCGGGGACAGGGATATCGAGGCGCTCATCACGTTCTACAAATGCTACCGGGCCAATGTCCGGGCGAAGATCGCGGCTATCGATTGGACAAACGGGCAGGATGAAGCGGGCAGGATGAGGATCATCAGGTATATGGACCTCGCCGAATCATATGCGAAGAGGCTATCGATATGAAGGACATGATGAAGGCGTTTTTGGTCACTTTCCTGGTGCTCATCGTCCAGCTTATCGGCTGGCATTACTCGAACAGCCTCGCGCTCCTGGGAGACACCGGCCATGTATTATCGGATGCGCTCTCCATCGGGGCCTCGCTCACGGCGATGTGGCTCGCCATGCGGGCGCCCACCTCCAGGAGGACTTTCGGGTTCCACCGGGTGGAGGTGTTCGCCGCGCTGTTCAACGGCATCCTGCTCACAGCGATGGCCGGATTGATACTCTACGAAGCGTATGTGAGGTTCGGGACCGGCTACCAGGTGGATTGGATGCCGATGCTACTCACTGCCGTTTTCGGGCTCGCCGGGAACATCTATGTGGTCTACCAGCTCCAGCATGATGAGAACCTGAACGTTCGCAGCGCGTTCCTCCACGCAGCGGGCGATGCGCTATCATCGGTCGGCGTGATACTGGGCGCGGTATTGATAATGCTCACCGGTCAGTATGTGATAGACGTCGCTGTCAGCATCGTGGTATCCGGCGTGATCCTCTTCAGCGCATATTCGGTGCTCAGGACGTCGCTTTCCATACTGCTGGAGTCCGCGCCGTATGGGGCGGATGTGGGGAAGATAACCGAGGCGGTGCTATCTGTCGACGGCGTCAAGGGCGTGCATGACGTGCATGTCTGGAGGAGCTGCTCGGAGTTCACCTATGCGATGATGCATGTGGAGGCGGACGATATGCCGCTCGGGGAAGCGAGGGCGCTTTCGATGAAAATCGAGGAGAAGCTGCATCACGGATTCCATATAGCCCATTCCACGATACAGTTCGAACCCGTAGGGTGCTCGTGCCAGAGCCAGAAGAGCTGCCACCTGGTTTTGCATAAGAAAAAGAGGCACGCGCACTGAGCGGGATCATGCGCCCGTCCGGTCTTTTAAGGCCGCATCCGCCAGGTCTTGGGCCGATGCTCGGCCTATCAGGACGAGGCCGGCCAATTTGAGCAGTCCAAGTGAAGGCGAGCCGATGGAATGGGGCGCTTCCGTCCTCGACCCTTCGAGCAACAGGTGCCTTGATAGGCGATCCGGCCTCCGCTTATTTCCTCCTGATGCGCCATTGCTTCCGTGGTTCGTCGCAATCAGCCTATGCATCCGGCGGAAGTTGGTGCAGGTGCTTGTCATGTAGCCGATAATGCATAAAAAAGGTTATATTGCTTGCGAATCGACCGGATGGCAGCGTCGGCTCAGTGCCTGAAGTGCCTTATCCCGGTGAAGACCATCGCTATCCCGTGCTCGTCCGCGGCCTTTATCACTTCCTGGTCGCGGATCGATCCGCCCGGCTGGATGATCGCCGTGATGCCCAATTTCGCGGCGAAATCTATGCCGTCCCGGAACGGGAAGAATGCGTCAGAAGCCATCGCGCACCCCTTCAGGTCGTCTCCGTATTCCTTTGCGATCGTGGCCGCGAGCTTCGCTGCGTCTATCCTTTTCATCTGCCCGGCACCTATGGCGACGGCCCGATGCGCCCTCGCATAGACGATCGCGTTTGATTTCACGTATTTGACGATCCTCCATGCGTATGTGAGGGCTTTCATCTCCTCGTCGCTGGGCTTGCGCTTTGTCACGACCTTCACTTCGTCGAGCATCTTCACGTTCGCGTCCTGGGCGAGCAGTCCTCCGAGTATGGAGCGGTATTTCCGGTATGGCGTCCGCTTGAGGTCGAAGCCCGCGGTCTCCATCACGCGCATGTTCCTCTTTGCGCGGAGCACCGCGAGGGCTTTCTCATCATACCCGGGTGCGAGGACGATGTCCACGAACTTGCTCGTTATCTCCCTGGCAAGGGGCTCGTCGACCGGCCGGTTGAGGGCGACTACGCCGCCGAATGACGCCTCGGGATCCACCGATTTTGCCAGCTTGAAGGCTTCGAGTATCGTCTTTGCCGAAGCCACTCCGCAGGGGTTGTTGTGCTTGATTATCACGCCCGTCGGTTCGTCGAATTCCCTGATCAGTTTGAAGGCCGCGTTGCAGTCCAGCACGTTGTTGTATGAGAGCTCCTTGCCCTGCAATTGCATGGCATCGAGGAAAGAGGGCTTCCGATACAGGTCGTCGCGGTAGACAGACGCCCTCTGGTGCGGGTTCTCCCCGTACCGCAGGTCCTGCTTCTTGTGGAACGTGAGGTTGAGGTATTCTGGGAACTCGTCGTTCAATCCGAATGCCCTCCTGAAGAACTGCTCTATATAGACATCGTAGTGCGAGACGTGCTCCCACGTGTCTATCGCGAGGCGCTCTAATGTCTTGTCTGCGAGCCATCCGCCGGTCTTCTTCATCTCCTCGACGATGACCGGATAGCGCGAGGGCTTGCATACCGATGCGACGTGGCGGTAGTTCTTCGCGGCTGCCCTGAGCAGGGTCGGCCCTCCGATATCGATGTTCTCGACGATCTCCTTCATGCCCGAGTTCTTCCTGCTGACGGTCTCCTCGAACGGGTAGAGGTTGACCACGACCATGTCGATGGGCTCGATGCCGAATTTCTTGGCCTCCTCCATATGCCTCTTGTTGTCCCGGTCGGCCAGGATGGCCCCGTGGATCTTAGGGTGCAGGGTCTTGACCCGGCCGTCCATCATCTCCGGGGAACCGGTATAATCGGAGACCTCGATCACCTTGATGCCATTATCGGAAAGGAATTTGGCGGTGCCGCCGCTGGAGATCATCTCGACATCGAGATCCCGCAGCGCTTTCGCAAGATCCAAAACGCCGGCCTTATCGTAGACGCTTATCAGTGCCCGCCTGATTTTCATTTCAAGACCGTTATACGTTATGTGCAGGTTCATTATAAATGTTTTCCGGCTAGTCCTGCTTTGTGATAGACCTGCACGTCCATACCACGGCTTCGGACGGCTCGCTTCCCTTCGAGAAGATAATCGATGAGGCGGGACGATCCAAGCTCAGGGCGATAGCGATAACGGACCATGACAATGTCGAGAGCGCCAAAAAGATAACGGGGAAAGAGCCGCTCGAAGTCATCCCGGGGATCGAGATATCCGTCTTCGACCACGCCCTCGGCTATGAGGATGTGCATGTCCTGGGCCTTTTCATCGATACAAAGGACAAGACGCTGAACTCGAAACTCGATACGCTCGGGCGCGAGGAGCAGAAGAAGGCGACCGTGGAGAAGCTGAACGAACTCGGTTATAAGATAACCTTCGCCCAGGTCAAGGCCAAATCGAGCGGGGTTGTGGGAAGGCCGCATATAGCGATGGCGCTGATGGAGAAGTATCCGGCCGAGTTCAAGACCATGAGCGAAGTCTTCAACAAGCTCCTGGGGCGCGGGAAGCCGGCTTATATCGGCAGGGAATCCGGTTTCCCTCTTAGCGAGGCGATCGGGCTGATCCACGGGGCCGGGGGGCTCGCGATACTATGCCACCCGTTCATCTACCCCTATGATCCGGAAAAGCTGGCCGCGGAATTCAAGGAGCTCGGCGGGGACGGGATGGAAGCGTATTATGATTATGAGGCGAATCGGACCGACCGGAAGGTTTCGAAAAAAGAGAACGACCGCCTTGTACTGGATGCGCTCGCCCTGGCGAAGAAGCACGGGCTCTTGGTCTCCGGCGGGTCGGATTTCCACGGCCCGGGCAAAAGAGGCCACCAAAAACTGGGCGGATTCGGAGCTCCGGATAGCGTGTTGGCTGCTTTGAAGGAAGCGAAAGGGCGGTAGAAGCCGCTACCTTGTGACTTCCATCGATTTTATCTGGGCCACAAGCTCGGCCGCCTTCTTGTCTTTTTCGAAATGGGTGCGGATCGGCGAAATAAGAGCGTCGAGACCGGATGAGACGCCGGCTTTGAGGTCGGGCGCCTTCAATCTGTCCTCCAGGTAATCGCGCTCGAGGGCCGCGTATGATTCATAGTCGAGCGGGCCTCCGAACTTCGCGGGGCGCTCGATATGCATCACCGGCTTTGCCCGGAACAGGATCTCTTTGGCGTATTCGAG
>JAZDKI010000036.1:0-19319 GCA_043803165.1 Microcaldota archaeon
GTCAGGATGGGGAAAGCAGGGCGTAAAAAAATCGAAACGGTTTTCACCTGGGAAAAATTCTTCAAGTGCTTCGATCAAAAGGCGCAGGATCTGCTTTCTAATAGCTGAGGACATAATTAAGTGAACATCGATGAATACCTGGTCAGCCGGCGCGGCTTAATAAGTATCTAGGTCCGCGCCCCTCTGATTTGTACTGTGAAAGGCAGCTTAAGACCGGATAAATTTTGTTTATCTATGTCCCACGCTATTAGCGGTTTTTTCTCCGCGCTAGCGGAAAGTTGCCCCCTTCTGCAGTTATGATTTTCACGCAGCAAACGTCTCTCAAATCCTGATGGTATTGCGATAAGACCCGCATCTCCCCTATCTGATTTTTACAATATCCATCTTAAAAAGTTCGGTCTTTTTTATTATGTTGATATGGTTAAACTCGCATTCCGAGTGAACGCAAATTTTAACACCGGTTCCGGTCATCTCCAGCGCTGCCTCTCGTTAGCATCGGGTCTCAAGGAGACCGAGCCTTCCTACGAGATATTTTTCCTGACCTCCGAGTCTTCCGAATATTCGGAGAAGATAAACGCCGCAGGCTATGCCCATATCGACCTGGGGCGCATCACCAGCTCTTACCATGATGCGGAAACCACCAGCGACGCCATCGGTAAGCACGGCATCGATATACTCATCGTGGACAGCTATGCGATGGACGAAGGCTATCTGGAATCCATCAAGGAGCAGGTCAGCCTGCTCGTCGTCTTCGACGATTACATGCACCTGAAGATGTACCATGCCCACATCATCGTGAACCCGAACATCTACGCGCATACATTGGACTATCCATGCGACGGGGACACCGCGCTATTGCTCGGGGCAGACTATGCGCAGCTGCGCAAGGAGTTCGACGACTACCAGGAATCCGAGCGCAGCAACCCGGATAACGCCAAACACATCCTGGTGACATTCGGCGGGAGCGACCTCCGCGGGGGGACCATCCTCACGGTCAAGGCCCTCAAAAGGCTCGACAAGCGGTTCCTCGCGACGCTCATCATCGGCAAGGCGTTCCGCGACGGCGAAGCCCTCGCCAGGGAGATCGGCCTTGACCCCCGCTTCATGATCCTCCAGGATGTCCCGGACATGGCAAAGCGCATGGCGACGGCCGATATCGCGGTCGCAAGCCCCAGCACCACGTTCTACGAACTCATGCTCTTCCGCATCCCATCCATCCTGATAACCCAGGCCGACAACCAGGAGATGATCGCGCATTATGCCGGCATGAACGGGCTGGCCGTCTGCTTGGGCGACATCAGCAAGGTCGATCCGGCAAATCTCGGAAAGGTGTTGGACCGTCTAATCGGGGACAAAACGGAGCGCGACCGCATGTCCGCTCGGATCGACGGCTTGGTGGACGGGATGGGCAGGTTCAGGCTCGCAGAGGAGATCCTCAGGGTCTACGCCGGGCTGGAGAAGCCTTAGGGTTCACTTCCGACTGGCGTTTCCTCCTGCGCCTCTCCTCAAGCTCGAACTCCACCTTCTCAGCCAGGCTTTTCTCATCCTCCTCCTCGCCCTCTTCCCCCAGCCCTATGGCTCTCACGGTGAACATCAGCATCTTCATCGCGACGAGTATCACGAGCAGGAACGCGAGGCCGGCAAGAAGCGTCAGGATGTCCGGAGGGACATCAGCGTATATCATGGCCATGACCACGTATACGGATACGTTTATCGGCCCGGTCGAGAATATGAATAAAGCCAGCTTCTTGGGAAGCAGGTGGAAATAGGTGATCGTCATCAACAGGAAGCTCCCCGAGGCCAGCAGGAGCGAGAAACCGAGGTAGAGCGGATTGGCGAACAGGCCGGCCCAATCCCCCGGGCCGGACTCGTACATCTCCCTGATGAGGTTCAAGGCGACGAACAGGAAGACCATCGTGTTGCCGAACGCGTCGTTCCAGCTGAGCCATTCGGTCTTGTGCCTGCCGAAATACAGCGTCATGAAGAGGGTCGCGATCGCAAGGGGTATCGCGGACCAGAGCATCTCATGGTTCTGGAGCGGGGCAAAGACGAGGTCCAGCAGCCTCTCCTGCAACAATGTGAGGATGAAAAAGATCTCCTGTTCGTTCATGGGTGATAACCCTCGCGCACCCTTTAAAATCTCTCCCGCCCATCGTCCTTTCCATGAAAGCATTGGTCACCGGGGGGTTAGGATTCATCGGCTCCAACCTCGCTGAGCGCTTGGTCGCGGATGGCTTCGAGGTCACGGTGCTGGACAACCTGCACACGGGCAACGAGGAGAACATCGCCAAGATAAAAAACAGGGTCAAGGTCGTGAAGGGCGATTCCGGAGAGGTGGCAAAAGCCGGCGGAAAGTTCGACATCATCTTCCACCAGGGCGTCTACTCATCCACCCCCATGTACAAGGAGAACCCGCATCTCACCGCAAAGGTCATCGATGATTGGATCGGCATCCTGGAATACGCCAGGAAGAACGGCACCAAGATAGTCTACGCCTCTTCAAGCTCCGTCTATAACGGCCACAAGCCCCCCCATAGGGAGGACATGGAGATATTCGTCACGGACTTCTACACCGAAGCCCGATTCTCCATGGAGCGCCTCGCCAAACTTTACAGCGACCTCTACTCTGTGCAGAGCGTCGGCCTCAGATACTTCAGCGTCTACGGGCCCCATGAGCGGTTCAAGGGGAGGTTCGCCAACCTGATAACCCAGTTCCTATGGGATATGAAAGCAGGGCGGCAGCCCCTCGTTTTCGGGGACGGCAGCCAGACCAGGGATTTCACCTACGTCGATGATATCGTCGAAGCGAACCTGCTCGCATCAAGATCCAAGAAGCAGGATATCTTCAATATCGGGACAGGGAAAAGCATAACGATAAACGAGATGGCATCCCAACTCGCCAAAAAGCTCGGCAAGGATATAAAGCCGAGGTACGAGCCCAACAAGATAGCGAACTATGTCCAGCAGACGCAGGCTGACACATCAAAGGCGGCGTCTGTCCTGGGTTTTCGGGCGAAGGTCTCCCTCGATGAAGGCATGACCCGCCTGATAGCGCAATATCCCTAGGTCTGCTTATGGAACAATGGGGAGAGGTCTCGCAAAACTCCAAAGAGGTAGCCAAAGGGAGTTTTTGGAGCCTTGCCGGCAGCCTGGCGTTCAAGCTATCGTCTTTCGTCTATTCCATCCTGCTGGCCCGCGCCGCCTCGCAGGACGACATCGGGATGTTCCAGCTGATATTGGCCATCATGACGGTCATATCCTTCTTCAGCGACATGGGCATCTCATCCGCCCTGGTGAGATACGTCCCGTTCTTCCAGGGCCGGAAAGAGCCCGGCAAGATCAAGGCGCTGATCAACATCAGCCATGTCGCATTATGCGTCTCAAGTGCAGCCATAATGGCCGTCCTCTGGCTCGGCGCGGATATGATCGGCCAGTTCTACCAGAACCCCCAGCTGCCCGAAGCCCTCCGCGTGATGTCAGCCTACGTCCTCCTCTTCAACATATTCAGGATGCACTACCTCTTCCTCCAAGGCATGGCAGACATCAAGAGCTACCAGTCCGTCACGAACCTCCAGAACCTCCTCAAGCTCGCCCTCACGGCGGCGGCATTCTATCTATTCGGGGCCTCGATCTTCACGATATCGGTCGCTTTCCTCCTATCGCATCTGCTTGCGATAGGGGTCTCGAGCGCGAAGATCATCTCCCTAGTAAGGTCTCTCGGGCCGTCGCGCGATGTCCGCGCATGGGACCTGCTCAGGGAGATCGCCCCCTTCGGGATGATGATGGCCGCGGTGCAGTACATCTCGATCCTCCTCTCATCGACCGACCGCATCATGCTCGGCTACCTGCTGGAGCCGGCCAAGGCGCTCTCAGCGGTGGCCATATACTCGTACGCCACGACCCTCGCCGGAGTGCTCATGCTATTCCCCTATTCGGTGGGCGGCATATTCCTGCCGGTCATATCCCGCCTCGCCGGGAAAGGCGAATCCGAGGCGGCGATCCCCAAGGCCGCGGACGGCAAGCGCGCAGTCCTTCCTGCCGAGATGACCTCCGCCATAGAGACTGCCCAGCGCTGGTGCCTTTTCCTCACCCTGCCTATCGCGGTGGTCATGATCGCGTTCTCGGGCGAGATGCTGGGGGCGATATTCGGGGCCGAATACGCCCCTGGAGCCGTTGCGATGGCGATATTCACATTCGGCATCATCCTCAATTCGATATACTACATCATCTCGCTGGCTCTGGCCGCGATGAGATTCGTGCGGATCGAGCTCAATATCGCCCTGCTCTCCGGCGCCCTCAACATCCTGCTCAACCTGCTCCTCATACCTGCCTATGGCATAGAAGGGGCGGCCATCGCCTCCGTGGCGAGTTTCGCCCTCGCCCTCATCCTCTCGGCATATTACGGCAGGTCGCTTTTCGGCTTCTCTTTCCCGCCGGATATGTACAAGCTCCTCGCGGCTGCGGTGATAGCCCTCGCCGTGATGCTCCTGATCAAGCCGATCCTCCTCCCATACTCGTCCGTATTCAGCCTATCCTTAGGCGGGGAGCTGCAGGGATACGCATCGAAAATCGCGTATCTGGCCTATCTCAGCCTGCTAATCACAATCTCGATAGCACTGTTCCTGCTATTAGCGATGCTGCTCAAATGCATCTCAAGGGAGGACATCGGCCTGATGAAGAAGGCTATGGCGAGAGCCATGGTGCCGCCTTCGCTCATCTCTCTTGCGGAAAAGGCAGCCCTATACGGCGTCAAGCCCTGAAATGGCATTCTTTTAAAAGCCTTCGAGCCATTATGTGTTTCACTTGAGGTATTATCATGTTGGAAGATGTCTTTTTCGGCAATGTGACCATGCCAGGGGAACTGATACGCATCATCCTCGCGTTCGGGGGGACGGCCATAGCCGCCTACTTCGATGTCTTCAACAAGAAGAACATCCCGGACAACCTGCTCTACGCGTTTTTAGGGATAGCGTTCATAGCGAACCTCGTCCTTTTCAGCGAGCAGCTGTTCTGGTTCTCGCTAGGCACCACGCTCTTCCTATCGGCGATAGGATACCTCTTCTACCGGGTCGGGCAGCTCGGCGGGGCGGACCTCTTCGTGCTGGCCTCGATAATGCTCCTCCTGCCGATAATCCCATCGGTGAGCGAGCTCACTTTCAACCTGCCGTTCATCTTCCCGGTCTTCGTATTCTCCGGGATAATATTCGCGCTTTATGTGCTCTTCTACTTCGGCTGGAAGCTGACCCAGGTGGAGGCCAAGCCGAGCTGGCTCTACGCTTTGGTGCTGATACCATATATCATCTTCGCGTTCTTCTTCATCAACTCGTTCCTCTTCTCGTGGGTTTTCCTCATCTTCGTCACGATCGCGATATTCGCTTCCGTGTTCTTCCTGATGTTCCGGGACTCGTTGAACCAGCTCCTCGCTGAGGAGCTGCCGGTCTCGCAATTGGAGCCTGAGGACGTCCTCGTGCTCGAAGTGATGAACAAGGACATGGTCGAGAGGTACAAGATACCCCGGCTCATGACCAAGGACCAGATCGAGCGCCTCAAGAAGACAAAGGTGGGCGAGGTCTGGGTCTACACCAAGCTCCCGCCGTTCATCCCGTTCATACTGGCCGGGATGGTCCTCTCGCTGTTCTTCTCTGGGAGCCTGCTCCTCCTCTAAGGCGGTCCGGATGCCGCTGAACAGGGCCGCTTTGGCGCTTTTCATCGCCCCACTTCTCATCCTATCGGGCTGCAGCCAGCAGGCGGAATCCGACACCGCCCCGATCACGGGGGGCGCGGCACCCCAGGCGGAAAGAACAGTGCCGCACGAGGGCAAGTGGGGCATCTACGAGCTGGAATTGGCGAGCGAGGATGTGAGGCTCGTCTATTCCACGGATGATGAGATCCAGGCTTCCGCGCTTCGCCTTGATGGGGACGGGACGATGCTTGTCTTTTCCCAGAAAGCGGATGGTGGCGGCGATGAAGAGAGCGAGATCTACTCCATCATGACCGATGGGGGCGGGCCAAAGAGGCTCACGGACAACGGATTCTGGGACATATACCCCGTATGGTCGCCGGACGGGAAACGGATAGCATTCCTCTCGAAGCGGGACGGCGACCTCGACCTATATGTGATGGATGCCGACGGGGGCAACCAGGCATTGCTCTACGATTCGGGAGATAATGACGCTGATATAGACTGGGCGGGGGATTCGGTGGCATTCACCTCCGGCTTTCGGATATGGACGATAAATGATGACGGCACAAGCCCCGTCCAGGTCACAAACCCCGCCGATGCCGGCAGATGGGGCGTCGCCAACCTCCCGATCGGGGACTATGACCCGAGGTTCAGCTTCGATGGGGAGAAGATAGCCTTCGAGAGGCTGGAGGATCCGGAGACGGCCCATGGAAGCTACAACCTGTTCGTTGTGGACGCAGACGGCACGGGCGAGGCGCGCCTCACGGATAATGGCCATGCCCAGGGCCTGGCCAGCTGGTCGCATTCCGGCTCAAAGCTGGTATATGTGGTCGCCGCGATCGGGAACGAAGGGAAATACGACATCCATATGATAAACGCGGACGGGAGCGGCAACCGCGACATAACCCCGGGGTATTTTCCACCAGGCTTCCTATGCCACTCCCCTATATTTTCAAAAGACGACTCCAGGATACTCTTCATCGGCCAGTGGTGGGAGTGATTTATTAATAATATCCTCCGGGGATATATCCGCAGGTATCCGCTTATGGAAGACATAGTCACGCTGATCAACTACGCGATTGCGTTCTTCTCGCTCTTCTCGCTGAACGTATTCATACTCCTCTATCTCAAGCACCGCAAGGACTACCACGCCCCGCTGAAGCGGACAGGCTGGACGCCGCTCGTCTCGGTCGTGATGCCGGCATACAATGAAGAGCGGTACGTCGTGCAATCCATCCGGAGCCTGCTGGATATGGATTACCCCAAAGACAAGCTCGATATCATAATCGTCGATGACGGATCCACGGACAACACGTATCTGGTGGCCAAGGCCTTCGAAAGCCCCTGCCTCCGCGTGTTCACGAAGAAGAACGGCGGGAAAGGCGCCGCCTTGAATTTCGGCCTCGCCCAGGCCAGGGGGGAGCTCGTCGCGACGATGGACGCGGATTCGTTCATCCAGAAGGACACGATAAACGAGCTCATACCGTATTTCGGGGAAAAGGGCGTCATGGTCGTGACCCCGGCGGTGAAGATAAGGCCCACCGACTCATGGCTCAAGGAGTTCCAGCGCGTCGAATACCTCATGATCCTTTTCTCCAGGAAGCTTTTGAGCTTCATCGATTCGGTCCCTGTCGCACCCGGGCCTTTCAGCATGTTCCGCAGGGAGGTGTTCGAGACCGTCGGCGGCTTCGACGAGAACAACCTCGTGGAGGACCAGGAGATCGCGCTGCGGATCCAATCGCACCATTTCAAGATACGCAGCTCGATGACGGCCTGCGTATACACGGAGCCCCCCGACAACATGTCCGACCTCATCAAGCAGCGGGTCAGGTGGCAGAGGGGCGGGGTCCGCAACTATTGGAAGTACCGGGGCATGATGAGGCCCGAGTACGGGGATTTCGGGGTGTATTTCGTGCCCCTGAATTTCGCGGCCCTCACCGCGTTCTTCGTCGTGCTCGGCCTGCTGGCATATTCCATGCTCACGATGCCCTACTATTACCAGTATGTCTGGTTCGAGACATTGGGGATGCAGATAAACCTTATGACGTTTGTGGGGGCGTTCGTGGTCGTCACATCCACCATCTTCCTCTATCTCGCGGTCAAGAGCTTCAAGAACGAGCATGTGAAGCTCCGCTACCTGCTCTCTTTCCTCGCGTTCTACTGGTACATCATGATCGGCTACAACCTGCTCTTCCTGATCAAGGAGATAAAGGGCGAGGGATACACCTGGTGAAGATATGTAGCGGAAGATAAGCGTCCCCATCTATGCAGGCGCATTCGTGATATCGCTCGCGATCTTCCTGATAGGCATCTACATCGGTTCCCTGATCGACCAATCGAATCTCAATGATATCTCGGACGATGTCGAATCCATATCGACAAGGGTCGCAGCTGTGCAGATCCTGCTTCTGAGCGACGGCAACGAGTCGTTCTGCCCCCTTTATACCTCAGAGCTGGACAGCCTGGACCATGACATCGAGGAGGTCGGGTACAAGCTGAGCTTCATGGAGGACAACCGGAAGGCCTTCGACGACGATCTCAAGAGGAGGTATTTCGTCCTGGAAGCCGAGTCCTACCTCCTCTCGAAGAAGGTGAAGCAGATCTGCGGGGATGAGAGCGCGCTGCTGATACATTTCTATTCCAACAAGGACTGCGCAAGATGCGCTGACCAGGGCACCGAGGTCCTCAAGGCGAGGGACGCGCTGGAAGGCCAGGGGATCAAGGTGAAGCTCTTCTCATTCGACGGCGAACTGGACAGCCCTGTCGCAGAGGCATTCGAGGCGCAGTACGGAGTCTCCGGCTACCCGACGATCGTGATAGACGAGCGGACATACCCCGGCTTTCTGGACAGAGGGGAGATCGAGGCTCTGGTGAAGGGTTCCTGATGATAATAGAGGTCAGCGTCACGACAGGCGCGAAAAAGTTCTCCATCCGGACAAAGGACGGGCGGGTGAGGATATCGCTCCGCAACCCCCCGGAGAACAACAAGGCGAATCTTGAACTGATCAAAGAGCTCTCCTCGCTCCTCGGCAGGCAGGTCCGCATCATCGCGGGCCAGACGTCCCGGCGGAAGAGGCTCTCGATGGATATCAGCGAGGCGGAATGGACCGCCTTCGTCGATAACCATCCGTCCCCATGATAAACTTATAAGCTTTAGATGCGCGGATATATGCAGGTGAAATGAGATGGTCTTGGAAGTTATCGGTGGTATAAGTGCCCTGGCCGCAGTCGTCTGCGTGGCAGGCATCGGCTTGGTGATCGCGCTTTACGTCGCTGCGACATACAACAGGCTGGTCACCCTTAGGAACAGGGTGGAGAACGCCTGGGCCCAGATAGACGTGCAGCTGAAGCGGAGATACGACCTGATCCCCAACCTCATCGAGACGGTGAAGGGATATATGAAGCACGAGAAGGGGACGCTGGAAGAGATAACCAAATACCGCGCCCAGCTCGTCACAGGCAGCGTGGAAGAGCGCGCGAAAGCGAACAACATGCTCACATCGGCCCTCAAATCGGTCTTCGCGGTGGCGGAGAACTATCCGAAATTGGAAGCCAGCTCTAACTTCAAGGTGCTCCAAGAAGAGCTCGCCGGAACAGAGAACAAGATCTCGTACATCAGGACCGCTTACAACGATTCAGTCCTGGAGTATGACAACGCGATAAAGATGTTCCCGAGCAACATCTTCGCCGGCATCTTCGGGTTCGGGGCCAAGCCGTATTTCGAGGTCGCTGAGGCCGAGAAGGCGGCGCCCAAAGTGAAGTTCGACTGATCCTGATGAACGAACACATCAGCTTCTTCGACGCGATCGAGGCCAACAAGCGCAACTCGCTCATCCTCATCGCTTCGATGTTTTTCATCTTCATGGCCAGCGTGTGGGCCATATCATACATATTCGACCTCGGTTATTGCGGGCCGGCCGTAGGATTCCTCGGCCTTCTCGTCTATACCGTTGTGGTCTATTACCAGGGCGACAGCGTGATACTCGCCCTCAGCGGGGCGAAAGAGGCCAAGAAAGAGGATTATCCCTTCCTCTACAATGTGGTCGAAGGGCTCGCCCTCGCCTCGCAGATACCCATGCCGAAACTCTATGTCATCGAGGACCCGAGCCCGAACGCATTCGCGACAGGAAGGGATCCCAAGCATGCGTCTGTGGCCGTCACTACCGGCCTCCTGAAAATGATGAAACGGGAGGAGCTCGAAGGAGTGGTGGCGCATGAGATATCCCATATCGCGAATCTCGACATCCGCTTCGCGATGATAGCGGTGGTTTTTGTCGGGGCGATCGCCCTCCTCGGCGAGTTTTCATGGAGGATGATGCGGACGGGCTTTTCAGGCGGAGGGAGGCGCGATAAGGGCGCAGGGGCCCTGATCCTGATAGCCCTCGTATTTGTGGTCCTAGCCCCGATATTCGCCCAGATCGTGCGGTTCGCCTTATCCCGGCAGAGGGAATACCTGGCTGATGCCAACGGTGCGAGGCTGACAAGATATCCGCCCGGCCTCGCCAGCGCCCTGGAGAAGATCGGGTCAGCGGCGATACCGACAAAGGCCGCGAACGACACGACGGCATCGCTTTATTTCTCGAACCCCTTCCCGCAGAAGATCGGGTTCCTGGGCTCGACCCACCCTCCGATAGAGGATCGGGTCAAGCGCCTCAAAGCGATGTGAATGGCGTCTATCCCTCATCTTCAAACAGGTCCGCTTCGTGATTGAAGAAATCGAGAATGCGTTCGTCCCCTATCAGGACCTCCTTGTCATGGCTCCTATTAAGCTTCAAGAGGCCGGAATAGATATGTTTGTACGCGAATCCCCTCAGATCCGCCTTCGGCGGCTTCTCCGGAAGCGCAGAGCAGAACAACAGGAATGCCTCAGCCTTCAGGTCCCCCAGATCCAAAGTCTTCCTACCAAATTTTCTTGCGCCGAAGAAAACCCTTTTGGCGATTGAGTCTAGGTACTCCTTGTTGTGCTCGTAGAGGGTCCTGACGATCTGGGGGTCCCGCTCGATCATCTCCTTGCTTATCCCCCCGTTTTTAAAATAGACGAGCCCGGCCTTCCTCGCGGCCTTCTCTATCCCGCCGAAATACTCGTGCGCCGCTTGCGAGAGGTTCGGATCCATCGTTTTCACCCCGGTCACAATGCCTGCTGGGAACATCTCACGGAGGTGCTCCAAAACAGCCTCGCCGTCCTTCCAATCGGTGCGCGTCGCATATTTAGAACCATCGAGCCCGATATCGTCAAGGAAGCTCTCCCACGAGTCATACCTCTTCAATGCCGCAGAATGGTATCTTTTATTCTCAGGGTCATTCCTGATATCCGATACGAAAAGGCTCACTCCGCTCGCTTCAAGTCCGCGGACGATAGCTGCGAGTTCGTCGAACGAGTACTTTTTCCTCCTCTCTTCTATCTGTGTGTAGTCGAATCCAGCCGCCTTGACCGCTTCCTCCCAGCCGCCGAACCGTTTTGCAGCCTGGTAATAGAGCCGCCTATCTTCGAACTCCACGCTATTGAAAACAGAAAGGCTGTTGAGCCCCTTCCCCTGCTCATGAAGACGCTTGATGCCAGCGATTATTTCTTCCCTGCTCAGCGGGTCGTAATTCTTCCTTATCACATCATAGTCCAATCCGCATATTTCTATGGCACTCTTCCACGATCCGAAAAACGTGACTGCGGCTCTGTAAAGGTCATTGCGTTTATTCGCCGCATCGCTGACGTGGCTCGCATTAAGAGGCTCTCCTTTGGAATGCAGTTCTAGTATCCGTTCCTTGATCCTCTCCCCTGTCCAGAAACCCCGTTTCCGGAGCACATACTGGCTGTAATCGATCCCCGCCGCGCTCACAGCGGCATCCCAGCTACCGTATCTCCTTATTGCGACCCACACCGTCCTCCTCATCCTGCGGTTCCTCTTATCCTTCAATATCTCGGCTTGGTTCAGGTTCCGCCCTCTCAAATGGTGCTCGATTATATTCGTGATGATCAGCGCTGCCGAATACGGCTCCGCGGTCTTTCTCACTTTCAACGGCTTGAGCCCGATCGCCAGAAGGGCATCGTCCCAGGAACCGAAGTGATTCCTCACCGCTTTGCAGAGGCCCTTCTCATCCTTATCTTTCTTGACAGCAAGATGATTCATGGGCTTTCCCTCAGCATGCCTCCGCCGCAGCTCTCCCTCCACCCTCTCCCTTGTCCATCTCTTCTGGATCACTATCTTCGCAGCGTCCAATCCGGCATCACCCAGCGCATCCTCCCAGAAGGTTCTCCCGCTGTATAGCCGTTGCGCTGCGTAATAGAGAGCAGAATGAGCGCTGTCCTCCCTTATGCTGCCGCTATCAAGCCTCACACCTTTGCCGTGGGCCTCTCTTATCTTTTCTAGAAGCCCCTTTCTTTCCTCCTCTTTTAGCTGTTCATTTAGTTGTTCGTATCGGATGCCTGCAGCCTCAAGCGCGTTTTTCCACTTTCCAAACTGCCTGCACGCCGCCCTATAGACCCGCCTTCCAGCCTTGTCATCCTGAACCTTGGATGTCCGCAGGTCTAGGCCTTTCTCCCGTGCCCGTTGTATGACATCAAGTATCCTATGCTCGGTCCAGCGAACGTGTTTTCCCATCCGGATATCACTTAGTATACAAATAGATATAAAATGCGACAATTCATCCTTTTTCCGAGGCTCCCTCTGCCTATTGTGAATCGCAAGCATGGGGGGGATGTGAAGCGATATATACGACCTAGGTGCATATCCTTATGATGGGTTTTTGCCAGCGCTGCGGCCGGGAGGCCGAGCTCCAATCAGGCCCGGACGGCGGCCAATACTGCCGGGATTGCGCGATTTCGAGCAGGCCGGAATGCCTTGACTGTCACACATGCGCCCAAAGGTACTGCGGAAGCGCGGTCGTCGCATGCCCTTTTTGCACGCATTGCCCGCAAACGTCGGTCGAGCCGTTCAAGGCGCAGGTCCAGCGCCCCCTGCTCCAGCCGACCAGGGTGGAAGAGAAGTGCGAGCGGTGCGGGGGGTCCCTGGGCGGGCGGGCCTTCGTGCTCCACGGCAGGGCGCTCTGCAAATCCTGCCTCTTCCACGAGCAGGACAAATGGGAGATAGTCACCGCCAAGCCGAGCCCATCGGGGACCAGGGTGAGGATCGTCATAGAGAAGCCGAAAGAGCCTATCCAACCTGAGCGCCTCAGAGATGATCCCAGAGGCCGGACGCTGCTCCGCTCGATCGGGATAGACCCGGAGAATCCGCCCCAGGATCCGTTCTCAGGCTCGAAGCCCATCAGCGAACAGAAGATGCCGGATGACTCATGCGTCAACTGCGAGGCGTACCGCATGGGCAGGAAGAGCGGCAAATCCCTCGGAGAGGCGGGCCGGGGCGAGGATGAGAAATAGGTATTTAAACCTCCTCTAAGATATCCTACCCGTTCTATTCTCAGAGGTGAAAATATGTACGGAGTTTCCCCCCAGGCCTATGATCGAGCGATCACGGTATTCAGCCCCGACGGAAGGCTGTTCCAGGTAGAATACGCCAAAGAGGCGGTGAAAAGAGGCGCGACGGCGATCGGCATAACATGCAAGGAAGGCGTGGCCCTCGTAGCCTTCAAGTCGATACATTCCAAGCTTGTCGTCCCCGAATCCCTCAAGAAGGTATTCGAGGTCGATTCCCACATCTGCGTGACGGCGAGCGGCCTTATCGCGGATGCGAGGAGGCTTGTCGATATAGCGAGGGTGGACTCCCAGAGGCACAGGATAACATACAACGAGGCTCCGAGCGTGGATTCCATAGCCCGGAGCGTGTGCGATCTGATGCAGGTGTACACCCAATACGGCGGGATCAGGCCCTTCGGCGTGTCATTGCTCATAGCCGGCGTCGACGACCAGGGCCCGAAGCTCTTCGAAGTAGAGCCCAGCGGGGCTATGACCGCCTATAAGGCGGACTCGATCGGCGCCAACAAGAAAGAGGTCGACGACTACCTGGAAGCCAGATACGACGAGAAGATGGGGCTGGACGATGCCATCCGGCTCTGCGTCGAATCGCTGCGCAAGACCCAGGAGGAGAAGCTCATCCAGGAGAACGTCGAGATCTCATATGTCTCGGTCAAGACCAAGAAATCGGTCTCGCTCCCGGATAAAGAGGTCGGCAAGTACCTGAAGTCCTCCTGATAGTTCGGCCAAGACCGTCGTTTTTTGGACTTTATTTATATCCAGAGAGCGTAAGCCATACCGGTGAGAAACATGAAACCGATATACGCTTTGTTCGCGGTCGCGATCCTCGCCGGCCTCTCGCATGCGGATATAATCCCGGATGGCACGGTCGCGGTGTCGCATATAGCTTACATAGACAATATGGATGAATACCCTGATTTCGCATTCGTAGTCTATCCCACCTACTATGGAGGCGGGGCCAGGCTCGTCCCTTCAGACGGGAAGGTCCCCATGCATTACAAGCTGGTCAGCGCAAGGATATACGCTGTCCCGAAAATCGCTTTGCCGGAGAACCTCACCGATTATTCGCCCCCTTTCGGCTCGCCTTCTGTGGATGCCCCGGTATCAGTGACATACGCGGCTGTCGGTGCGGATACGGAGGTCGAAACGCACTATAAAATCAAGCTGGGCGTCGGGACGATGGAGCTTGCAGGCGCGGATACGCCGGACTGCCAGACGGCCTACTGGCTGATCGTGCCTGGCATAGCTATCGGGCTTGTCGGAGGCTATCTGATCGGGAAAGGCGCCGGGCGCTGAATAGTCAAGACACCACGGTCCCGCCGTGCCTTTTCCCTTCTATAGCGGCTTCCACATCGTCCATCTTCTTTCCGCAGACGAAATGCGCCTCTATCTTAGAGCGGGCGATCAGTTTGCAGGCGAGCATGTCGAAGACGAAATTCGTGCCCGCCATGCGCTTGTCGCTCTCGATGGCAAGCCTGATGAGTTCATCATAGGTCATCTTGGAGAACCTTTTGGCAGACGGGTTCTTCCTCGGGTCGGAGTCGTAGATGGCTTCCACATTGCTGATGTTCACCAGCCTTTTGGCCCCTATCGCCTCGGCGAGCAGGACCGAATCGGTGTCCGTCGTTATCCCGGGTATGGTCCCGCCCATGACGACCGCCTTCATCTCCCTTGCGGGCTCTTTGGCGTCCTCGAAGTCTTTCAGGACCCGCTTGCAGACGTCCACTCCGGCCCCGGACAGGGCCGCCATGACTAGTTGCGCGTTCTGTCTTGTGGATGTGATCGCTATAGAATCAGCTTCGTATTCGCCGGCCCCGAACTCCCTGGCCGTATTGGCATACAGCCTCGCTATCGGGCCCCCTCCGCAGAGGATTCCGAAGCTGCTCTTGCTCCGTTTTATGATTTGCGCCAAATTCTTCAAGAATGGGATGTCCGGCTTCCCTTCTGGGATGATCGAGCTTCCGCCTACTGAAAGTACGATGTGCATGCGTGGCTATACTGGGGCTAAAATTAAAAACAAAGGGGCTACTCCTCTTTAGTCTTCTTTTTGAGGCTGCCCAGGCCTTCGAGCGCCCTCAGAAGCTCGATGGGAGCGACGAACAGGATGGTGTTGCCATCCAATGCCCCGACGTCTGTTATCGTCTGCAGGGTCCTCAGGTGGAGCGCGCCGGGGATCGCGCCGAGCCTCATAGCGGCCTTGGACACGTTATCTGCGGCCAGCACCTCTCCCTCGGAGCGGATTATCGTCGCGCGCTTCTCACGCTCGGCCTCGGCCTGCCTTGCCATCGCCCTCTTCATGTCCGCAGGGAGCTCGATATCCTGCACCTTTATCGCGGTGATGTCGATCCCCCACTCGGCGGTCTCCTTGTCCACCAGGCTCTTGATCTCGTTGGCGATGTTCTCCCTCTCTGTGAGGACGAAATCGAGCTCCTTGTTGCCGATGACATCACGGAGCGCGGTCTGCCCATACTGCGAGACGGCGTACATGTAATCCTCTATCTTGAGGACGGCTATCTGCGGGTTCTCGACCTTGAAATACACGACCGCGTTCACGCTGACCGGGACATTGTCCTTGGTCATGACCTCCTGCTTGGGGATGTCCACGGTCTTGATCCTCATGTCCACGACCCTGGCGGTCTGGACGATCGGGATGAGGATATTGAGCCCGGGACCCAGGATCCCTGAGAATTTGCCCAATGTGAAGACGACTGCCCGCTGGTATTCGTATATGATACGGACCGACATCAGCACCGCGATGCCTCCCAAAAACAGCGCTGGGACAGCGCACACACCCAAGAATTCAAGAGCCATAAACATATCTGTGCGGGATAGGTTTTTTATCCTCTTGCCCGCCTTTCCTATATATGGCACTCGACTTAGGGGTCAGCAAGATAATGAAGATGCTTTCCGAGAAGGAGAAGAAGCTCGACATCGTGCTGGCTGAAAGCAGGAAGGTGGTCCGCTCATGCTCGAATTCGATAAAGGCGATGCACGCCTATGACCTTGAGACGGCCAAAAAGCACCTCTCGGAAGCGGACGAGGCCCTCAAGGCCATCGCGGTCTATTCCGAGGATTTCCCCTCGCAATTGAACCATGTCTACCAGGAGTACGCCGAGGCCCAGATCGTGCTCTCCGCTATCGAGACCAAGAAGATCCCAGGCTATGCCAAACTCAAGGTGCCGGAGATCCCATACCTGCTCGGCCTCCTGGATGCGATCGGCGAGTTCAAGCGCGAGATGTACGAATCGCTGCGGCGCGGGAAGAAAAAAGACGCGGAGACCTATTTCCAGATGATGGAGGAAGTATACGACGAGCTCCTCCCACTCCGGTTCTCCAATTCCGTCCTGCCCGAGTTCCGCAAGAAGCAGGATTCGGCCAGGCACCAGATCGAGCAGGCGCGCGGCGAATTATTGTGATTCAATGAAACTCGAACCAAAACCCGCAAAAAACAGATATTTTTTCGCAATCGTCGATGAATCCCAGCTGATGGCGCTCTCCGGGATGCTGGATAGCGTGGTCGCGATCCTCCGCGAGGATGAAGGCCTCACGGTGGTATTCTCGGAGGATATCAAAGACGATATCGAAGGGCTCTCGGAAAAACCTGCGATAGGGCCGTTCGCCTTGATCTCCATGGCCGCAGAGACGGACCTGAACGCGGTCGGGATACTCGCGAAGATAACCGCTGCCCTCGCGAAAGAGAAGGTCGCGGTCAATCCCTTCTCAGGATACCTCCACGACCATATCTTCGTCCCGTCCGATAAAAAGGATGCGGCGATGGCAACCCTCAAGGCGCTGGAAATCTGACGACAATCGCCGCGATCCTCTCGGAAACCCTTTATACACTTCCCAACCAATTATTGCCTGATGCTCAAAAAACGCCGGGCATATGTGATAGACGCCGGCTACACCATCAAGAAAGGCAAGACCTACGTCTCGCTCCTCTTGAAAGGCAAGAAGACAGTGAAGCGCTACTACCAGTACGACCCTTACTTCTACGTGGAGGCGCCCGCATCCCACAAGGACGGCATCGACAACATGAAGGCGCTCACAAAAAGGAACGAGATGGTGAGCCCGCTCCGCGTGGAGGAGGCCGAGCGGAAGATCGGAAGCGAGGTCAAGAAACTGCTGAAAGTCTACTGCAAGGAGCCCTCGCATGTGCCTGCGATCAAATCCGCGATCCCCTTCCCCTGCTATGAATACAACATCCCGTTCGCGAGAAGGTTCCTCTTCGATATGGGCATCACCCCGCTCCATGTGGTCACATACGAGCGGGAAGGCCCCCTCATCAAGAAGATCATCTCGGTCAAGCCGGGCGATCCCAAGCTGCATGCATTGAGCTTCGATATCGAGACCTACAATCCGGTCGGAGCCCCCAGGGAGGAGAAGGACCCCATCATAATGGTCAGCTACGCCGGCCATAAGAAGGGCGTCATCACATCCAAGCCGTCCGGAAAGGGGTTCGTGGAGCGGGTCGCGGGAGAAAAAGAGATGCTCGAGCGCTTCAGCGACATAGTCAAAGAGGAGGATCCGGATGTCATGGTCGGCTACAACTCCTCGAATTTCGACTTCCCATATATCATGACAAGGGCGAAGAAACTCGGGATCCCGCTCCGGCTGGGGCGGTTCGGCGGAGGGATATCCCCGCTGAAAAAAGGCCTGATAACCGGGATCAGGCTGGCCGGACGGGTGCACCTCGACCTATACCCGGTGGTGAGGTTCTTCGGGATGATCGGCCTGATAAAGACCCAGAGGTTCACCTTGGATGCGGTCGCAGAGGACGTCCTTGGAAGCAAGAAGGTGAAGATGAAGAAAGAGGACATCTGGCAGCTCTGGGACAAGGGCGACATCGACCATCTCTGCGAATACTCGCTTGTGGATGCCGAATTGACCCAAAGGCTTTCAGACCGCTTCCTTCCCCTCGAGATGGAGCTGTCCAGCGTGGCCAAGATGCCGCTTTTCGAGACTTCGCTCTCCACAAGCGGCCAATTGGTCGAGAACCTGCTGATGTTCCATGCGACAGAGCGCTCCGAGATGATCCCCTCGCGCCCGGGCGGGGACGCCATAATGGAGCGGACGAGCGCGCCGATACAGGGGGCGTTCGTGAAACTGCCCGAACCGGGCATATACGAGAATGTCGCTGTCCTGGACTTCCGCGGGCTGTATCCCTCGATCATAGTATCGTACAATATCGACCCCGGGACGCTAAGGCTGGCAGATGCCCCCCAGATGGGTGGGGTGGCGGCTGATCCCGGGGCCGATGCCGAATGCTTCACCTCCCCCACCGGGGCGAGGTTCACCAGATCAGGCACCGGCCTCATCCCGTATGTGCTAGATTATCTCGTGGATATGCGCATGAAGATCAAGCGGGAACTCAAGACCTTAGATAAGGACAGCGACGCCTATACCAGGATGAACGCGCGATCCCACGCGCTGAAAATCCTCGCAAATAGCTTTTATGGGTACATGGGCTATGCACGGTCCAGGTGGTATTCACGCCCCTGCGCAGAGAGCGTCACCGCATGGGGAAGGAAGCACATCATGGAGACGATAGAGACGGCCGAGAAGATCGGGTTCACTGTCCTCTATTCGGACACGGACTCGGTCTTCCTCCTCTACAAGGACAAGCAGGACGTCCTGGACTTCATGAAAAGGGTGAATGATTCGCTCCCGGAGAAGATGGAGCTGGAGCTCGAGGGCTTCTTCACGCGCGGGGTGTTTGTCAGCAAGAAAGGAGGCGAAGAGCGCGGCGCCAAGAAGAAGTACGCGCTCTTGGGCGAGGACGGCCGGATAAAGATACGCGGCTTCGAGCTGGTGCGCAGGGACTGGTCCTCGATAGCCAAGGAGACGCAGCTCAAGGTGCTCGAAGCCATCCTCAAAGAGGGGAGCAAGGAGAAGGCGGTAAGGATAATCCGCGATGTGGTCCAAGCCCTCCAGGAAGGCAAGGTCCCCCTGGAGAAACTGGCGATAAGCACGCAGCTCAACAAGGATCCGAAAAGCTATGAGATCGTCAGCCCGGAGCTGTCGGCGGCCAAGAAGATGCTGAAAGCGGGGATCCCCGCAGAGAAGGGGACGCTCATCTTCTACGTCGTAGGGAAGGCCGGAAAGACCATATCAGAGAAGGCCGAGCCATTGGAGCTCGCCAAAGACTACGACTCGGACTACTACATCAACAACCAGGTGCTCCCCGCCGTCATGAAGATAATGAAGGAG
>JAZDKI010000037.1:0-8168 GCA_043803165.1 Microcaldota archaeon
GGTCGAAGAAGAAATCCTTCCACTCCTTCATCCCCCTATACGGGATGAGCCCGATCATCTTGTCGACGATCCCGAGATACATCTGTTTATATGTGTCAAAATTTCCCATGCCGAACACATCCAAAAGATCCCATGAAAAAGCGAAACAATCGCTTTGATCATTTACTAGAAATTACCCGGCCCTCTCGTGGCAAGCCCTGCCGCCAATGCATTCAACAGGGTCCAAACCACGAACAACACGATGATCCCGATGATAATGACGACCACGAGGATCGGTATGGCTATCACTGCTATCGTCTTCCACATGGTGAGCTTGTGGACCTCTTTGAACGCGAGGTAGCCTAGATACAGGCTGTATAGCCCTGCGATCCCCTCTATGACCTCTATGGGGATCTGTATGATGGAGATGCACAGGCTTATGCCCGGCAACGCAGCGAGCCATGAGACCGGCACAGAAAGCAGGAATATGGGGAGCAGGAGCGCGAATGCCCCGAGCCCAGGCAGGACCGAAGCGTTGAGATGGGCCCGGAAGTCCCCCTGCCCGCCCAGCGCCTTGGCCACGGCGAACTGCAGGAGCGAATAAAGGAGCAAGGCCAGCGGTATCGCGATCCAGACCACGATCAGTATGGCAGCCATGAGTCCGATAGCCATAGGCAAGGCCGCGATCCCGGCCTCGGTCCCTATCGACGAGACGAGCAGGGCCGGTATGACGCTGATGAGGCTCAGGATCACCCATATCAGCCCCATCAGATACAGATCCAGGATCCTGTCCTTTATCCCGCCTTTCTCATTGGCCACGACCAAAGACGGGTTGAAGAAGAACTCCTTCCAGAGCTTCAGCCGTCCGAACGGGATGAGCCCAATTATCTTGTCGACGATCCCGAGATATGCCTGCTTCAACGATTCGAAATCAGCCATAGCGATCACTTGCCTATATTCATAACGCCCCTGCCGCGGTCATGGCTCCGACCATGGCCGTGAAATACGCGAAAAGCAAAGCGTAGAATATGGCCACCAACGCGATCGCTATCCCAGCGATCAAGAGCACCGGCAGGACCACCACGGCGGCCGCGCGGGCGCTGCTCAATTTATGCACCTCCTTGAAGGCCAGGTAGCTGAGGTATATCCCATATAAGTCGAGTATCGTGCCCGCTATCGAGAGCGGCAGGATGATCAGGCATGCGCAGAGGTTGACCAGCGGTATCGCGCCGAGCCACTGCAGCGGGACCATGAGTATGGTCGCCGGCAGGAACAATACGAACACGGCGAGGCCTGGGAGGGCATATGCGTTGAAATGGGCCCTCAAATCCCCCACGCCCCCGAGCAGCTTCGCGACCGCGAAGACCAGGAGCGAATAGAGGAAAGACAGCACCGGGCCGACCAGCCATAAGGCGAGATAGATCCCTATCACGAGCGGTATGGAGAGCGCCAACGCGGCCAGGTCGGTCCCTTTAATGACCGACTGCAGGATATAGTTGGGGAACGCCGCGATTATCATGATGATTATCCCGATGAGGCTGGAGACATACAAGTCGACCATCCGCTCAAGGATCCCGCCCTTCTCTTTGGCGACGGTGGATGCAGGGTTGAAGAAGAACTCCTTCCAGAGCTTCAGCCGGTCGAACGGGATGAACCCGATGCACATATCCACATATCCAAGGTATTTTTTCACGTATTCATCAGCATCAGACATCTAGCCACCTTCGAGCAGGCTCATCCCTACCATTATCGCATAGAATCCAAAATATAATACGGCGCATAAGGCGTACCAGGACGCTATCGGAAGCAGCGTAGCCGCGATGGCCCTCTTCGGCGAGAGATTATGCACATGCTTTATCCCGAGGTACTGCAGGTATATCGAATAGAACGATACGATGTATGCTATGGGGCTCAGGAACAATCCGATGAAGATCGCATACAGGCAATACATCGGTATCATCAGGACGAGCTGGGCCCCGCCGCTCGCTACCTGGACCCGGAACGTGTCCGAGAAATCCCCGCTTCCCCCGAGGATCTTCGCGACCACGTGATAGACCGCCGCGTTGATGAGGCTCAAGACGGCCGGCGCGATAAGCACCGCCACGATGGCCGCGATGAGGGCTCCGATGACCAGGAGGATGTTGGGGGCGAGAAGCGAGCCCAGGAACACAAAAAGGACAGCCATGCTGGCGAGCATCCCTCCGAACGCCAGGCTGAAGTACCAGAAGGCGGCCATGGCGAAGAGGATGCCCAGGACGGAGAGGGCATACGAGTCCTTGAGGCTCTGCATCACGCTGCGCTTCTCCGCGAGCGCCTCAGCGATCCTTCCGTCCGCATAATTTATCCAGGACGGCACAGCGCCGTAGGGGACCTGCCTCATCCCCCTGAAAGCGAATTCCTTATACTGCCTAATCAAGCCGTCGAGACCCTTAGCGGCCTCGCTTTCCGATGTTTCAGACATTTTTGTGTTTGTTATTATGTCTAAAAGTATTTTTAAAATTATCCCTGTTTTTCGCGCTTCGCCCTGCCCAGGATCGCTTTATCCACCTCGGACGGCCCCAGCGCCTTGGAGATGATGCGCTCGAAGTCTGCCGTGCTGAGCAAACCCCCGCCCACGACCATCTCGCGGAGCGTCTTGCCTTCTTTTAGGGCTTCGCGCACCAGTTCCGAGACCTCCTTGTATCCAAGATACGGGTTGAGGGCAGTCGCGTATCCGAATCCCCTCTCCAGGTTTCCTTCGCCCGCGCCTTATCCACCCGGCACCCTTCTATGCAGGATCGGAACATCGATGAGCAGTTCGTGAGGAGCTTCTCTGACTGCAGGATGTCCTGCGCTATCAGGGGGGTGGCGAAATTGAGTTCCAGCTGCCCTGACTGCGCTCCGAGAGCGACCGCATGATCGTTCGCCATGACCTGGAAGCAGGCCATATTGACCGCTTCGGGCACCGAGGGATTGATCTTGCCGGGCATTATGGAGGATCCAGGCTCGATCTCAGGGATGATCAGCTCGTTTATCCCGCCCTTTGGCCCCGAGGCCAGCAGGCGGATGTCGTTCGCGATCCTGCCCAGAGTCATGGCGTACCTGCGGAGCGCGGCCGAAAAAGTCGTGAAATCATTCATATCCTGCGTCATCTCTATCGGGTCCTTGGCCATCCTGAGCGGGGGCGAGAATCCGCCTTCCTTATTGAGCGCCGCGACTATCATCTCCCTGAATCCCGGGTGCGTATTGATCCCGCTTCCGGTCGCGGTCCCTCCTATGCCCAGTTCGCAGATGCAATCTTGCGAGCGTTCGATCTCAGAAAGGTCCTTCTCCACCGCACGGGCCCAGGCGGAGAATGTCTGGCCGTATGTCATCGGGACGGCGTCCTGGAGGTGCGTCCGGCCTATCTTGACCGCGTCCTTGTTCTCGCGGGCCTTTGTTCCGAGCGCCTTCTGGAGCCTCTTCCCCTCTTCGAGAAGCGGTGCGCACAGCTTCAGAGCCGCGAGGCGCACCGCGGTGGGAACGACGTCGTTCGAGCTCTGCGACATGTTGACGTGGTTGTTCGGATGGACAATCCTATACTCCCCCAGCCTGCCTCCGAGGATCTCTTCCGCGCGGTTCGCGATGACCTCGTTCACGTTCATGTGGATCGGCGTGCCGGCGCCGGCCTGGAAGGCGTCCAGGACGAATTCCTTCCCGTGCTTTCCGGCGATGACCTCGTCTGCGGCCTTGCATATCGCAGATGCTTTCTCCGGGTCAAGGGCGCCGACCTCTTTGTTGGATGAAGCCGCGCACCTCTTTATCAGCGCGACCGCTTGTATCAGCTCAGGGTGCACCCGCATGCCGCTCAATCTGAAATGCCTATCGGCGCGGGCCGTGAACGAGCCGTAATACGCACCGTCGGGAACCTCGACCTTGCCGATGAAGTCCTCTTCTATCCTCATCTTCTCATCCCTATGAGCGAAAGCGCCAGCAATGCAAAGCCCGCCGGGCATGAAGATGTCGGCGGGGGGGCTATGGGCGCTGTGGTGCCGTTATCCTCTGGCTGCTGCGGGGTGAGGTTCTCCTCAGGCGGCTCTGCGGGCGGCGCCTCATCCTGCGGAGGGGGCGCCTGGGTCTGGTTTGTGGCATTCTGCTGGGGCGTTGTATCGTTCTTCGGCGGCTTCGGAGGCGCCTGAGCCTCGAAGCATCTCTGGTAGGTGAACTCTATCTCCTTGCTCCGGTATCCCGGTTTGTCCACCCTCAGGATAAACAACGCCGTGAGATAATCCATGTTGCCCATGACGTTTATCCTCGCCTTGCCGTCAGAGCCTGTGCTCCCGGTCCCTATCAGCTGGTATTCATAATCCGTGTAGAAAAGAAAGGCGGTCGCTCCGGATAACGCATCCCCGCTCTCGTTGCCCTTGACATCCACGGTCATATTCTTGTTGTCGCAGTCGACGATGATCCGGACATCGAGCGGTTCGAGATTCTGGTTCCCGGTATCCTGAATGCCCCGGAAAGCCGGCTCCACGCTGAACGCGGACCCCAATGCCACCATCACCAAGAAAAACAGCGCGATCCTATCCATATCATCAGTCCTCGCATCTTCCATCGACGCAAAATTCCCCACCCGGGCAGGTGAATGAAACGTTCCTTATCTGATTATCCTCGCAATAGTATTCTATGCCCGTCCGCATCTCCGTGCAGTAGTCCCGGTCGAGCTCGCTCCCCTTATTGGCGGCGCCCTGCTTGGATATCACGATGCCGCCATCCGAATCGGAGCATGCCTCGATCATGCATGCGGCGGTGACGCAGTGCGTCCCTGACGGGCATTCGGTCTCTGCCATGGCCCATTCGACCCCGTCGCAGTAGTATTCCTTGATCCGATGATCATCCAGGCATTTGTCCAGGTACTCCCCGCTGGTGAGGCCCACCTCTATCAGGAGCCTCCCCTCATGGTAGACGTCGTTTCCTCCGTCCGTGTCCGTGCAGGTCTGGCCGGCCTTCGAACACCTGCCCTCCAGGCACCTGTACCCGGCCGGGCATTCCTTGAGCTCGCTTTCCACATCCCCATCGGCGCAGAAGTATTCCTTGACCAGCTTCATGTCGTTGCACGAATCCTCGTAGATGCGCCCTGAGGCGTTCACGGTCCCGCGGATATCCAGATCATCGCCATCGCTGTCGGTGCACTTGCCGATGGGCGGTCCGGGCGGAATCGCTGCGCACGCCCCGTCCCTGCATTCCATGCCCTCATCGCACGGCACCGACTCCACGCCGATAATGCCCCCGTCGCAGAAATACTCCTGGACGGAACCGAAGACGATGCATCGGTCCGTATAGCTTGCGCCCATGGCGCTCGCGGTGCCTTTGAAACCGCCCACCTTCCCCCCGTCGCTGTCCGTGCACACCGATCCGGCGCATTCGCCGGTGTGGCTGATTGTCGCGTTCCCGCAGGAGGCGAAGCAGGCGTTAGGATATGTCTTTCCGTCGCTTCCGCAGACGGGATCGTATTGCTCCGTGCAGACGCATCCGCCCTCCTCCGGCGGAGGGCTTGCGCAGCCGGCTATAATAAGTCCCATCAAGACGAGCGAGAGTATCCTCATGCAATTGTCTATGCCTTGACCGCTTTAAAAAACATGGGGAGGATCAGGAGCAGGGCGGCCGGGCAGGCCAGCGCCCCGGGGGCTTCATCCCCCCCTGCGCCATCATCTGCGCTTTGGTTCCCATCCACAGTTCCGCTGTCGTTTTGCGGTCCGGCATCAGGATCCCCGCTGCCGTTTTGCGGCGGTGTCGCGTTCTGCTCGGGCGGCGGTTTGGATGGGGGCTGGGCAGGCTGGGTGTAATTCTTCCAGCATGGGGATAAGTCGAAATGCACCTCCTTGCTACGGTATCCGGTCTTCTCTATCACGAGTATGAAGAGCCCCCTCATCAGGGTGACCTGCCCCGGGAGCTTGTGCAGCGAATATCCGTCCTTGTCCGTCACCGCGCTGGATAAGAGGGGGGATGAGAAATCGATGTATTTCAGGTACGTGTTCACGCCCGGCACGGGTTTGAGGCTTTCGTTGTAGACATAAAGGTCTATCCGCGACGCGACGCAGTCGGCGCTGATGGAATACGCGAACTCCTTGAAGATTATGTCGCCGAAATCGTCCTGCTCGTAGATCCTCGGGCCTACGACGGCCGCCCCGCAGACGCCGATAAAAAGGATCGCGAGCAGGGCGGCTTTATGCATGTCATCACTTGCCTGCGAACTGCGCGAGCATCGCCTCGATCTGTATCCGCTCGTTCGCCCCGGAGACCAGCCGGAAATCGCACTCGCCGACGATCTCAATGAGCTTGATCCTCTGCTTCTCGCTGACCTCCAGTCTCGGCACCTCCCGGTATACCTGGTAGATGACGTCCTCCCCGCTCAGGCCGTAGGTTATCAGAAGCTTGTCGAGGTTGTCCCTCGCTTCGAGGAACTTGCCGTCCAGTGCGAGCCTCACCATCTCCTTGACCTCCTTGGGATTCGCCTTGCTGCTCGTCTTGTGGACGAGCTCCTCGGTGATGTGCGCCGACTGCATCGCGCACCCCTGCATGACATTGAGCGCCTTCCTCATGTCCCCTTCCGAGACATAGAAGACGGCGTCCAGGGCCTTCTCGTCGGCTTTTAACGATTCGGCCTCGACGACCTTCCTCAGCGCCTTGTGCACATCCTCCTTATTGAGCGGCATGAACCGGAAGACGGCGCACCTGCTCTGTATCGGCTCGATGATCCGCGATGAATAGTTGGCTGATATTATGAACCTGGTGACAGACGAATTGGATTCCATCGTCCTGCGCAGGGCCTGCTGGGCGTCCGATGTCAGCGCATCGCCCTCATCCAGGAATATCAGCTTGAAGGATGCCTTGCCCATGGAGACCGAGCGGGCGAAATCCTTGATCTTCCCGCGGACGATGTCGATGCCGCGGTCGTCGCTCGCGTTCAGCTCAAGGAAGTTGCCGGCGAGCTCGTCCCCGTATAGCTCATGGGCGAGGGCGAGGCTGCACGTCGTCTTCCCGACGCCGGGGGGCCCTGAGAAAAGCATGTTCGGCATGTTCTTGGATCTCACGAACGCCTTGAGGGTCCGGACAGTCTCGGCTTGGCCCGCCACATCGTCCAGCCTGTGGGGCCTGTATCTCTCTGTCCACGGTAGAATATCTGCTTCCATCACCATGAGTTGGTGGGTGAACGTATATAAATTTTAGCCGACAGATGCAATCGACGTGGTCATCATGGATCGTGTTAAGACAGGCATAGCAGGATTGGACGAGATGCTAAACGGCGGCATTCCCGCAGGCAGGCACGTGGCCTTATACGGAGGGCCCGGTGCAGGCAAGACATCGATGGGTTTCGAATTCCTATACCAGGGCGCGAAGATGGGCGAGCCCGGTTTATATATATCCCTGGAGGAGACGACCGAGGACATCATCGAGAACATGAAGAACACCTTCCCGCTCCTCAAAGACACCAGCCAGCTCATCACGGACAAGAGCCTCGAGATAGTCAAGCCGGAGAAGATGGAGCTGGAGGAGGTCGCGAACCTCCTCGAGGACCGCATCACCTCCACAGGCATAAAGCGCGCCGTGATTGATTCGGCGACCATGATCCGCCTGTCGTTCAAGAACGACATAGAATACAGGCAGACGCTCTTCGAGTTCCTCTCGCTTCTGCGGAACCTGGATGTCACGACCATCACCACCGTGGAGGCCACAAGCGCCAGGCGCGAGGAGATGCGCTTCGACATCGAGCATTTCGTGATGGACGGGATCATCAACCTATACAACCTGGACCGCGAGGACAGGCGGGTGCGCGCGCTCGAGATATTCAAGATGCGCGGCACCGACCACTCGCGCGATCTGGTCCCGTTCAAGGTCACGCCTTCCGGGATCAAAGTGTACGTCGGCGAGAAGGTATTCTGAACCCCGCCACGCACGCACCGGCCCATCCCATTTCCTGATTTTCACCCCTTTTTCTTATAAATCCGGCCGATGCCTGCTATTATAAATATTATATCCCCATCCAGTTCGTCTGGTAGGCATGCTACCGGCTGCTTAAAGGTGAAAACATGAAAGTCAACCTGAAAAAGATCGGAGCATTCGTCGCAGGGGCGACGATCTTGGCGAGTTCTGCTGCGTTCGCCGGACTGATGTTCGGCTCTACGACGCTGGTGGATGGCAACGGGGCCCCGGTGGCGAAAGTCGTCATG